>CAIUKU010000226.1 GCA_903899825.1 uncultured Bacteroidales bacterium | reverse complement strand
GTTTTCATTCGTTGAGGTTAATATTCCCTAATATTTTCTCGGCTAAATCAGAAATATTAGTCTGGGTTGCGTTTACAATTTCATCGTATTTCGCTTTGTCCCAAATTTCAATACAGTTCATTTTTGCAGTTATCACAATATCACCGTTTATTTCGGCAAATATTGCCAGGTCGCGGGGGATAAGAATACGACCGGTTCCGTCCAGCTCAACTTCTTTTAAGCCGGCATTGTATGCCCTGATAAAATCATTGTCCTCTTTCCGGAATCTGTTCAACTTACTGGTTATCTTGGTGATAAGCTCATCCCAGTTGGGTTTGGGATAGAGTTCGAGGCATGAACTGAAAATGCTTCTTTTTACTATGAAACCCTGGTTTAAAGATGCCATTAGCTGGTTCTTCAATGCAACAGGAAGAAGAAATCTTCCTTTTGCATCAACCCTGCATATGTGCTCACCTTGAATGGGAATCATGGGTACGTTTATTTTGCCGTAAATTTACAGTAGAATTCCCACTTTTTACCATTTACTCCCACATTTATTTATTAACAATACACAGAATGCTTATTTCATAAGGCTTTTAGCTTAAATGTATTCTGTAGCACGTATAAATGCTATTAAATGAATTAGATATTCAATGTTAGCAGTACTTATGTGCTATTATTGATGCTTTGTGTTATTAAATTCTTAAATACCTTATATTATATATGTTTCGGAAAATCACTAATTTTGCATTATCCGGTAAGCGTTTTTACTGTTTATAAGTACTATCATTCTATGGAAGATCAGCTTGTTAGCAACGAGGATGGACAATTCTTACTTGACCTCGACAAAGTGATTGCAGGTAAAAATCCTCGTTTGCCCAAAATTCTGCCAAATTTTTTACTGAAATATCTCAAAACAGTAATTCATCAGGACGATCTGAATGGGATTCTCATCAGGCACCGCGATCGGTATGACCTCGATTTTCTGGATGCTGTTCTGAAAGAGTTTGGCGTAAGGATAGAGTATCGCGGACTCGAAAATATTCCTGTCACAGGGCATTGGATCGTTGCGGCTAATCACCCATTAGGTGGCCTCGACGGTATGGCGCTCATGTGGGTTTTGGGGAAGGTGCGGAAAGATATTGTTTTCCCGGTGAATGATCTGCTTATGAATATTCCAAACCTGAAAGGGCTTTTCGTTCCTATCAATAAGCATGGCTCCAATGCAGGAAATGCAAGACTGATCGACAATGCATTTGCTTCGGATAAAGCGTTGCTGTTTTTCCCGGCCGGCCTGTGCTCGAGGAAACAGCAAGGCGAAATTTTTGACCTCGAATGGAAAAAGAGTTTTATTTCCAAAGCCAAAGGGCATCAGCGCGATATTATACCTTGTCATATAAATGGCCGTAATTCAAATTGGTTTTATAACCTTGCCAGGCTACGCTCCTTTTTTGGGATAAAAGCTAATATCGAAATGCTTTACCTGGTTGATGAAATGTACAAACAAAGGGATAAAGAAATTATAATTACCTTTGGGAAACCGATTTCTTACACTATCTTTGATAAAAAGAATTCAGATGCAGCATGGGCTCAAAGACTGAAAACCCATGTATATAATTTAGGAAAAGATATAAACAGCACGTTTAACGCTGATTAAATACAACTACGGCAATGCAGGAGATAATTGACGCAATTGACAGAGATTTAATAGAGAAGGAACTTACTCCCGACAAG
>CAIUKU010000225.1 GCA_903899825.1 uncultured Bacteroidales bacterium | reverse complement strand
AATTTGCAATATATAAAAGCAATTAAACAATTAATTATAATAAAATATCAGAATAAGAATAGATTAGTTAAATATAAAATTTGTGTGTAAAATTGTGTTATAAAAATAAATAGGGCTGTAAACTAATTGATTTACAATCCTTTTGTTTTGTTTGTTGTGGAGCTGCAGGGAGTCGAACCCTGGTCCAAACAAGCAGCAAAACTGCCTTCTACATGCTTAGTTTTTTATTAATTGTCGGGCAATTAACCGGTAAAAAACCAACCTATCAATGCCGTATCACTTTTATTTCACTTTTGTACCAGCGCCTTACAAAAGCTATACCAACATTTATGATGCTCCGTTCAAAACGCCGTTAGTCAAAGCTTTTTGGGGAGCAAATAGCTGCTAAATCCTAGATTAAGCTGCTAAAGCGTAAGAATAATTGTCGCCGTTTATTGGCTGTGTAACTTGGGTTTAACGAGTCATATTTACCACACTCGGCATGCTTACAATCCCACTTTCTTGCTGTCAAAACCGGTCAGCCCCGTGTAATTGAACTGCAAAATTACTCATTTTAAACCAAGTATTCTAATAATAATGATTGATATTTTTAAAATTCTAAGATTATCAAAGCGCTTTCGGTTAAAATCCAAACTCTGGCTGTTATTTGTTCATTTTTACAAACTTATAATCCTGCATCTTGTATATATTCACAAAAGTGTTTTCAAAGCCATTGTTTTCACCGGCTCTTTTAAAAATATACCTGGTTTGTAAAGTAGAAACCTTAAGTTTTGATAGTTGATCAGGAAAGTCATTACCATAATTCATCAAAGCAGAGAGGAAGTACAGGGCAACATCATGTCCTGTAAAAGCCATTTCATTGGGTTCCGTTAAATATTTTCCGCGGAATCGAAGTATAAATGCCTTGGTGGCAGTATCTTCATAGTCTACGAAATTGGGTTCAAAAAAATGGGTATTCAGCTTTAAAAAATATTCTGTTTCTATCTTATCAAAATTTTTCCACTGCAGGGGAGCAATTAGTGTTATTTTTTGATCTTTTATACTGCTTAATTTGCTGATATAGCTTGTTACCAATAGTTCGCTTTCCATCAATGTAATCAATATATTTTCCCTGTTAAGCGAAAGTTTGGTCTGCAAACCGGCAAATCCAGCCTGATTGTAAATAATCTCTTTTACAGATCCTTCACTGTAAGCATTTTCTTTAAAGGCTTCATTGATTGCTGTTTTAAAGACTTCGACGCGTTTTTTTTCCTGTTCCTTGTTATTGTGTATCAACAATATATTGGCACGTGGGAAACTGTCAACCAGATACTTTGCTACGTTTTCAACCTGATTTTGATAGGCAGGTACCAATTTAAATGCAGTAGGATTGCTTTCCAAAATATTTCTTCTTTCTGAAAAAGGATTAATGATGGGTATTTTTTTTGACTTTGCATACTCTGCCACAAATTTAAAGGATTTATAGAAAAAAGGTCCGATGATGATATCCATTTTAGATAAATCATGCTTTTTCAGAAATGCTGCAGCCATTACGGTGTCATCCGGAAAGTCGTATGTAAAAAGCTTTACATTTATGCCCTGCTGAACCATTGTATCCAAAACCTGCATAAAACCTTCATAAAACTGTATAAAAGTAAATGATTTAAAATCAGCAGCTGTCTGGTTGTTCATCTGAATGTCTTCAGGAATTATATCATCAAGATTTTTAAGATACAATGGAATAAGCAGTGCAATATTGTATGTTTCTCTTTTATTGGATTTGAATTGTTTATGCTCTTCAATGAGAGGCTTATCTTCCGAAGCTTTCTCAATTAATTTTTCTTCAAGTATTTTATCTTGTGGCTTTTCGTCCTGTGTTTTATTTTTTTGAATTTCAGGTTTAAGCGGAATATTCTTTTTTAATGGAATTCTGATTATCTGTCCGGGCTTTAAACCATCTTTGAGCTCAGGATTGGCTTTTAGAATATCTTCCTCGTCAATATTGTATTTGCGAGATATTCCATACAAGGTTTCTTTGCTGATGACGGTATGTGTTGTAAAAAGGGAGTCAGGTTTACGCGTGATTATATTATTTTCATCTTTTAAATCTGACTTAATTGGAATTTGAATAATTTGCCCGATTTTTAAATGCAGATTATTGGTATCAGCTTCCAGTATTTTGAGATCTACCTGGTATAGTTTAGCAATGGAATACAAGGTATGTCCTTTTTCGATGGTATGCATATAAAACTTCCTGCCATTGATTGTTTCAATCTTTTCTGATTTTACAATCCCCTTTTCTTCCTGAGCATAAGCCATCCCAAGCATAAGAAGGAAAAGGAATAAACTTAAAAATTGTTTTTTCATAATTGTTATTTTTACCACTAAGACACTAAGATAAAGAATTAAATACCAATCCGTTTATTGCCTTTAAGGCATTTAAAAGAACACTAAATACTTATGCTAATCATTGAATTCCATTTAAACGTTAAGTACTCCAAGTACTCAAGGCACTCTAAGTACTCACTTCTATTCCCATTCAATGGTTGCCGGTGGTTTGGAACTGATATCGTAGACAACCCTGTTCACCCCTTTCACCCTGTTGATGATTTCGTTGGAGACTTTCGCTAAAAACTCATAGGGCAAATGCGACCAATCAGCGGTCATGCCATCGGTAGAACTTACTGCACGCAATGCAACCACGCTTTCATAGGTTCTTTCGTCGCCCATCACACCAACCGATTGAACAGGCAATAACATAACACCTGCCTGCCAGACTTTGGTATATAAACCGTGATTTTTTAATTCTTCAATGAAAATATAATCCACTTCCTGCAAAATGCTGACTTTTTCAGGTGTAATCTCACTCAATATTCTGATACCCAAACCGGGACCCGGAAAAGGATGACGCATGAGCAACTCATCTTTTAAACCCAATGAATGACCTACCCTTCTGACTTCGTCTTTAAACAATGTGTTCAATGGTTCTACGATTTTGAGTTTCATATAATCGGGCAAGCCTCCCACATTATGATGTGATTTGATGGTTGCTGAAGGACCGTTTACTGAAACAGATTCGATGACATCAGGATAAATTGTGCCCTGGGCCAGCCATTTTACATCTTCAATTTTATGTGCTTCGGCATCAAAAACTTCTATAAACGTTTTACCAATGGCTTTGCGTTTGGATTCCGGCTCACTCAGTCCATGTAATGCTTTGTAAAACAATTCCTTTGCATCCACTCCTTTCACATTTAAGCCCATGTCGTGGTAAGAAAGCAAGACATTTTCAAATTCGTTTTTACGCAATAAGCCATTGTCTACAAAAATACAATGCAGCTTCTTTCCTATTGCTTTATGAAGAAGAATAGCAGCTACAGAAGAGTCTACACCACCGGATAATCCAAGGACGACTTTATCATTTCCCAGTTTTTCTTTTAATTCACTGATGGTTGCCTCTACAAATGAATCGGGTGTCCACGATTGTTCACATTTACAGATATCCACCACATAATTCTTCAACAATATCATGCCTTCTGTAGAATGATAGACTTCAGGATGAAACTGTATGCCATAGGTAGCTTCTTTTTGAATTTTAAAACCACCGTATTTGACATTGGAAGTGCTGGCAATGGTTTCAAAATTTCCGGGAACACTCAGTATAGTATCTCCGTGCGACATCCATACCTGAGAACCATCACTCATGCCTTTCATCAGTTCATCATCATGTTTGATATAGGAAAGATTGGCCCTGCCATATTCCCTGATAGTAGATGGAGATACAACTCCACCATTGGTTTGCGACAATAATTGAGCGCCATAACAAACTGCAAGCAATGGCAATTTGCCTTTGATTGCCGATAAATCGGGATAAGGTGCATTTTTATCGCGAACCGAAAACGGACTGCCCGAAAGAATGACGCCTTTAATGTCAGCCGTGATTTCAGGAATTTTATTAAACGGATGTATTTCGCAATATACATTTAATTCTCTGACCCTGCGGGCTATCAATTGTGTATATTGGGAACCGAAATCAAGGATTAGTATGGTCTGATGCATAGGGTTATCTGGTGTTATTGTATTGTATAATTATTGCTTATAAATTTTTTATCTTCTTTAAGTAAATTATAAGTACTTGGAATACTTAAAATACTAAATTTATCAATTCTCATTCAATTCACTTTGTTCTTTTCATTTTAACTTTAAGTACTTCTTCTTTAACTTTAAGTACTCTAAGTACTTTAGGCACTCTAAGTACTTCTTCTTTTTAACTCTAAGTACTCAAGGCACTTTAAGTACTCCTATTTCTACTTCTCCAGCTCAACAATCAGTTCACTCCTGTTCTGCCGGCTGTCTTCCACCAGAACTTTTAACTGATTATTTCCTGCTTGCATCATTTCATCAATAGTATAAGTAAGTAAACTGTTTTTGCCGTCATATTCCATCAAAATCCATTTTTCGTTGAGATAAGCACTATATTTTGAAATACCCGACAAATTATCCGTAATTTTTATTTCTAATATTTTTAAGTTGCTGACCTTCTTTTTATCCTTGAAATTCAATGGTTTAATAACAGGAACGATGGTATCCAATAAAACAGCAAATTTACCAAAATTATTGATATTTGTTTTAATAAATCCATTTTCAAATTTTCCTCCTTCAGCATCTATGCTATTATCGTCTTTTATACGAACAATCAGAAGTTTACTTTGTAAACTATCAGCAACTGTATCGGTTCTTACAGCAAGTGAAATGCTCTTATGCAATGGGGTGTAAACATCCTGTATTTCATGGTATTTTGAATAATATTTTTCAGGTGCTGCTGATGTATAATATTTTAATAAAATATCATCATACAATGCATGGGCAGGAAAAATAATTTTTACATCTTCAGTACAAAATGAATCGGCTTTGTTATATGAAATCATAAGATTGCTGTCAGTTAACGGGATTGTAGAAAGCGGCATTTTCTGCATCAATGTATCTTTTTTTACATAAAAGACCAATTCGCTGCAATTGCCATTTACATCCAGTACATCGTATTTAAGTGAATGTACCAGGCTGTCATTCAACTCTATCCATCCTTTATTGATTGAGTTGTTATAAATGCTGAGTTTATTTCCCGGTAAAATGCTTGTTTTCTGGTATTTTACACCAGTTTTCACATAAGTGGGATAATCTATCAAACAATTGATATACCTGCTTTCGTTGAAAGAAAAAGTTTCGAGGCTGTGTTTATAAAAAAGCATAGTATCTACATATAATTCAAGCTGGTAGATGCCTTTTTTTGAAGTTGAATTGCCGATTACATCATACGTAGCAATTCCCAGTGAAAATTTTGCCGGAACTATGAGTGTATCTTTTGATTTTAATGTAAAGATCTTGTCTTTTTTCTTCACTTCGTAAACCTTGTCCTCTGACATGTTTAAGGTGAAAATTTTAATGGATTGTATCACCGGCAGCAGCGAATCTTCAACTTTAAGCCCAAAAAGCAATGGATTGATAGGCTTTTCCGTTTTCTCGTCCCTGATCTCATAATGCAGATGTGGTCCTTCCGAACCACCTGTATTTCCTGTGATGGCAATGCTGTCGCCTTTTTTGATTCTGAGTTTATTTCGGGGAACTGCCAGATCCTGTTCAAAGTTTTCCTTTTCATATTGAATCTTTCGCAGATAGGCAGTTATAGCAGGATTGAAAGCTTTGAGATGACCATACACCGTAACATAGCCATTGGGATGTGTAATGTACAATGCATTCCCAAATCCCCATGCAGAAACCTTTATACGTGAAACGTAGCCATTGGCAGGCGCATACACCATAAATCCCTCTTTTTCCTGCGTTCGAATATCAATACCTGAATGTAAGTGATTACTTCTAAGCTCACCAAAAGTACCTGCAAGATAGAGCGGGATATGTAATGGTGGGCTAAAATAATTAAGAGGATACTGCTTTTGGGCCATTGTTGTTGTTCCCTGAAGCAGTAAAAGCAACGTAATATAGACTATTTTTTTAATCATTATTATTCAATTAAGTTATTAGGCAGTACGTTTTAGGCTGTAGGATTTTAGGTCAAAGAAATCATTAAATCTTCTTCCTAATAGACTAATAGTCTAAACACCTAATAACCACACTAATTCTTTTTCAACCTGAGCAACACAAAATACAATACCACCAGAAATACACCAGTCCCTGAAAATATAAACATAAGCTTTGGACTGTAAAAAAACATCAATCCACCTATGCTACTGGCAAGCAGGGCAAAAATACTTGCAAAACTGGTATAAAAACCAATGGCAGTAGCTGTTTCTTCTTTGGCTGATATATTGCTTATCAGTGCTTTCGATACACCTTCGGTAGACGCAGCATACAAGCCATACAGAAAAAAGATAATAGCAAACTGCCACCATACAACAGCAAATCCCATACCAAGGTATACCAGTGCAAATATTAAAAATCCGAAAATCATGGTTTTGCGCAATCCGATTTTGTCGGCTAAGATGCCAATTGGTAGTGCAAACAAAGCATAAACAAGGTTATAAAAAATGTAAACACCAATCATTTTTGTATCGCTCATCCCATTGGCCTTTAATGCCAGCAGTAAAAAAGCATCAGAACTGTTGAAAAGTGTAAAAGCCAGCAAACCTATTATCAATAGTTTATATATTTTGCTTGATTTCCCCCAATAATTTAAATAATTAAAAAAACTCAGCCTTATTTTGTTCACTGACTGTGTATTTTCTTTTTTCTTTTCTTTGATAAAAAAACTGAGAATGATGGAACATAAACCGGGAGCAAAAGCAATAAAAAACAATAATTTGTATTGCTGAGGATAGAAATACAGGAAAATCAATGCCAGAAAAGGACCGATGGAGGCACCCAGGGTATCGAAAGCACGGTGAAATCCGAATACTTTGCCTTTGTGTTCTGCTGTAGTTTCATCGCTCAGCATCGCATCCCTGGCACTTGTACGTATCCCTTTGCCCAGACGGTCGGTGGTGCGGGCAAAAAAGATCCAGAGAGGAAATGTAAAAACAGCCATCATGGGCTTCGACAAAGCACTAAGCATATAGCCAAACTGTACAAAAGGCAATCGTTTTCCGGTTTTGTCGGACAGATTCCCGAAATATCCCTTGCTTAATCCGGCAGTTGCTTCGGCAAAACCTTCCAGAACACCTATCAAAAGGACAGAAAACCCAATAGAACCCAGGTAAACCGGCATGATGGGATAAAGCATTTCGCTGGCAATATCATTGAAAAAACTCACAAAAGAAACCAGTAATATGGTACGGGTAATTATTTTTTGTTTGTTCATTGCCTGGAAAGTAGTTATTGGTTATTAGCTTATTAAGATACTGGATTTTTAAATT
>CAIUKU010000224.1 GCA_903899825.1 uncultured Bacteroidales bacterium | reverse complement strand
CTTCCATCTTCCATCTTCCAACTTCTGTCTTCTGTCTTCCATCTTCCAACTTCTGTCTTCCATCTTCCAACTCCCAACTTCTGTCTTCCGACTTCCGACTTCCATCTTCCAACACCTGTCTTCCATCTTCAATCTTCCATCTTCCAACTCAATGCGCCACCAGCCAGTTTTCGCCTGTATTCATTTCAATTTCAACAGGTACTTTCAACAACATGGCATTTTTCATTTCATTGTAAATAATGGGTTTCACAATTTCAATTTCATCTTTATGCACATCAAAAACCAACTCATCATGAACCTGCATCATCATTTTTGTTTGTAGTTTTAACCGGCTTAATTCATTATAAATGCGAATCATTGCTATTTTAATCATATCTGCCGATGAGCCCTGAATGGGAGCATTGATGGCATTTCTTTCAGCAAATCCTCTGAGGGTGAAGTTACTGGAACTGATATCACGAATGTATCTGCGTCTGCCTAAAATGGTTTCAACAAAGCCGTTTAACCTTGCGGAAGCTATGCTTTTGTCCATGTATTCCTTTATTTTTGGATATTTCAGAAAGTATTGCTCTATGATTTGGGCAGCCTCTTTTCTGGGAATACTGAGCCTTTCTGACAGTCCAAAAGCAGAAATGCCATATATTATGCCAAAGTTAACGGTTTTGGCATTTCGTCTCATATCCTGAGTTACCTCTTCCAGACTCACTCCATAAACATTGGCGGCTGTGGCAGTATGAATGTCGAGCTTATTGATAAACGCATCTATCATGTTCTCATCTTCACTCAAACTGGCAATAATCCGCAATTCTATCTGGGAATAATCTGCAGAAAGGATTACATAATCCTCATTCCGGGGAACGAAAGCTTTACGGATTTCTCTTCCTTTTTCGGTTCTGATGGGAATGTTTTGTAAATTCGGATTGTTAGAACTCAGCCTTCCGGTAGCAGCCACAGCCTGATTGTATGAAGTGTGTATTCTGGCTGTTCGGGGGTTGAACATGGTAGGCAAACTGTCTACATAAGTAGATTTTAACTTGGCCAACGAACGGTAATCCAGTATTTTTTGAATAATGGGATGTTTATTGAGTAATTTCTGCAAAACTTCTTCTCCGGTAGAGTACTGTTTGGTTTTGGTATGTTTAGGGTTATCAACAATTTTCAAACGCTCAAATAAAATTTCGCCCAACTGTTTGGGTGATGCAATGTTAAAACTGGTTCCTGCGAGTTCAAAAATCTCTTTTTCAGTCTGCTGAATTTCAATGAATAGTTCTGCTGAATATTTATTCAGGACATTGATGTCTACTTTAACACCTTCGGCTTCCATAGCAGCCAATACCGGAATTAAAGGAATTTCGACATCATTGAATAATGAAACCACATTGAATTCTTTTAACATGGGTTCAAAAACCTGCTTGAGCTGAAAAGTAACATCGGCATCTTCTGCTGCATATTCCTTAACAATCTCAATATCAACATCCCTCATATTGGATTGATTTTTACCTTTTTTCCCAATCAAGGTTTCAATAGAAACTGGCGTATAATTCAAATAGGTTTCGGCCAATACATCCATATTATGCCGCATATCGGGTTGCAACAGATAATGAGCAATCATGGTGTCAAATATTTTTCCTTTGACTTCTACATCATACCATTTAAGGATGGCAATATCAAATTTGATATTTTGCCCGATTTTTTCAATATTTTCGTTTTCAAATACAATTTTAAAAAGGCTAAGGATTTCCAGGGTGTCTGCATAAGCTTCCGGTAGCGGAATATAATAGGCTTCACCGGCTTTAAAACTAAACGAAAGACCCACCAGTTCGCTATTATTGGGATCGAGTCCTGTAGTTTCAGTATCAAAACAAATACTTTTTTGTAGCATGAGTTTCTCAAGCAATTCTTGCTGTAGTAAAGCCGAATCAATCAAAAAATACTGATGTGGGGTATTCTCTATCGTTTTTTTCAGGCTGGTTTCCTGAAAATCAATTACAGGATTTTCATCTAATATTGAAAAGAGATCAGGTGCTGATGAATTTGAATGAGCAATCTTTTCAGTCAAAGATAAATCTGTAAATACTCTTTTGGCAAATGCCCTGAATTCGAGTTCATCCAGTAGTTTTTGAAGGGCCTCTTTATCTGGTTTTCCGAGTGTTAAATTTTCTTCATGAAATTCAATGGGAACATCCAGGATGATGGTAGCCAGATTTCGGGAAACGATTGCCTGATCAGCATAAGTGATTACTTTTTCTCTCAGTTTTGGATTACTGATGTGTTCGGCATTGGCAATGATGTTATCAATGTTGTCGAATTCATCCAGTAATTTGCGGGCAGTAACTTCACCTACTCCGGGAATGCCGGGAATATTATCAGAAGCATCACCCCAAAGGCCCAGCATATCAATAACCTGAGCTGTCCTTTTGATGCCAAATTTTTTACAGACTTCGGCAATTCCCATAATTTCGGCTTTTTCACCCATCCTGCCTGGTTTGTAGATCAGGGTTTTTTCGCTTACCAGTTGACCGAAATCCTTATCAGGAGTGACCATGTAAGTTGTATAGCCATTGGCTTCCGCTTTTTTTGCCAGCGTACCGATTACATCATCTGCCTCATAGCCTTCCGAAAATAAAACTGGAATGCCAAATGCTTCAATCAATTGTATGATATAGGGTATTGATTTTACTAAATCTTCAGGCATTTCCTGTCTGTTGGCTTTGTAGGCATTAAAATCAATGTGACGAACAGTAGGGGACTGGGTATCAAAAGCGACACCAATATGTGTAGGTTTCTCATTTTTGATCAGATCATACAGAGAATTGGCAAAACCCAATATAGCAGAGGTATTCAGTCCTTTGGAAGTAATTCTGGGATTTTTATTCAATGCATAAAAAGCACGGTAAATCAATGCCATTGCATCTAATAAATATAATTTTTTTTGATCGGACATAGTTGTATAATTTGGGGATAAAATTAGTTAAAATTCAGGAAAATTGAACGTTCTTTGCAATATATTGTTATTCTTTTAAATAAGAAGGCAATGAAAACTTATAAATTCATTTTAATTACAGTCGTTATGTTTGGATGTCGGAATTATCAGGAAATGTCAACGGTAGCTTCCGTTGATTTAAAAAAATATTCCGGGATATGGTATGAAATAGCTTCATATCCGACTGTTTTCCAGAAGGGATGTTGCAATACTTCTGCTGAATATATTATTACGGATAAGGATTATGTAAAAGTAATCAATCGTTGCAACAAAAACAGCGCAGATGGTCCTGCAACATCAATTGAAGGCAAGGCTTTTGTGAAAAAAAACAGTAATAATACTAAATTAAAAGTGCAATTTTTCTGGCCCTTTAAAGGTGATTACTGGATCATTGCATTGGCAGATGATTATTCATGGGCTGTGGTTTCGCATCCCAACCGAAAGTATTTATGGATACTTTCAAGAACACCTGTGATGGATGAAAGTGTGTATCAGAAAGTAATACAACTGATTATTGACAAAGGTTTAGATCCGGAAAAACTAAAGAAAACAATACAAAAAGTTTAAGATACCGAGGATTTATCGATGATATGCTGAAATTCCTGTTTATAATTGCTACCTATGGGTAATTTCTCATCTTTAACTTCTACCATGTTTCCTTCAATAGATTTTATTTTTGAAATAGAAACGATAAAGGATTTATGAATTCTTGTAAAAGAGGAGGAGGGCAATAATGCTTCAATTTTTTTCATGGATTGATAGGTAACAATTACTTTATCTGTTGTATGTATTTTTACATAATCGCCCAATGCTTCTATATAAAAAACATCAGAAATATTGACTTTGTAAGTTTTTTTATTTGATTTCACAAAAATGAAATTTTCCTCCTGATGATGAGATGACGATATTTCATGAACAATGTGTTCTTTTGTGCTTTCTTTTATTCTTTCCTGGGCTTTTTGTATTGCTTTCAAAAAGCGTTCAAAAGAAAACGGTTTTTTTAGATAATCAATTACATCCAGTTCATAACCTTCCAGTGCAAATTCTGAATAGGCGGTTGTAATAATACATAAGGGTGGATTTTTCAAGGATTTTAAAAAATTGATACCGCTCAATTTAGGCATGTTGATATCCAGAAAAATCAGATCAATGTCTTTATCATTCAATGCCTGCATGGCTTCAAATGCATTGTTGCATTTACAAATAATTTCAATGGTTGGAATATCTTCTGAATATTTCTCGATAATGCGTTGAGCAAGCGGCTCATCGTCCACTATCAGGCATTTGATTTTATGGCTCATGGTTCAATAATTAATTCAACTCTGAAAATATTTTGATTGTCTGTAATTTTTAAAGAATACTTGTCAGGATACAACAAAGATAGTCTTTTTTTAACATTTTCAATGCCAATACCTGAATATGCCTTGTCAATAATAAGATCTTTATTGTCTTTGGTGTTTTCAATAATAAACTTAACAATTCCCTGTTTTTCCATATCAAAAATAATTCTGATAAAAGAAGCTTCCAGTTGTTTATTTATTCCATGTTTAAAGGCATTTTCAATAAATGGGATGAAAAGCAAAGGTGCAATTTGTTTTAAACCGGTACTTCCCATTATTTTCATTTCGATGCTTGCTTTTTCACCAATTCTTATTTTTTCGAGTTCGAGGTAATTCTTTATAAAGTTGATTTCTTTATTGATTAATACAGAATTATCACGGCATTCGTATAACATATAACGCATTAAATCGGATAGGTGGAGTATCATGTTAGGCGTTTTCTCTGATTTATCCAGGGATAGTGCATATAAATTATTCAGGGTATTGAACAAAAAATGCGGATTGATCTGGCCTCTCAGTAATTTTAGTTCTGCTTCTAATTTCTGGCGTTGTGTTTCTTTAAAATTAATTGAATCCTCTTGATAATCAATCCAATCACGTAAAAATTTTAAAAAAGAAGTGATACTTAGAAAAAGGCTGATTAATATAAATTCATAAATGAATTCGATGAGTATTAATTTATAATTGATTACACTTAATTTGTATTCCAGTAATACAGAGGTAAAAAAGTTAAGCAGAAAAAAAACAATAATATTTATGAATTGAAGCAATACAAAGCTGATGTATTTTTTCCTTTTTAAAAAACGGGGTATCAGGAAAAATAAATTGATATATACCGAAACTGCAATATAAAAAATGGTGGTAAAAGTGCTTAAAATACGGATAGAGGTAAAACTGCTGAATGAAAATCCACCCAATCCAAAAAACAATAAAAAAACGCTGAAAATCAAAACTCCCCAAAAAACAAGATGTTGAAATAAAATGCTTTGTGATATTTTTTTAGATAATTGTTTCATAAAAATGCTTTAAATGATGTGTCAAAAGTATTAAATTATTGGATATATAACAATTTAATAAGACAAACGCTAAAAAATACAGGATGAAATACTGAAAACAAACGATTTAATCCCATTTATGCTTTTAACTTACAATTCAAGTCATTTAAACGGACAAAAGCAATTCTCGTCTAATAAACTTGCATACACTTAATTATGATATTAATATTGCATCATCAATCAAAATTAATAATAATCTTTAAAAAATACAAATATGAAAACAATGAAAATAGTTAGTATTGCAATCCTAATCATCATGATGACAGGATTTACATCATCAGCAAAAGACAATAATAAAACAACTCAAAAAAATGAGTTAAAAACAATCTTGGCCAAACAAGTAAATTATCCTTCTTTTGCAATGGAAAATTTTCAGGAAGGAAGTGTTTTAGTTGAATTTACTGTAAATACTGAGGGTATAATCGAAATCAAAGCGATTAATTATCTGGATGTTGAATTGGGCGAACATGTAAAAAAATGCCTTGGAAAAGTTGTTGTTGAAAAAGATGACATCAGTATTGGTAAAACACAGGCCATTAAATTCGATTTCAAACTGTTATAAGATATTCCGGGAAGCAAGCCAATGTTATTTAGCCTTGGCTTTTTTCTCATTTTTAGTTAAGTTTAAAAGGCAGCAACCTGAAAATTATTTAATTAATGGTCGCTGCTTTTTATTTTAACTCTTCTTGCTGTTTTTTTGTTAATGATTTTACGATCAGGTTATATGAATCGTCAATCCAGGATTTGATTAAATAATCTCCCATTGATCCATCAATTTCGACTGTATTCCACATTCTTTTATTCATGTGATAGCCGGGTTTTACTGCTGGGTATTGTTCTCTGAGTTCTATAGCTTTTTCGGGATCGCATTTTAAATTTACACTTAAATCGCCGTCTAAATTTGTCAGTGCAAACATTTTGCCACACACTTTAAAAACTAGCGTAACTTCATCAAAAGGGAAACATTCGGTAGCTGCTTTCTTTGATAAGCAATACTCACGTAATTCTTCTATGTTCATTTTTTTAAGTTTAAATTGCCTTTAGTCCTTAGAGTTTTTGAGTTATCAGACTATTCCGGTTAACACACAAATTAATCAATTTGCAAAAAAATTGCAACAAATTGAATAATACTATTATTATTTTACTGCAAAATTATATAATTTCCATATTACTTTTAAGTACGCTAAGTACTTTAGGCACTTTAAGTACTTTAAGTACTTTATGCACTCACTTTAAGTACTTCTATTATTTCTCCGTTAATTTAACATCCAGTGCATCGCGCAAGCCATTTCCTGCTATCATAAAAGCAAGAACTACAGTCATTATTGCAATACCCGGTAATATGGCAAGATAAGCTGCGTCGAGGATGATGTATCCATAATTTTCTTTAATCATGCTTCCCCAGGAAGGCATAGGTGGCTGAACGCCAATACCTAAAAAGCTAAGGCCTGCTTCCATCAGAATGGCTGAAGCAAAATTGGCAGCTGAAATCACAATAACAGCCCCCATTACATTGGGTAATATGTGCCGGAAAATGATTCTTGTATTTTTGAATCCCAATGCTTTGCCTGCTTCTACATATTCTTTTTCACGGATACTTAAGATCTGCCCTCTCACAACGCGTGCAACTTCTACCCACATTGTTAGACCCACTGCTATAAAAACCTGCCAAAACCCTTTTCCCAAAGCAAATGTTATGGCAATTACTAGTAATAAGGTTGGAATAGACCAGATTACATTGATAAACCAAACAATTAACTGATCAATCCAGCCTTTGAAAAACCCTGCCAATGCTCCCAATAAAATGCCAATAATCAATGATATAATTACAGCAATAAAACCCACTGATAAACTAACACGGGTTCCGATTATCAATTGACTGAGCATATCTCTGCCAAATCTGTCGGAACCCAGCCAGAAATGTTTTGTGTAAAAATTCTCTTTTTTGATTTGGGTTCTAAGTGATGCAATGGATTCATTATGAGTATTTCCATAAATATCCTTGAATTGCAAAATACTATCTTTCCGAATGATAGAAGTAGAATTATCCAATGGATAAACAACATCTGCAAGATTTATTTTTTTAATTTCTCCATCGTTGGGTGTGGTGCCTGTATATGTTTCAACTTCAATATAATCATTTTCAAATTGATATTTATAAACTGCAAGGCTTGAAAAACTTGATTTTTCTCCATACAGCATTTTGTAGAAGATGTTAGTTTTTTTTACTTTTTCATTTTTCCTGACACCTAACATTTGAATGCTAAAACCTGGTTTTTTTGTGCTTAACTCCAGGTATTGTTCGTTGGAGAAGGGGCTTTGATCGGGTGTTATTAAATAGCCGAGTATAGCGATGAAAGTAAATAATGCAATTATAATCATGGAACAAAGCGATAGTTTATTCTTTAGAAATCTTCTCCATGCAATAGAAGATAGCGAGGCTGCAGCAATGTATTTTTTCTTTCGATAAAACATTTGTTTTTTATTCTGTTGGCTGTTTTTAAAGACTACAAACCTAATAGTTTTTTATCAATAAACATAAAAAAATGTAAAAAAGCTTTCATTTATTCCATAACAACTTAAACATTTGTATTTTTGCATAAAATGCATGGCTAAATGATAATTTACAATTTAAGCTATTGTTTTGAATTCAATGGTGGAAATTTTTTTAATAATCGTGAATCAGCGTATAATTCAAAGAGATGATAAATAAGGTTTTGTTTTTAAGTTTTACTATTTGTTTGTTTTTTTCTTTTACTGTTTTCAGTCAGGTGAAGACCTTTATTCCCGAAGAAGGAGATCTGCTTTTTCAGGACCTGGATTGTGGTGTTTTTTGCGATGCAATAGAAAAAGTTACGATTGGTTACAAAGGTGCAAAGTTTTCGCACGTGGCCCTTGCTGCTAAAAACGAAAAAGGTGAAATGGTAGTTATTGAAGCTGTTTCAAAAGGCGTAAGTGTCACACCTTTAGATTTATTTCTTGCCAAAAGCCATGATAAAAATATGAATCCAAAAGTAGTGGTAGGCAGGCTCAAGCCAAAATACCGCCACTTAATTCCACAGGCCATACAACAAGCTTATAAATTGGTAGGTCGACCCTATGACGATGTTTTTTGTATTACCAACAACAGTTATTATTGTTCCGAATTAATTTATGAAGCTTTTAAAATTGCAAATAATGGAAAACCCATCTTTCCATTATATCCAATGACGTTTAAAGATCCTGATACCAAACAGTTTTTTCCAGCCTGGCTGCAGTATTATAAAGATTTGAATGCAAAAATACCGGAAGGTGAGTTGGGAAATGGACCCGGAAGTATCTCAAAATCAAAAAAACTTAAAATAGTGTATGCTTACGGTATCCCAAACGGATGGTAATAAATAATTTAAAAGGAGATGCAATCCATGAATAAAAAATTGCATCTTTGTAGTATTAATTTGAAGAAAATCACTTGAAAAATAAATTTAATAAATTCATTACTTACATAAGTATTTATGCTGTAATTATATTACTGTTAATTTCCTGTGCCAATATAATAACTCCTTCCGGCGGGCCCAGAGATACGAATCCTCCCAATCCTGTAAGATCTACACCTTCAAATTATTCAACACAGTTCAATAAAAATATAATTGAAATTAATTTTAATGAATTCATACTGCTCAGGGATCTGAAAAATCAACTCCTTATTTCACCTCCACTTAATGAAATGCCCGAGATCAATGCCAAAGGGAAAACTTTAATTATTGAATTCAAAGAAAAATTAAAGGAAAATACCACTTATACCCTCTTTTTTGGGGATGCCATAATTGATTTAACAGAAGGGAATGTGCTATCTGCTTATCAGTTTGTGTTTTCAACCGGAAGTACAATTGATTCTATGACCGTGAGCGGTAGAGTGGTAGATGCATTTACAGAAAAACCTGAAAAGGATTTTTATGTAATGTTGTATGATCATACTGAGGATTCTTTGCCATATAAAGAAAAACCCTATTACCTTTCAAAGACACGTGAAAACGGTGAATACGCCATAAATAACCTGAGAAATATACCCTATAAAATATTTGCTTTAAAAGACGCAAATAATAATTTTAAGTTTGATCAATCTATTGAGAAAATCGCTTTTGCTGATTCTTTGATAATTCCATACTACAAACCGGTGTTTAAGATGGATACCTCACTCAAAGATAGTTTGCTCAAAGATAGTCTTAAAGTAAAACCATTTGATGTAAAACTATTTTCAATAAAGGACTTAAGAACATTTAATGAGGTTGATTCAACTCAAAGGTTGCTTAGGGCAGAGTTTGTCAAAAAAGGAGAACTATTGTTTGCCTTTCGGTATCCTGTAAAAGATTTAAAAATCAATACATTAAACAAATTTGATTACGATAATTGGAAAGTTGAGGAATGGAACCTTACAAAAGATACTCTGATTTACTGGCTATTGAAGCCAGAGATCGATTCATTAAGTCTGACAGTGAACGATAACAATCAATTCAATGATACGTTGAATCTTCGACTTAAACAAAAATCAATAAAAGCTCCTTTACTTGATACCCTGAATGTTCAAAAAAAGCAAAAAAACAGCAAATCAACAACTCCTTTAAAAATCCCTAAGATTTTTCCAAAAACGAATCTTTCACAGACTTTTGATTTCTTTCAGAAAATCAGTTTCAGTTTTCCCAATCCGATGCTAAAATATGATACTGTGTCTATCATCCTAATTGAAGAGGAAGACACTATAAATACCTATGCCGTTTCTATGGATGTTGTTCATCGTAAATTTCAGGTTCATGATGAATTAAAACAAGGAAAGGGGTATAAATTGATACTAAAGGAAGATCTGTTGACTGATATTTTTGGATTCAACAACGATAGTCTGGTGTTTAGTTTTAAAACAAATACTATAGAGGAGATTGGAAATTTAATACTTAATGTTAGCATCAAAGACAGCCTTCATACCTACATTATACAACTGCTCTCCGAAAACGAAGTGGTCTTAAACCAACGCTTTATTGATAAAAATACTAAACTCAGGTTCAAAAATTTAGCTCCGGGAAGTTATTATTTAAAAGCTATTTTGGATAAAAACAGAAACAGAAAATGGGATACAGGAAATTATATCAAAAATGTTCAAGCCGAAAAAGTGAAGATTTATCCCGTAAAAATCACGATAAGAGCCAACTGGGATTTGGAAGAAAACTGGGAATTGTAAATATTAAAATGATAATATGATTTCCTGAAAAAAGGCACTCCATCGTTTTCTTTCATCACTATTATTGAATTAAATCCCGTATATACAGGATAATATTTGATTATTAGAAAAGTATAAATTGGGTTAAATTTAATTCAAATTCACTTTCTTTTAATAGATTGTCTTTTGCTGCCTGCCATTTCTATTGCATAATTCTCATAGCCGCATTCTTTAATGCGTCTTATGCATGCAGGCCTGTCCGAACGAAGTATGAGCCCGATTAGCTTTGAAAAGAAATTGTTGAATTTCTTACAGTCCATGAAGGCTATCTTTTCACAATCTGCACAACTTGAATAATTATTATCCATACAACACTGTCTGGTTTTACACCAGCTTGCTTTCGTGTTTTCTTTACATCCCGGGCATTTACCTTTCAGGTATGAACTGCAGGCACCACAATAAAGTCCACAATATGCCACAAGATTTTTGTCTGGTATTAATTGTTTTGCTTCCACCTGTATTTTTATGCTGAAGTTATTCTTTGATTGTCATTTCTTTGATGAGGTTAGTTGCTCCGGCATATTTGTCGATAATAAACAGGCAATAGCGTATATCCAGTGTAATATTGCGACATTGGTCAGGGTCGTATATAACATCGCTCATGGTACCTTCCCAGTTGCGGTCGAAATTAAGACCAATCAATTCACCATAGGCATTTAAAACCGGACTGCCCGAATTACCACCTGTGGTATGATTGGTTGCCGTAAAGGCAACCGGCATTTCACCTGATTTATTTGCATAACGGCCATAATCTTTAGCCCTGTATAAAGTTTTTAATTTGGGTTCTACTACATAATCGTATATAGTACTGTCTTCTTTTTGCATAATACCTTCGATGGTTGTATAATGCAAATAATGTACCCCATCACGAGGGTAATAGTCGTTTACTTTTCCGTAAGCAATCCTCAACGTTGAATTGGCATCCGGGAAAAATCTTTTTTCTGGCTGCATTTCAATCATTGCTTTTACATAGATACGGTACAAGCTATCGGTTTTGTCATTCAAAGAAATTATTTTATCCTGAATGTTGTTGATATAATTCTCATAGATACTCAATGCCAACTGGTAAGCGGGATCTTTTTCCAACTTGCGGTAGTCTTTGGCTTTATAATGTTGTAAAAATGATTCAGCTTTTTCAAAAGAAGTCATAATTGATTTATTGTAGACCATTTCAGCATATTGGTAAAAATCAGCGTTGTATTTCTTTTGAATACTGCCAAAAATATTAGGATGGTAAGCTTTATCACAATCCACATAATACAGTTTCATCAATTCGGAAAATATTTTCTTGTCAGTATTCAAATTATAATTTTTAAAATAGCCGGGCAATCCTTTTCTAAATTGATCCAATGTTTTTTGTAAATCTTCAGCTTTTACTGATTTATTTTTACTTTGGTCAATGAGTTTCTTAAAGCCGTATGCAAAACGAATGATTTCCGGTGCCAGGCCTGCTTCAGAAAAATATGCATAAGCCAAGGTATATGGTTTTAATTTTTGATAAGTATTCTCAAAATCGTTCATTAAATTACCATATGCATGCTTTCGGTTTTCATCCTGAGCTACCCATCTTACAAACGATTTCTCAAATTCCTGTTTTTTTGTAACTGCTTGTAAGCGTTGTATCCCTTTGTCTTCACCTATCCATTTTTTCCATGCATTAGCAATACCCTGGTATTTTGCCGAATATTGTATTCTGATTAATTTATCATTGTTCATATCATTGCCAATAATTTCGAGGCGTTTGTCTCTCATTTTTATACGGGCCGGATTGTCGAAGCTAGATAATAAATCTACTGCATAAGATGTAAGATATTGTTGTGTCCTGCCAGGATAGCCATACACAAATGTAAAATCATTTTTCTCAAATCCTTTTAATGATATTTCGAGATGTTTTTTGGGTTGGTAGGGTACATTATCGGGTGAAAAATCAGCAGGTTTACCATCTTTTCCAACATAAACCCTGAAAACAGAGAAATCTCCGGTATGCCTCGGCCACATCCAGTTATCAGTATCACCGCCAAACTTTCCAATATTTGAAGGAGGAGCACCTACTAAGCGAACATCTTTAAACACTTCGCTTACAAATAAATAGTATTGGTTTCCGTAATAAAAAGCTTTTACACTTGCACTGTAATGAGTACCTTTTATTGCTTCTCTGACAATTTCTTTACTTATCTTTTCAACAGCTTCATCACGTTGCGTCTCAGTCATATTTTTATTTATCACAGCCATCACTTTTGCAGTGACCTCCTCCATTCTAACCAACAAGGTTGCTGTTAATCCGGGGTTGCTTAATTCTTCGGTTTTTTTCATTGCCCAGAATCCGTTTGTTAAATAATCCTGATTCAATGAACTGTGAGACTGTATGGTACCATAACCGCAATGATGATTGGTGAAAATTAAACCCTGACTGCTGACAAATTCTGCGGTGCAACCACTGCCAAACAGCAAAATAGCATCTTTCAGGCTGGAATGGTTGATGCTATAAATATCTTCAGCGGTAATTTTCATACCCATGGTCTGCATTTCTTTTTGATTCAGCTGCTCCAGTAGCATTGGAATCCACATTCCTTCATCCGCCCTGGCAGAAAATGAAAATAAATGAATGGCTATTAACAAATTGAAAATAATGGATAATTTCTTCATGACTTTGGCTTTTTTTAAAATGGATTGCTTGCAAAAATAAGGATTTTTCAAAGATTATTGAAGAAATTGTGAATTATCAACAAAAAACTGTTAATAAAAAACAAAAAATGAATGGATACAGTGAACAAAAAAATATTAATATTGTTCGGTTAATTGAATTATAAATTAAAATTTTAAAACTATGAAAAAATTAATGACAATTGTATTGGCTGTTGTATTAATAGCCGGATTTACTTCTACTTCAAATGCACAAATCAGTATTGGTGCTAAAGCTGGTATTGCTTTACCAATGGGTACTTTTGGTGATGCAGTCGGCATGGGATTTGGTGGTTCTGCTATCGGAGAGTATGCAATAAATGAAAATATGGCAGTTGGATTAAACGTTGGTTACTATACTTTTGGTGGCAAAACTATCGGAACTATTGATTTGCCATCATTCAGTGTTATTCCAATTCTTGCTGATTTTAAGTATTTCTTTCAAACAGAAGGTTTCAGACCTTATGTTGGTGCTGGAATTGGTATGTACATGAGTTCACAAACCGTACCTGCTATTACTTTAATGGGTATTACACTTTCACCTGAAACTACTGTTTCAAATAGCGACTTTGGATTTGAACCAAAAGTTGGTTTCTGGATGGGAGATGGTTTTCAATATGGTGCCAGCATTGGTTATAACATAGTTTCTAATGCAAATCATTTAGGAATTAATGTTGGTTTTATTTATCCTTTAGGAAAATAATTTTACTCAAATAATTATTAAAAAAGAGCTCATATTTGAGCTCTTTTTTTTTGCAAATTATTTCATTAAATAGTATAAAATTATTTGGAATAATCTTAAACGCTGCTTCTTATATTGATTTTCTTTATTTTACTTATATTGTAAAATATTTTTACAGAAATATTGAGTAAATTTGCAAAAAAAGTAGTATTATTGTACCTTGAATTTAATCTCAAGAAAATCATGAAAAAATTAAGAACTATTGTTTTGGTTGTTTTGCTTGTAGCAGGCTTTTCTTCTATTGCAAATGCACAGTTTAGTGTTGGCGCCAATGCTGGAGTTGCCATGCCCGTTGGTAGTTTTGAACAAAAATTTAATATGGGTTTTGGTGGTTATGCTGATGTAGCTTATTCACTGAACGAACACATGTCAATTGGCTTTAATATTGGGTTTTATTCCTTTAAAGGAACAGATTATCCTGCCGGTTCTAACCCTTCTACCAGAATTCTTCCTGTTTTTGCAGATTATAAATATTATCTAGATACTGAAGGTTTTATGCCTTATGTAGGTATGGGTTTAGGAATGTATGTTGTTTATTCTTCTATAACAACACCTGAAATTCCGGCCAATGTTGTTGGAGGAGTTACTTTAGCTCCTGCAATCCCTAAGTATGAACATCTGGATAATTATAAGAAGTTTGGCATTTCACCTACTGTTGGTTTTTGGATAGGCGACGAGCTTAAATATGGAGCAAGTGTTACCTATCATATTACTTTTTTTGATGCATCTAATATTGGTATTAATATTGGTATTCTTTATCCTTTCGGACAATAAAAAATAAAATAGTTTATGAAAAGGAGTTCAAACAGGACTCCTTTTTTTGTCTCTTTTTTTAAGTATTGTTTGTTTATGTTTATTCGTTTACTCATTTGAAAATTTGTAATTTAGATTTAAAAACTGTTTTCTGACTGATAATATATCTATAGGTTTAACAATGAAAATAATATAATTTTATGTTTACTAATTCCGCTTTTTAAATGATTAAAAAGAAAAGTAAAAGCAGTTTAAAATTGATATTTCCATTCATAAGCCTTGTTTTGATTGGATTTGGCTATTTTTATCATGTTGAAATAAGCCGTAATGCAATACGTTTGTTTTATTATATTGAAAACCGGTTATTCACAAACTCATCCGATCAAAGTAAAAATTTAAAACATTTCGGCATTCCGATTCCCGAAAAATATAATGTTCACGGAATAGATGTATCCCGCTATCAGGAAAGAATAAATTGGAAGGAAGTAAAAAAGATGAAAGTGGATAGCATAAAAATTTCATTTGCTTTTATTAAAGCTACTGAAGGAGAATGCAGAATGGATCGTTATTTCAATTTAAATTGGACAAATGCTAAAAAAAATCAAATAATCAGAGGTGCTTACCATTTTTACCGGCCACAGATAAGTTCAAAATTACAGGCTGAAAACTTTATCAGCAATGTTAAGCTGGAAAAAGGTGATTTACCACCAGTACTCGACATTGAAATATTGGCTTATGGTTTTCATGCAGATAATACGGTAAGAGGGATTAAAAACTGGCTTAAAATTATTGAAAAGGCTTATCATATAAAACCTATTATTTATACCAATATTGATTTTTATAACAATTACCTTGCTGGTCAGGGATTCGATACTTATCCATTCTGGATTGCCCACTATTACGAGAAAAAACTAAGATTAAACCAGCAATGGCATTTCTGGCAACACAACGACAGAGGAAAAGTAAATGGGATAACAGGGGAGGTAGATTTTAATGTATTTAATGGAAAAATGGAAGATTTGCGTAAACTCTGTAAAAAATAAACAAAGTTTTACTCTTTTTATTTCAATGTATGCATAAACTATACATTCGGTTTCATATTGATGTTTGTGTTTTCAATCAGCAAAGCTTATTGAAAATATTTTGAAATATCTATAAAAGGAATCATTTTCAGTAATATTTTATCTTGCAATCCAGTCAGCAGGATTCATTTTAGCATTTCCTTTCCATATCTGAAACTGTAAAATGGTTTTATTTTCATCGTTATCAGTATATACAGAACCAATACGTTGTTTTGTAGTAATTTTTTCTCCTCTTTTGACAAATACACTTTCGAGATTAGAATATACTGTAAGATAATTTCCATGACGAAGAATCACAACTTGTTTCCCATTGGGTCCTGAAATAACAGCTGTAACTTCTCCATTAAAAACAGCCCTTGCATTTGCACCACGGTTGCATGTTATATCAATACCATCATTGTTTATAACAATACCAGGTAATTCAGGGTGAGAATGCTGACCAAAAGTACCTGAAATAATTCCTTTTTCTGAAGGCCAGGGTAAGCGGCCTTTGTTATTTGTAAAACTGGAAGATAATTCTAATTCCTCCGGTGTAGCAGACATGATATCTGCAGATTTTTTAAACTTTTCTTCTTCAACTTTTGTTTTGGCAATCTCTTTTACTTTAATATCTGGATTGATATCCGTTTTTGCTATTTTTTTTCTCGCGGTTTCTGCTCTTAATATGGCAGCTTCACGGGCTTTCCTGACTTCCTCAGCAATGATCCGTTCAATATCTTTTTGTAGTTTTTTGGCTTCGGCTTCTTGTTTGCGTAAAGTTTTCAACAAAGCTTTTTCTGTTTTTTGTAAATTTTTAACTGCCTGGTTCTTAGCTTCATGCTCTTTTGTTAGCTTCTTTTTCTCATTTTCATTGCTTGAAAGTAATTGATTCTGTGTTACTTTCTGAATTTCCAATACTTGCTTTTTATGCGTGAGCTTATCTTGAGTCAATTGAATTAATTTGATTTGTTTTTTTCGGTAAACTGAATATTGCTGATAATATTTCAGTCGTTGGTAAGCCTGATTAAAATCCTCAGAAGCAAAAATAAACATGAGTAAATTGTTAGCGCTCTGATTCCGGTTTGCTGCAATAATCATTTTAGTATATTCAGCTTTTAATGAAGTAAGTTCTTGATTTAACTGGTCAACACTTTTTTCTGTTACAGAAATTTCATCCACTATTACATTGAGTTCCTGACTTATATTTGTTATCAAATCTTCTCTTTTTCCAATTTGATTTTTTATAATAATTAATTGGTTTAGAGAAGTTTGTTTGTTTTTTTTGGTTTCATTTAACAGATGATTGGTAAATTGAATTTCTTCCTCAATTTTTTTCTTGTTTTCCTGGAGTTTAGTTTTGTCAATTTGAGAATAACAGGATAGGGATAATATAATTACATATATTATTCCAAATGCAATTTGCCTGGAAAGTGGATAAAAAGTCGATTTAAACTGATCTGTCATTGTTTTTATAATTCAAAGCGTTCAAAGATACAGTTTTTTTTTATTTTGGATACATTCTTTCATAACTTCCGGGGATTCTGAATGGAAAATTTAAAGTCTCGTCAATAGTGATACGGGAAAAATCAATATTGATTTTTATTTCTTTTTCAGCTGATATCAAAACATTTAACTTTTGAGGAAATAACTGTCCGTTGATATTTTCGTAGTTATTGTAAGTTGCTTTGAGTTTATTGTTTGCTTTTACTTCTTTTACAGTAAGCTCTTTGATTTTAAATGTGTTAGGATCTATTAATATACTTTGAACCAATATTTTTAATTTATCGTTTTCTGTTTTAATGTATTTTTTTAATTTATGCCGGTTTACGGTTGATAAGTGGTATTGGATGCCATCAAAATTGGTTTTAAATTTATCGTTTTCATAATACTTAAAATCATTACCAATAAAAAAGGCCTGCAGCATATCAAAGTCAACTGCATTATTGATAAAGCGGTTGATATAATTAAAATCACTTTTAAAATAATAATTATCCATCCAGTTAATAAACTGAACACTGTCTTCAGTGATTAACATTCGGGCAATTTCAATAGAAAATTTAGAAATTGAAATCCAGATAACACTGTCTTTACGCATCCGGATTTGTCCGCTGAATGATGTATTGTTATTATCTGCTTCATAGTCAGCAGAAAATTTTGCTGTTAACCATTCGAAACGAAATTGACTTTTACTCATATTGTCAAAAACACTGTCTTTTGTAATTTCTTTAGAAATGGCAGGTTGTGGTGTAATTTCTTTTTGAACTGTAATTTCTTTTGTGGGTTTACAACTGACAATCAATAGTACAAACAGCAAACAATAGGTAAGAAAACTTATTTTATTCATACAATTTTTTATCGGCTATTTTTTTTTGTAAAAATTCAGAACCACTGCCAATAGATATCGCTTTTAACCAGGATTGATATGCATTTTCTTTGTCACCAAGTTTGAAGAGGATATCTCCGTGATGTTCTAAAATAATATCATTTTTTGAACCTCCATTTTCAAGGGCTTTCAATATCCATTTTTTGGCTTCCTCATATTTACCTAATTTGTAAAAAACCCAGGCATACGTATCCTGGTAAGAAGAATTGTTGGGTGCTAAGTCATTCAATTTGCGACCCATTTGTTCCGCTTTATCAAGGTCTTCGTTTTGTAGTGATAAATAGTAAGCGTAATTATTCAGCACATAAATGTTTGCTTCATCTATGCTTAATATTTTATTGAATGCTTCAAAAGCTTTTGCATATTCTTTGCTTTTATAATAAATATCGCCCAGATAAGTGTAAAACTGAATGCTGAGTTTGTCATTATCCACTACCAATCCTACACCTGTTTTTAAGGCTTTAATAGCTGCTTCAGTTTTATTTGCCTGAAAATTGGAAATTCCTGAAAAAAGATAAAGCAAGGGTTGTTCAGGGAAAAGTTCAATTGCTCTGGCACTCTCATTCATCAGGGCAGTAGTATCATTTAATTCTGATTCTACAATCAATAGTGTTTCCCATACAGCGTATCTACTGCTGTCAATAATAATCACTTGTCTAAATGCATCTCTGGCTTCTGTGTATTTTTTGTCGCGGTATAAAAAGTCGGCATAAATAGAATATGCTTTTGGATCTTTAGGGTGAGTTTTAACAAGGATCTCTGATAATTCAAAAGCCTGGGGTTTCAGTTCACTGTAAATTTCAGTAACGGTATAATACGACAATAAAATCTGGATTTTTGTATCGATGTCCAGGTTAGGATTTCCGATTCCGGTTTTCAATTCCTGGTATGATTTTTCTTTTTGTCCGATTTCGCGGTAATAACTTGCCAATGAAATGTGTATAAATTTATCATTGGGATCTTTTTCCAGTATTTTGTTATAATATACCAGTGCTTTATCGTATAATTTTTTGCTGTTATGTAACTCTGCCAGCATAGCATAAAAACGGGTATCGTTGGGCGATTGAGCCGAAAGCTTTTCAATTTCTTCAACTGCTTTATCAAATTTATTTGCTGAAAGATATAATTTTTGTTTCTGCAAGGAAACATCTTCGGTTATACCAATTTTTTTCTCAATCAGGTTATACACTTTAATTGCTTCCTCATATTTTTTCTCAAAAATATATGCATTGGCCCAATCGTAATATGAATCAATTTTGTCGGGATTTTTCCTGACAATCGTTGCCCAGACTTCAGTAGCTTCTTTATACTGTTGATTATTGTTATATAAATCAGCCAGCAGTAATTGATACCAGATATTATCTCCTTCTATACCAACAGCTTTTTTGGCATATTCCAATGCTTCATTGTTTTTTTTCTGAACCTGGTAAATACGGGCAATTTCATAAAATGATGCTGAATTTTCAGGATCTTTATTGAGAACGGCAGTAAACAAATCGAGGGCATTTTGATAGTTTCCCAGTAATTTCTCTTTATTGGCATCAATAAAAATACCATCAATAAACAGACGCTCCGAATTTGATTTTTCGCTTGTTTTGCTTTTGCTAATGGTTTTGCAGGCTGTATTTAACAACACGGCTGTAATAATGATAAAAAAGAATAAGTTGCGTATTTTCATTTGATTAAGATAGAATTCGGATGTAATATAATAAAGAATGATTGATTAACGAAATAAAAGCTTATTTGTTGTAATACTATACGTTATAATTTATTGTCGTAAAATCGCCTATACTTAGTTCGTTAATATCACCTTTGTATTCAACATAGTTACCAATCATGGAATTATCAATATTAGCATTTTTGATTTTAGTATTGGTTTGAATAATGGTATCGGTGATGATGGAATGGCTAATCTGGCAATTTTCGCCAATTGAAACATAAGGGCCTATTATTGAGTTTAAAATTTCAACATTTTCGCCTATATAGCAGGGCTGATTGATAATAGAGTTGGTAATACTGGCTGTATTGGAAACCAGTTTTTCGTTTTTACTGTTTTCTAACAATCGGCGGTTGGTGATAACGGTTGCATCTTTGTTGCCACAATCTAACCATTCGTTTACTTTGCCTATTGCGAAATTTGTACCTTTTTTCATCATGTTTTGCAACGCATCAGTAAGCTGGTATTCATTGCCTTTAATGATATTATTGTCAATTAAATATTGGAGTTCATCTCTTAAATAGCCTCCATCCTTAAAATAATAAATTCCAATAATAGCTTTGTTTGAAATAAATTCCTTAGGTTTTTCAATGAAGTCGGTAATTAATTCGTTTTCATCGGTTTTAACAACCCCAAAAGCACTGGGGTCATCTACTTCATGCACCCAGATGATGCCGTCCTGATTTTCGTCCAGTACAAAATCAGCCTTGAACAAAGTATCTGCAAATGCAACAGTAACTTTACCTTCGAGTGATGCTTTGGCGCAAAGTATCGCATGAGCAGTTCCCAAGGGTTCATGCTGATAATAAATTTTTCCTTTGGCTCCTAATTTCTGAGCGATGGCAATTAATCTTTCTTCCACCTCTGCCCCAAAATCTCCGATGATAAAGGCTATTTCTTCTACTTTTTCCTGACTGATTTTCACAATATCTTCAGCCAGCCGTTGAACGATGGGTTTACCTGCAACCGGTATCAATGGTTTTGGGATGGTGAGCGTGTGAGGACGCATTCTTTTACCCAGACCTGCCATTGGAATTATTATCTTCATTCTTTATTTTTTTGTTTAATTGAAATTTTTTTCTTGTCTTGCTGGTGAAAGAAGCATTTCTTATTATTAATTTTTAATTATTTTCCTGTATGACCAAATCCACCTTCACCTCTGGTAGTTTCTTCAAGTTCTTTTACTTGTAACCATTCTGCTTTGGCATGTTGGGCTATAATCATTTGTGCAATTCGTTCGCCATCATTAATAACATATTCGTTGTTGGAAAGGTTTACAATGATTACCTTTATTTCGCCACGATAATCTGCATCGATGGTGCCGGGTGAATTTAATACTGTAATACCATGTTTAAAAGCCATACCACTTCGTGGACGGATTTGGGCTTCGTAGCCTACTGGTAATTCAATAAACAAACCTGTTGGAATTAAGCATCTTTCCAGTGGTTTCATTGTTACAGGCTCTGTAAGTTCTGCCCGCAAATCCATACCTGCCGAAGCCACCGTTTCATAAGCCGGTAAAGCGTGTTTGGATGTATTGACGATTTTAATATTCATTTCTTAAATTTTCAGCAAAATTAATGAAATATCATAAACAGAATATGGGTTTATGATATTTTATAGGTTTAAATAGAGAAAGAGTGAAAGTATTCATTCAAAGTAATAAAATAAGCCATTAATTAATTATTACTACTTTTTTATCATATTCTGCTACATCTGTAATGACTTTTACGATATATACGCCAGTTGACAAACTGCTTATGTTGATATTAATTTTATTATCGGGATTGTTTTTTACTTCATAACTCAATGTTTTTCTTCCTATTACATCAAAAATAGAAATGCTTAATTTTGAAATAATGGTATAGCTGAAATCTACCCATAACTGTCCGCTGAATTGTGGAGTATATATTCTAATATCATCCCAGACCCTAATATAATCTGTTTTCTTTGTAGTTTTTGAAAAACTTGTATCGATTTCAATATAAGTTGAGGTTAAGGTAACATCAAAAAGACCTGTTTCTGAATAACTTATGTTGGTTGGATTTTCCAGTACAGAGGAGTTGGGTGTTGCAGCTTCAAAATTCCATAAATATTGGGATGGGCCACCTAATGATTGATTCGTAAAATTTATGCTTTCACCTCTTTTAACCATTGTTGTATTAGCCGAAAAATCAGCTTTATTATAAGCCAGACCGCCTATTTGTTTTAAATTACTTCCGGAAGGGTCGAGCCATTCTTTTAAATGTACAGCTGCTGTATTGCCATTTTTGTCCCAATGCCAGTCGAATTTTCCGTAAAAGTCTGGTTCTGTTAACTGTGAACAATCAGAAGTTCCACCAGTAAGTGTTCCGATGATTTTTCCTGCAGTATTGAAAATAGGAGAGCCTGAAGAACCGCCTTCAGTTACCCCATGTCCGTTAACCGTGGGATTCCAGTTTACTTTCCAGTGTGAAAGGGCTGTATTATAAGCAGCTGTGATTAAGGTTGAAGTATAGGTGCTTATTTTTTTTATATCACCCGCAGGATGATGTATTGAAACACCCGAAATACTTGAATCTCCGCTTCTGTCCCATCCCAGAAAATAAGGATTGTAAGTCTCAGGTACATCGTTATTTAATAGTAATAATAAAAAATCGGAACCTGTAGTTCCGGCGTTGCCTCCATTGGCAATTTTTACAGCACCTGTCATACTCTGTGATGCTAAAGTGCCTTCTGAAGAAGGGTCAACACAATCTGGTGCTTCATAATTGAAATAAAACATCCATTGTGTAATATCTGAAACCGATGCCCCTATACCACAATGATCTGCAGTGAGTAAATAGGGTTTAAAATCCTGCGATGTATTGTTGACCAATGAGCCTGTACACCATTTAGAACTACTGCCCACCCTTACATTGATACGGGCAACTCCGGCTTTTTGAAGCTGCCAGTTATTCCCTTCAGAACAATTTATATTAACTTCACAACTGCCGGATGCCCCAAACCCAAATTTGTTATTTTTTACCTCACTCACCCCTCTGTATGCATAATTGATATCCGATATGTTAATAATTACGGTATCTTTTACTGAGAATGGCTCATAATACTCAAGTATGCATACATCGCCATTAATCAACCCGGTAGAAAAAAGACCCGTTGTGTGATTGTTTTTACTGGTAAATGCGCCTATCAGTTGATCCTTTGCATCATTATACAAATATAAACGACTTCCTTTGGGCAGATAAAATTTATCGTAATACAAACTTGTTGCCAGGGCTCCTTTGGCTGTTATTCTTAATCTCCAGATTTTATCGCCATTGCTTAATTTTGTCCAGGTTCCTGAATTATATATGCCATTATTAACAGGCAATAAAACACCCATGCGATATGCTTCTCCTTTTTTATCAGTGATTTCATCTTCTAAAAAAAGTTGAGTAACATCTGGTTTCAGTATTGTAATCGTTTGAATAAGTGATTTGCTCAGATTGTATTCAAAACTGGGTGGAATACCACCGGAACTGATCTGGCTTTTCAGTGAATATGAGGATATACCGAAATAAAATATTAAGAATAGAATATAGTTGATCTTACTTATTTTCATTTGAAGGTTAAAAGAATTATTTAATTATTATTTATGAATTGAACTTTCAGCATTTATTTATAAGACAAAAGTAAATAAAAAAGATAAAATACCGGAAATAATATCATTAATCAATTCTGAAAATATGTTAGCATTGAAATTATAATTGTTGAATGAATAGAAACTGATTAAAACGGAAATTTTTATGAATAGTTTTATAAATGCTGATTTGATAAAAAGGAATTATTTTAAAGAATAAATCCTTTTTTATGGTTCGAAAATCCAGGGAATTGGATTGTTTTTAGGTAATTTAACGTATAATTATATATAATTTTAGTTTGGAATCCGCTTTTATCAAAAAAAAATTGTAGGTTTGTATCGATTATGATTTTTTAATATGATTAAAGCGATACAATTAACCAATCTTTGTTGCAACCTGATTAAAAGAGATTTGCTCAAAAACAGGCTGGCGTTGGCTAATTTACCAATTGAAAAATTGAATAAACTTTTATTTCAGTTGTATTATAGTGGCTTACTCAAAATCAGTGATGTTTCTGATGATAAAAATATTAAGAAGCTTGAAGAATTAGGTTTTATAAAGATTATTGATCTGGAAGATCAGCATATAGAAGAAAAAGTTGAAATTCTTAAAGTGCATTATCAACATTATCCAATTGCTCATATTGAAGCCATCAATCTGGAAATTACCTATGAGTGCAATTCTAATTGTCCTCATTGTTTACTAAAGTCATACAGAAGTTCATACAAAAATAATGAATTATCTTATGCCAAGGTAAAAAGTATTATTGCGGATGCCTATTTTGCAGGATTATTACAGAATGGTATTAATTTTACCGGCGGAGAAGCTTTATTGGCTGATGTTGATATTTTTGATTTAATCCGGTATGCTTCCAGTTATGGAATTCCAACAAGGTTGTTTACCAATTCCTTCTGGGGAACCAAAATACTGTTTAAAGTCGGGAACCAAAGATTTTCTTCTTCATTGGCCTTGATAAAACTACTTAAGAAAAGCGGATTAAATCAACTGGCTATTAATTTTGATTCTCGTATTGATAAAGAAGCACTTGGAATTAAGCAACTTACTTCTACAATTCAGGCCTGTGAAACCATTGGATTGCATTATGAACTGGTATCTTCTTACGAAGGTAAAGCCATGTTGGATTCATTTATTGAGTATTTAAAGACCTCTCTGGAATTTAATAACTTAAAATTTATGACACCCATCACAATGGATTTGATTGATATGGGTGGTGCAACTGATTATGCTGTCAAATCAAATAATAATATTTCGTTTAAAGATTTAATTTCACATAGTTTGTGTAAAAGTAAAGGTTTTTATCAACCAAACATGCTTACCATTGATCCAAAAGGTGGCGTACGTTCTTGTATGTATGGTCTGGGATTGAGTAATCTTGGGAATATTAACGAAAAAAGCCTTTTTGATATCATTAATGACTTTGGCGATGATGTTACCATGGCTTTTGCCAGTAAAAAAGCTTTTGAATTGATTGATTTGCTTTATGAACCTCACAAAAATATTTATAAACCATTCTTTCACTCCTGTTCTGCTTGTGTATTACTTGCCAGACTGGTTCAGGAATATTATAAAATTGCCAAAACACAAAATGTTTCTAAGGATGATATTTTAAAAATGAATCTTTGTATTGCCAAAGAATTAAACTTGTTAAAACCTGAGTAGTCATACGACAGAAGTTATTTACTTTCCATTTATTATTTCCATATTATTAATCAACATAAAATCATTAACAATTAAACAGTCCTGATGCTTCAATATTCTGACAACCCCTATTCCTTTCAACGTTTTCGCAGCAGAGTTGTTTTAATCGGAAATACGCCTCTTGGAGGTCATCACCCTATCCGGATCCAATCAATGTGCAATACCAATACCATGGATACCATGGCAACGGTAGCACAAAGCATCAGAATGATAGAAGCTGGTTGTGAATACATTCGTATAACAGCTCCCGGAATTCAGGAAGCTGAAAATCTGGCTGAAATTAAAAACGAGCTGCATAAAAGAGGGTATACAACACCTTTGATAGCTGATATTCATTACAACCCTAAAGCAGCTGAAATAGCAGCTGCCATTGTTGAAAAAGTGAGAATCAACCCTGGTAATTATATCGACCGCAATAATGGAAAATTTAATTTTAATGAACAGGAATACCAGCAGGAACTGTTTCGTATTGCTGAAAGATTATTGCCATTGATAGAAATATGTAAGCGTAACCAAACTGCTATCCGTATAGGTACCAACCATGGATCGCTTTCCAACAGGATATTACACCGTTTTGGCGATACACCCAGGGGAATGGTGGAATCAGCCATGGAATTTATAAGGATATTAGCCGGTTTCGACTTTCATAATCTGATTTTATCGATGAAATCGAGCAATGTTAAGGTAATGATGGCTTCTACACGATTATTGGTAGCATGTATGAAGCAAGGAGGATATAACTATCCCATTCATCTTGGTGTTACCGAAGCCGGTGATGCTGAAGATGGCCGTATTAAATCTGCTGCCGGCATAGGTGCGCTCTTGCATGATGGAATAGGGGATACTATCAGGGTTTCATTAACAGAAGACCCTGAATTTGAATTACCGGTGGCTCGCAAAATTGTGAATTCTTATAGGGATAATACATCCAAACCCAAAAAGGACAAACAGCTCTATCCTGTCGACCCCTATCAGTATACACGCAGAGAAAGTATTGCTGTGAATGGAATTGGTGGAAATCAAGCGGTAGTTGTTGTTGGGAATGGCAAGGCTGAATTTTCGTTTCGAAATCAGGTACTGATTGATAACACAACACAACGACCGGTTAATTATAGTATATTTGAAGATATGTCTGAGGTAAACATGAACATTCTGACAGGAATCGACCAAAGCCGGGTATTGATTACTTCTTTTATTGGAAATACGATGATGCAGGAACGCAGGTTTTTTGCCTACCTTAAACAACACCGCATCAAAATGCCGGTAATAGTAAAGAAAACCTACCTGACCGAGGACAAAGAAATGTTCCAGATAAAAGCTGCAGCCGATTTGAATGCGTTGCTGGTGGATGGTTTTTGTGACGGGATTTGTATAGAAAATTCAAATTTTACAGCTGATATAATAAGCGAAACTTCCTATGCCATATTGCAGGCCTGTGGGGTTCGTATTACCCGGACTGAGTTTATTTCCTGTCCTTCTTGCGGAAGAACACAGTTCAATATACAGCAAGCACTGAAAACCATAAAAGAACGCACTGCTCACCTTACAGGACTGAAAATTGCAGTAATGGGTTGCATTGTAAACGGACCCGGCGAAATGGCCGATGCCCATTATGGCTATGTAGGTGCAGGCAATGGTCGAATTACACTTTACAAAGGTAAAACTGTAATAGAAAAAAACATTCCTGAAAATGAAGCTGTGGATAAAATGATAGAACTTATTAAAAGGAATGGCGATTGGAAGGAAAGTATTAAAGAATAATTTCTTGCTTTCATAAATTACCGAATTTTTATGTATTTATATTTTGTTATCTGTCAGATATTCAATAATATGATTTGTTTTAAACCATCCGGATTTTCAAAACACTGAAGGTAACTTTTTCAGTTCAACCTGAACTAAAATAAAGTAAAAAAAGAAAAAATTCAAATTCAATGATACCATTAAAACCCCATACTATTGATGATTATATTGCAGCATTTCCAATAACAACTCAACTGCTTTTAGAGCAAATCAGGGAATGTATCAGGGCAGCTGCACCGGATGCTGAAGAAATAATCAGTTACAGTATGCCGGCATTCCGTCAAAAAGGGATACTGGTGTATTTTGCTGCATATTCAAAACATATTGGCTTTTATCCTACGGCTTCAGGGATACAAACTTTTAAAGAAGAGCTTTCGGTTTACAAAGGTGCAAAAGGATCAGTACAGTTTCCGCTTGATAAACCTTTACCTCTGGAACTGATAAGTAAAATAGTTAAGTTCAGGCTTGCGGAAAACATGCTAAAGACTAAAAGAAAGGAAAGATAAAGCACACTAAAACCATAAAGGTTTTTGAATAAGCTTTGGTTTATTTAAAAAATTCTTCGCGTAAACTCGGCACAAACAATAGCGGTAGCAATAGAGGCATTCAGTGATTCTGCCTTGTTTCCGTTATTTACATTATAGGATGGGATCAACAGCTTTTGTGTTATGAAAGGAAGTAAATCATCCGATATTCCTTTGGATTCATTGCCAATCAATACAATGCCATTCCTGCTCAATTCCTGTGTGTAGATATTCTCTCCGTTCAATAGCGTTCCGTAAACCGGAATGCTTTTTGGTACAGCTTCTAAAAAATCTTTCAAATCAGTATATTGCACATTCACCCTTGCAATGGAACCCATGGTTGCCTGAACGACTTTGGGATTGTATACATCTACCGTATGATCCGAACAAATGATAGTTGAAATACCAAACCAGTCGGCTATACGTATTATGGTTCCAAGGTTGCCGGGATCTTTGATTTCGTCCAGCATAAGTATCAGCTTATCAAAAATGCTTAGGTCGGTATTTTGGGATGGAGGTATTTCGAGCAATGCAACCACCATATTGGGAGTAGTAAGTGCGCTGATTCTTTCGAGCTCAGCAGGTGAAACTTCTGTTACAGAAATATGATTTGCTATCTTATGCGTAGCCAGCCATTCATTTACGGCAAAAATTTCAATGATGTTGAAATATCCTGACAATAGCTCTGTTACAAGTTTATCTCCTTCGGCAACAAACTGCCGGAATTCATCCCTGAATTTATTTTGTTTCAGAGATTGCAGGTGTTTGATGGTGTTTTTTGATAGCATTTTATAAGTTCATAAAGTTTGAAAGTTAAAAGTTTGTAAAGTGGTTTTCCCTGCATCTTTTCACTTTATCTTGTTTTATAGCGTAAATTCTTTGTAGTAAATCATTGCATTGTATCATAAAATTTCTCAATTAGCTTAGCCCGGTATTTCTTAGTACCGTACAAAAATAAAAAAACCCGGTCAATATAACCGGGTTTTTTATTAAATATATTCACAAAATTATTAAATTCTGTTTTTAAAAAATATTGCAAAACGTAACTTTATGAACTTTATAAACTTTTAACTTTAAAAACTAAGCTATTAATTATTCAGCAATTACTTCAAAACTGATTTCAGCTTTGATTTCTTTGTGAAGGTTAATTTTTGCTTTGTAACTGCCTAATTCTTTGATTGATTCGCCTTCGATATGAATTTTTTTGCGGTCGATTTCGTAATTAAACTGGTCTTTTAAAGCTTCAGCAATCTGGATTGAATTTACAGAACCATAAATTTTTCCGGATTCACCTGCTTTTGCACCAATTTTAACCACTACATTTTCGAGTGCTTTACAAAGTGTTTCGGCTTGTGTTTTGATTTTTTCCAATTTGAATGCACGTTGTTTTAAATTTTCAGCGTGGATTTTTTTGTTGGTAGCGGTTGCCATAACGGCAATGTCCTGAGGGATAAGAAAATTACGAGCATATCCGTCTTTTACTTTAACCTGGTCATCTTTGTAACCTAAGTTTTCTACGTCTTGTTTTAAAATTACTTCCATTGTGTTTCCCTCCTTATTTTAATAAATCTGCTACGTAAGGTAATAATGCAAGATGTCTTGCTCTTTTTACAGCTTGTGATACTTTTTTCTGATATTTATTAGAAGTACCGGTTAATCTTCTTGGAAGAATTTTACCCTGTTCGTTGATAAATTTCAATAAGAAATCAGCATCTTTGTAATCAATGTATTTGATTCCGCTTTTTTTGAAACGGCAATACTTTTTCTTTTTGGTTTCAACCGCTATCGGGGTTAAATATTTGATTTCTGAACTATTGTCTGCCATTGTTTTAAGTTTTTTAAATTAACAATTTTTAATTTGATTCTGTGGTTTCTACTACTACTTCTGCTTTTTTACCGGCATTGAGGTTGCGTCTTTTTTCGCTATAAGCTATAGCGTGTTTATCGAGTTTTACAGTTAAAAATCTCAATAAACGCTCGTCACGTTTGTAAGTAGTTTCTAAATCAGCTACAAGAGTTCCTTCGGCTTTAAATTCAATAAGATAATAAAATCCTGTTGATTTTTTTTGAATAGGGTAAGCCAGTTTTTTCAATCCCCAATTGTTCTCATAAACAATCTCAGCACCTTTTTCTTTCAAATAGGTCTGGAATTTTTTTACAGTTTCCTTCATCTGATCATCAGACAAAACGGGAGTCATAATGAAAACTGTTTCGTAATTGTTTAACATTGTGTTTTAATTTTTAAATGATTATTAAATTGATTTTAAAAATGGAGTGCAAAAGTACAAAATATTTTTCAAACAGGTGGTATATATTTGATTAAATATTTTGAAGAAATGAATATGATGCGCAAAGTATAGAAAATTAATCGGTTTTAGAACAGGTGGTGTTTCAAAACAAAGAACTGATTGACCAAAATTTCATTAGCTTTTTCCCCTAATGAGATTTTTTTGAAAGTAATTTCGGTTATATAACTGCATGTTATAGTGAATTTTTTAGTTTCAAATTGTTCATTCTCGATAAAATTCTATTCTAACTTACATTAAAAAGGCGAACTCGTTGTCTGTCATTTTTTATAATAATACTATAGATTAAACTTGGAACTATCAATGGAAGAATCAAAATCAAAATTGCATAAATGTTATTTATCTTAAAAATATAATCCCAAAGAAAAATAAGAAGTACTGGTGTCCCAATTAAAAAAATTGATAAAGCAATTATTTGAGCAGTATTGCTTTCCTTGGCTTTTACATTATCAATATTATATCTATCTGTCTGTTTGCATTTCTTACATGTCAAATTAATGAAATCTTTATTTGATTTTTTAAAATCAATTCTGTCTGAATACCATGTCCATAATGAAATATCAGTCATGCATGTTGAACATTTTGTATAAAGTTTCATTTCATTGGATTTTTGTATGCCAGTGTTTTTCTAAAAAGTCACTATAATTTTTTTTAATGAGAAACTCATAAAAAGGTATCCAAATTCGCGTAACTCACTGCAAATTTGGCTTATTTTACTTTTACAAACTTACAAAGAAATTCTTAATCCCTTCAAAAATCCTCAATAAATTTGTCTACTTGATTTTTTCAGCTTGTCTTTAGCTTGTTTACAGTTATTATTATATTTAACTTTTTTATTATCAAATATCAGGTTCAAAGTTACTTGTCCCTTTTACCAAATTATTACTACAATGTTTAAGCTAAAAAGTTTCATTTAAAACAATGCTACTCCATTAATTTTCACAACTATCCCCCATACAGTTGGGTTTTTCTTTAGGTTTAGGAAGCAATTTTATTGCTACTGCCAATTGGTATAACTTGCAACCTACACAAATACCAAAAGCTGTTTCAAGATATAACAACAGTAAACAGATAAGACACAGCATACAAACGGGTTCAAAATAACTTTTATCGTTTTGTAGAAAAAGAGAAAGTACAAATATGGTAGAAGACAGTGCCAGTCCTAAACTCCAAGCAAATTTTTTCTGAACTGCACCTATAGGTAGTGGAGATTGTCTCCACACGAAGATAGATGCCAGAATCATGGAAGGTGAATACTTTGGATTGATAAATAAGCCTATCATAAAGTTTAAAACAAATCCACCCATGATGTATGGTATGATTTCGTAACGACTCAATATAAATCCGTTAATTGAGGCGAATAATCCGAAAATGAACATAATTCCGGCACTGGCTCTCATTTTTCTCTCATCAAGCACTTTAAAGGGTTTTCCACTGATGTATTCTCCAAAACTAAATATTTTCATATGTTTATATTTAATTAAATAACTGAAACAGTTATTGTTTGATTAGTTAATTTTTTTAATCCTATTCGAATTTCGCCTATGGAATTACTCACAAGTTTAATTATTATTTAATGTGTTCGTGAACTTCGTTTCGCCAAATAATCATCCTCGTGTGTGTGTATATTTTCACATGGCTCGTTTCATCTGTTTATTATTTTTTTAACTACAAACTTACAAAGAATTTCATAATTCCTCCAAATATCTTCAATAAATTAAACGCTTGTCTTCGATTATTTATTGAATTTTATATTTCAATCAGGTTTCAGGGCTTTGTAACGGCGGCCCCAGCATTTGTAGTTGGTAAAAGAGGTAAAAACAATGATCCTTTCCATTATTTTAAATCGCATTGACCAGTGGATAATCCGATACCACAAGCTTAACAATGACAAGAAGAGAAGCGATTCCACCAACATTTTAAGTAAGCTGTTCTCAATCCGGTAAAAGTATAATCCAAAATAGTTATAAAAACCAACTAGAAAAATCAGGCTAAAAAACAGGCTGTAGGCAATTATAAATCCATGTCCGGTTTCAATTGCTTTTTCAGGGCAATTGCCCATACACTTCATACAACTTTCGCAATTGAAAGTCCAGAAAGGTCTTTGGTTAACTTTTATGATTGCTTTTACCGGACAAGCTTTCATGCAAATATCACAGTTGTTACAAGCTTTTGAGGCATAAAAAGTCTTGGAAAAAAGGAAACGACCTATAAAATAATAGCCAAAAGCAATGGGAACTAGAAGTATATCATATACTTCTATTAATGCTTTAAAGTGAGATTTCCCTGAGAGAATCTTACGGGCAAAAACTTCAACTTTTAACTTGTTTTTTTCGTGCAGGTATTTCACTGTCTGGTGGTTAAGACCAGGATGCAGCGAAATCCAGTTTGAAGGCATATCAACAGGCAAAATAGCTTTAATAGAAAACCCTTTGATAATAAGGATTAAAGCTGATAAGTAAAACGCAATGCCATTTATACCCGGTGTAATAAATTTTCCGATAAGCATACCTGCCCTGGTATTCATCAATACAACTTTATTCTTTCCTTTTGGAAACCGCAAAATGAAATGCAGCATGATGGGCGGGTAATTAAACCCGTGAACCGGCGAAACAAATACAAGCAACGATTCAGGATCAGGAGGTTCAATTGAAAGTCTGTCGATTTGTGCAATATTTATAATATGGCTTTCAATATTCATATCTTTTGCTACCTGAGTTAACCACACAGCTACATTTCTCGAATTTCCGGTACCTGAAAAACAGTAGATTTGAATTTTTTGATATAGTTTATCAGCAAGCATTTTGTTGATGCCCATTTTGTAAATTTTTACTTTGACACATTGTACTTTATCGTCCTTAATTTGAAAACCCCATAGGTAAAATCACCTTCAGGATAATGCCAGATGGTTTCGCCATAGGTGGGAATTTTTCTTCCATCAATCTCTTTGTAATCTCTCACCGGTGTTGACCATCTTGCCCGTTTCATTGTACCATTATCCTGTAAAGCAGACCTGTCGTCCGAAACAAAATTGATTAATTCTCCTTTTTCATTGAAATAAAGTTTAGCCGACACTTTATAAATACCATTAACAAAAAATACTTCCGTTGACAGCGAATCTATCTCTTTCCAGCTTAAGCGCTTATCAATTAAATTTCCAGGTACAAAAATACACATATCGTTTAACAAAGTAACCGTTTCGGCAATGGTTAATTCTTCTCCTTTTAAATCAACTACATTAAACAGATTGGCAACTCTGACTCTGAATGTTGCCTGATGGTTTCGGTATATGTGCATTGCACGAAATGGAATAAGCATTTTACTCGCTTTCATCAGAAACAAGCGTGAATAGTTTCCATAAAAATTATACTGTACCGAAGTTGCTTTCATGGGTTTATCACCTGGTTTACGGTACATATCTGCCTCAAATTCAATAGATACATTTTGCGGCTTGCTTTTGCCAACCGCTCCTGAATAATCCAGGTATTTTTTTACACAATCAGGAAGATGAGCAATCTCTTTTTCGCTAATTGTATTTTCTGATTGTAAGGGTTGCATGGCGAATTCTTCGGCTTTCTTTTGTTTAAATATTTTTGTTGAACTACAAGCTGTTAGTGTCATCATGGTTATAATTAAAATTTTTATTCCTGAAAATTGCTTCATAATATAGACTCATTTTTGTTTCTATGGTATTAAAATTGATATTTCAGACCAATATTTGTAAAACTCAATATCATCATTTCAATTTAGTAGATTTAAATATTTAAAAATGCCAGCCTACTTTAAGTGACACTTCACCCTGAAATTTTTTGGTTTTATACTCAGCTTCACCAACAGTTACTTTTTCGTCGTTTAAAATACAATGCACTGCGCCCCACGGTTCAATGTAGAAGTTTTTGTAAACTTTGAAAATATAACCACTTCCTGCTGTGGCCACATAATCTTTGAAATCATAATCCTGATTATTTGTTTTCGAGTTTATGGTGTTATTCCACATTTCAACCCCTGTACCAAACCACCATCCTTTGAAGTTGTTTCTTAAGAAATAATCAAAAATCAATGCTGTAGCAGTTGTATTTAAATCTTTAAAATCCTCGTTTCCCATTAGTTTGTCAGGCATGGTAAAGCCGGCAATTACTCCACGAATCCTGAATTTTTTGTATCCATACCACAATTGAGCAGAGTAACCAATATTTCCGGCTGTAGCGCTCATAATCGGGGGTAATAAGTCAATTGCCACACCCACAGTTTGTTTAATTTTAAAACTGTCGGTTTGTGATTTGTGAGTCTGTTTTTGAGAAGATGCTTCAGATAAATCCGATTGTGCTGAAATTGTTCTAGCAACACAAAACAGTGCAACAATAAGAAAGATGTGTTTTTTCATATCATAAAGTATTAAAATTTATGATGCAAAATTCAATATAATAATTTGTTCAATTGCTCCACATTTGTTACCAAATTTATTTAAAAAACAACTCCTTTCGAATCCTGCTTAATGATTTTGGAGCTATGCCTAAATAATTTGCAATATGATATAGTTGAACTTTCTGAAAAATTTCAGGATGTGTTTTAAGTAAGTTTTCATAACGTTCTTTAGCCGAAAGCGTTTGAAATTCTATTGTTTGTTCCACAAAATTTACAAAGGCTCTTTCAGTCAAGATTCGCCCCAATCGTTCAATTTTTGGAATTTGAAGGTATAAATCAGATATGTCTGCATGTTTAATAAAGAGTATCTCTGAATCCTCAATTGCTTTAATATTTATAGCTGATGGAGCGTTATTTAATCGACTTAAATTATTATTTACCCAGTCACCTTCAAAAGCAAAGTGAACGGTTACTTCATCACCATTCTCTAAAGTTTTGAAATATATCATAACCCCATAATTAAGTAACCCAATATAATTGCATACCTGTCCTTCTTTTAAGAAAAACTCATTTTTATTTAGTGTCGTTGTTTTAAAGGCATCACAGAATACTGATAATTCCTCATCTGTTAATGAGACAATTGAGTTAATGCTGTTATTAATTCTGTTGGGTTTATCCATAAACTAATAGATTAAGTTCTTTTTATGAAACACTAACATTATTTATAACAAATTCAAAAAAGGGACTTTAATTTTAAACACATATAACTGATATTATTACTTACAAATATCTTCTATGAATTCATTTACCTTTTCTTCTTTGCTTGCCCAGGAGCATACCAGGCGGACAGCAGCATGCTCATCATCCATCTTTTTCCAGGTATAAAATTCGTATTTTTCGGATAATTTGGCAATCAATTTAAGCGGTAATATGGGAAACAACTGATTGGACTGAGGTTTTGTCAGAAAAGCATAGCCTTTGGCTTTGATGGCATCTGCTATCTTTTTTGACATTTTGTTGGCATGGGTGGCCAACTCAAAGAAAAGGTTTTCTTTAAATAATTCCATAAACTGTATACCCATCAGCCTTCCTTTGGAGAGCAAGGCTCCTCTTTGCTTCAGATGGTAGTTAAAATCTTTTTTCAGGCTATCATTGACAATAACAATTGCCTCTCCCATCATGGCGCCATTTTTAGTGCCACCTATATAAAAAACATCACAAAGTCCGGCCAGATCAGACATTGTAAGATCATTGTCTTCCGAACATAAAGCAGAACCCAATCTGGCGCCATCCATATATAAATACAAGCCATGGCTTTTACACACTGCAGACAATGCTGTCAGTTCATTTTTACTGTAAATGGTCCCGACTTCTGTGGAATTAGATATATAAACCATACCGGGTCTTACCATGTGATGATCTTCAGCTTTATTGATCTCAGCTATTATATCTGAAGGCTTTACTTTACCATCTTCCGAAGAAACCAATAGTATTTTATGTCCTGTTGCTTCAATGGCACCGGTTTCATGTACATTGATATGGCCGGTAGTTGCACAGATTACCCCTTCAAAAGATTTTAAGGCTGATGTAATAACAATGGCATTGGCCTGTGTTCCTCCGGATACAAAATGAATATCTGTATCATTATTCCCGATTTTTTCTTTGATTGCTGTTCTTGCTTTCTCACAATATACATCTTCGCTGTATCCCTGCTGTTGTTCTAAGTTTGTTGCTGAAAGGGCAGCTATCATATCAGGATGCATGCCTTCGCTGTAATCATTTCTAAAACTGTATTTCTGCATCTTATTTTTTATTTTTTTCTAAAATTTGCATTGCTATATCCAGATAAGTATAAACATCCAGTGGATGATGGTTCTTATACGCTTTATCTCTTTCATGCCCTAATCTAACAACAATGGCATTCATTTCTGGTATCACAAAAATGTACTGTCCCAATATACCGCGGGCATACGTAACTTTCATTCCGTTGTAATCTGCTATCCACCAGTGTAAACTGTAATAGTCCACTTTTTTATTGTTTTCATCCGATAAAAAAGTATCGGCTTGCGAAAGTTGTGCAATATAAGATGCTGGAACAATTTGTTTTCCATTACATCTACCGCTATCGAGCAGTAATTTGCCAATTCTGGCGAAATCTCTTGCATTGGATGTAAAACAACAATAAGCCTTTTCCATGCCGTCTTTTTTGTCGAGATACCATAAGGCATCATGCTGAGCACCCAATGGTTTCCATAATTTTTCGGAAGCATATTCTGATAAACTTTTTCCTGTTGCTTTTTCGAGAATAAATCCGAGCAATTGGGTATTTCCACTCAAATAATTAAATTTTTGAGCCGGTTTTTCAGTTACTTTCAGCTCAAAAATAAGTTTCTTTAAGTTATTTCCATAATAAGCCTGGGTAGTTTTTGAAAATGGGCTACCATAACTTTCGTCCCAGTTTAAGCCGGAACTCATTGTTAACAAATCTTTTATTGTTAATTCATTGCCATATCCACCTGCAAATTCAGGAAAAAAATCAATTACTTTTTGATCAAGACTTTTTATATTGCCATCATCAATGGCACAACCCACCAATAATGAAATGATACTTTTGGTAGCTGAAAATGCATTGCTTAATGAACTGTCGCTATACGTATCCCAATATTCTTCATACTTAATGGAATCGTTTTGAATCACCAGATAAGCAATGGTTTTATAGATTTCCATTTTCTTTTTTAATGAATCCTTAATCGTAATTCTATTATAGTCTTTGGCTAAATTCCAGGGTAGGGGGGAACCTGCTTTAACAGTGCTGGTTTCAAATATATCATGGTCGTCGATATCAACATACTGATAAATCAGTGCTTTTTTTAAATAAGAAGGTGCAAATACAAAAGCGAGTCCAATTATAACAATAATAATTCCTGTTATCTTTAGAAATTTCTTCATATAATATCGTTTTTTGATTTAGTTTAAATACAATTTGTGTCAAGGTATTCTTTGATTGTTTCTGGAGCAATACTTTTCATGCAATGGCAATCATTGGTTTTCCTGCAATCATTGCAGGTTTTTTCTTTTACAAAATAATGTGCTTGCTTACCGATGGCTTTCCAGCGTCCGGGGTGCATTGGTCTTATTGGAGGATAAATCCCCAAAGCATGTATACCCAGGGCTGCAGCAATATGCAAAGGTCCGGTACTGGCTGCAACCAGGCCATCAGCAGCTGCAATAAAAGCAATGAACTCAGCAAGATTCATTTTTCCACTTAGATCTGTTATTTTATCATACTTTTCCAGAATTTCGATTTGCATCAAACCAGCTTCTTCACTGGTTCCGGAAATAAAAATCTTGTATTTATCCTCAGGCAATATTTCTATCAATTTTGCAAAATTGTCCAATCCCCATTCCCGGGCACTTCCTTTTGATTTGGGATGTAAAATCAGATTGAGTTTATCTTTATCCAGCAATGAACTGAATTTTTCAGGCAAATCAATAGTCGGGCTAAAACCATAAAAAGAAGCTATTTCTTTTAAATCAAAGTGACAATCAATTCCAAATGGCAATAAAAGCTTAGTGTTTAATTGGGATTCATGTAAAACTGAATTCTTACGTGACAATCTGAGCATTTTATTGCAATTGAGCCAATGGAATGTTCGGTTGGTCGTCCCGATTCTGTTTTTAATCTTAGCTTTTTTAGCCAGAACAGCTATTTCCTTGCGTGGAAAAACATGCAGTATAGTATCGGCTTTTAATGTTTGAATAAACGCTACCGCTTCATTTTCAGGAAGTTTCATGAGTACATTCCAATCTATAAATTCGTCGATATGTTTGCAGGCTTCGATTACATCTTTGGTATAAGCACTCCCTAAAAACAGTATGTAAGTATCCGGATAATATTTTTTTAATATCCCTGCAAGAGGCAAACTAAGTACCACATCTCCTATGCTATCCGTTCTGCTGATTATGATACGTTTAAAATTCATATATTGCTGAATGACTAAATATTATAATGTTTATACAAGAGATTAATAAATGATAATTTCTCCTTTACCATTTTTACTTTTTACTTTTTCCTTTAACCTTTACCCTTTAACCTTTATCCTTATTATTTCCCTGTAACTCTCTCAATTTTATGTATTTCATAAAACTAGCAAAAGCAGAGATTTTGCAAACCAAATAACCGGGATAGCCATCTAAAAATCCGAGTTTAAAAACATAATCCCTTATAAATTTTAACAAAGGACTGAAAAATATTTTTAAAATACTGGCTTGCTTACCTTTTTGAAACGCTTCCATAGCAGTTAAATCGGTAAATTTATTGGCTTGATTGATATGCTGTTGAATTGAATAATAAGAATAATGGAGTAAATCGCCTTTCAACTTAGTAATGCTGGCATTCTTTGCCATTACTACCTCTTCATGAATATTTCCTTCCCATTTCCCTTTCTCTTTATTCCACAACCGCAGCTTGGTATCAGGATACCAGCCGCAATGATAAATCCAGCTTCCGCAATAATTGGTAAGTCTGTTTATCTTATATGCATCGACAGGATTTTCTGTATTTTTAACAGCAAGGATTTCTTTTTGAAGTGCTTCAGACAAAGCTTCGTCAGCATCAACTGATAGGATGTAATTGAATGCAGCAAGACTGTTAGCATAATTTTTTGTAACAGCATATCCCTCCCATTTTATCTGAAAAAATTTAACACCCATTACATTACAAATTTCAACAGTTTTGTCTGTCGAAAAAGAATCAACTACGATGATTTCATCGGCTATTCCTTGTAATGAACCGATACAACGTCCAATATTTTTTTCTTCATTAAAAGTGATGATGACAGCAGAAATTTTTACCATGTTTCAAATTTTCAAATTCAAAAGTACACAATAATTTATGAAAACTTCGAATTTGCTGTTTTTTTTTAATATTTCAATTCTGATAAACAATAATTAAGATTAATATTATAACCTTTTCTTCTTTGTTTAAATGGAAAAAAATCTCTTTTTAAAATGAATGAAATAAATATATGATTCTTAGTGTCATTGAGTTTAAGTGGTCAAAAATCCCTGATTTATTTTGTTTAAAAGAATTTTGAAAATATACCGTTTAAAAAAATATTTTGACTAATTTTATCGGGTATTTTTAATGTAAAAAACACTAACTTTTTTTTGATTTTTCATCAATTCATATTTAATTTCAAATGTTTATGGATAAAGCTATTATCATGGATAACATTACTCGTCAGCTCGAGTTAATAGTTGAACAAAACAATTCGACCAAGGCTTATGCCGGAAAGATTCCTCAGATTGATATGGATATAATCAAGGCCAATATTCGTAAACTTTATGAACAATATTGTGATTTGGAAAGAGCAAATATGTTATTGACACTTGATAAAGTAAAGGAAAGACAGGAAGAAATTCCTGCCGTTATTGAAGAAATTAAAGAAACTGTTGAAAAACCACTGATCATCGTTCACGAAAAGACTGTAGTTGAAGAAAAACCAGTTATTCAGGATGCAACGTTAACATTAAATGTGGATGAAAGTATTGAAGTAATCTTTGCGCCTGAACCTAAGGCAATTATTCAGGAAAAAGCCCATGAAATCAGAGAAGAAACTTCAATTGCTGACATGTCAGAACAAACAGCTAAAGTTGAAACACCTATAGATTTATTTGGTAATATTGCAGCAACAACCATTGCAGATAAATTTAAAGATGAGGTTAAATCATTAAATGAAAAATTGCTAAAAAACAAAACCGATAAAAGTATAAGTTCAAAAATGCAGCACAATGCAATAAAAGACCTTAAATCAGCCATCGGTATCAATGAGAAATTTCTTTTTATCAATGAATTGTTTAAAGGGAATATGAAAGAATACAATGAATCTATTTTGAAATTGAATGAATTTAAATCACTTACAGAAGCTGAATCCTATTTAGAAGAACTGAAAGGAAAACATAAATGGAAGGATGATTTACATGCATATTTAACGTTGAAAGATTTTGTTGAAAGAAAACACCTATAATATGCCTGAAGGAAAACTTATTATTTTTTCGGCACCTTCCGGTGCTGGTAAAACAACCATTGTAAAACAATTATTGACACTTAATCCTTTACTTGAATTCTCAATCTCAGCTACCAGTCGAAGCATGCGTGAAAACGAAATCAACGGGACAGACTATTATTTTATATCAGCCGATGAATTCCGTAAAAAAATTGACAACGAAGAATTTCTGGAATGGGAAGAAGTATATAAGGATCAATATTATGGGACTTTGAAATCAGAATTGGAAAGAATCTGGCTTAAAAAACACCATGTAATTTTTGATGTAGATGTTGTGGGTGGGCTCAATATTAAAAATGCTTATTCTAAAAGGGCTTTATCCGTTTTTGTAATGCCTCCTTCTCCGGAAACATTGAAACAACGTTTGCTAAACAGATCTACTGAAAATGACGAAAGTATAAAAAAACGAATGGATAAAGCGCATTGGGAACTTGGTTTTGCAGATAAATTTGACCTTGTACTCATCAATGATAAACTGGAAGATTCTGTAAAAAAAGCCAATGAAATTGTAATAAATTTTATAAAACAATAATTTTTTATGCAGAAAAAAACCGGCTTGTTTTTTGGTTCTTTCAATCCCATCCATATCGGGCATTTGATTATTGCTAATCAAATGCTAACAAACTCTGATATGAATGAAATTTGGTTTGTAATATCACCTCAAAATCCACTTAAAGAAAAAACGAGTTTACTCGAAGACTATCATCGATTAGCAATGGTTAAAATAGCCATTGATGATAATCCTCAATTCAGATCCTGCGATATTGAATATAAGCTTCCTCAACCTTCTTATACCATTCATACTTTGGTGAATCTGGAAGAAATCTATCCTCAACGCCAGTTTTGTCTGATTATTGGATCGGACAACCTTAGCAATTTTAATAAATGGTTCAATTTTGAAGCAATACTCAATCGTTACCAGATATATGTTTATTCCCGTCCCGGATTCGATGGCGGAGCATATAAAAATCATCCTTCAGTGCAATGGGTAGCATCTCCTTTGATGGAAATTTCTTCGAGCTATATTCGTAAGGCAATTCAAAATGGGAAATCTGTTAAATATTTACTTCCTGAACAAGTACACACTTACGTTGCAGAAATGCACTTTTACGAAAAATAAATACGAATGCTTAAAATAGGAAACATTCTTATACCCCATTTTCCACTTTTATTAGCACCCATGGAGGATATTACCGATCCACCATTCAGGGCCTTATGTAAAAGATTTGGAGCCGATATTATGATTACTGAATTTATTTCTTCGGAAGGATTAATTCGCGATGTGACGAAAAGCCTTGAGAAACTTGATTTTGATGAAGCAGAAAGACCTGTTGGTATTCAGATTTTCGGTCATAACCTCGATGCAATGTGCAGGGCAACTGAAGTTGCAACGGAAGCACAACCCGATTTTATCGACATTAACTGGGGTTGTCCGGTCAAGAAAGTAGCTTCTAAAGGAGCAGGTTCAGGTATTTTAAATGATATTCCAAAAATGCTTAAAATCACTGAAGCCATCGTTAAATCGACACATTTGCCGGTTACTGTTAAAACCCGACTTGGTTGGGATGAGCAAAGTAAACCCATTGTTGAAATAGCTGAACGATTACAGGATGTTGGCATTCAGGCTATAAGTATTCATGGTCGGACCAAAGCACAATTGTACCATGGTGAAGCTGACTGGACACTGATAGGCGAAGTAAAAAACAATCCACGCATGAAAATTCCCGTTTTTGGCAATGGGGATATTGATAGTCCTCTGAAAGCCAAAGAAATGATGAAATATGGTACAGATGGTCTGATGATCGGTAGAGCAACTATTGGCAATCCCTGGCTTTTCAATGAAATAAAATATTTTTTTGAAACCGGAAATATTTTACCTCCACCTGATATGGTTGAAAAAACAGCTATCTGCAAAGAACATATCATCAGATCGCTTGAGTGGAAAGGAGAAAAAACCGGAATAGCCGAAATGCGAAAACACTATTCCGGCTATTTCAAAAATATTCCTGATTTTAAACCATTTCGTATTAAACTGGTAACCTCTACTTCTGTAGAAGAAATTTTTGAAACACTTGAAAAAATTGCAAAACTTTAACCAAATGGATTAAATAACTTATTGAAGAATCAGCTTTTCAACTTTAATAAACTTATTGGTTTTAATTTTTACAAAATAGATACCTTTAGGAAAACCATTTAAAGATATTTGCTTTGTCAATTGTTTTTGGTTGTTGTAAATTTCTTCTGCAAAAATTGATTTACCCTGCATATTAAAAACAATTATTTCTGATTTTTCACTCATCAAATCCATTTCAATAGTAATCATTCCTTTGCTGGGATTAGGATATAACTTACAATTTAAAAGATAGTAATCCTCATCAATACCAACAGGAGAAACATAAATTGGATAGTTTACTGATACCAGGCCTTCACCACATGCATTATACCCTTTAACGGTTAAATTACCGGAAGTTGCGACAGCACTGAAGTTGATTCTTACACTGTCTGTTGTAGTTGTATCCCCTCCGACAAATGTAGCACCCAGTCCTGAATAAGCCCAGATATATTTAGTTGCATTAGCTATAACAGGGACAGTATATAAAACATTGATTTCGCTTATGCTTACGCTATCATTATCTATCGATATAATTGCAGAAGCAGCATCCGGTAAAAGATTAACTGTAACAGGATAGTTGGCTGATATAACTCCATCGCCACAGGCATTGCTGCCTTTTACTGTTAAATTGCCAGCAGTTGCAGTTGCAGAAAAACTGATGGTAACACTGTTAGTCGTTCCGGTGATAGTTGCTCCTGTACCTGAATAAGCCCATATAT
>CAIUKU010000223.1 GCA_903899825.1 uncultured Bacteroidales bacterium | reverse complement strand
ATGTTAAAGTAATAATAAGCTGCAATGAAAACCCTGATGATTTTCATTGCAGCTTAAATGATTTAGGTACAATTAACTATTTATATTGAGTTTTATAACTCAATTCAAATAAGTTTATTTAGCTAAATTATTCAGAAATAGTTTCTTTTTTCTTAAAACTATAGACTTTTTTAGCTCCATAAACAGCACCTAAAAGCATCAAAATACTTAATCCACCATCGATAGGTGCACCTTGATTTCCGCCTAAACCATGACCAGTACCTGGAGTACCACCACCCGGAGGTGGTATTGGCTGGGCGAACAATCCAACACTGCTGATGGCTATTAATGCTGTTAAAATTATTTTTTTCATATTATCAGAATTATTTCCTTTTTCCAAAACCATCACTTAAAGATCATCTATGGAAAAGTTTATTATTAATTTATTACTTTAAAGAACATTTAGTTAAAATTAACTATCCTTAAACCCTCCCATAATGGGAGGGTTAGAATAGATTTTTATTTTACCAACACTTTTTCTGAATACACATTTTTAGAAGTTACAACTCTTACGATATAGTAAGCTGTTGGATTTCCATCCATATTAACACTAATCGAACCACTTTTGTTTTCAAAAGTTTTGATTAATTGTCCCAATGTATTGTAAATAGCTATTTGACTGATAGTTTCATTACTATTTATATAAATTGTATTTTCATATGAATAAATACTTGTATTCTCAATTACATTATTTGAAATCCCCAATGGAGACAATGCGAAAATCAATTCAAAACGATTTGCATTATCATTTGTTGAAGCTGCAAAGGTATACATTTTTTGATTCAAATCGGTAATAATGTTTGTATTTATGTCTTTTAAGTAAACATAAGTAGGCGTTGTAAAGCTGTTTAAATTACTGGCTTTTATAGTATAACTGCCATTAACACCGGCTTTAAACCCAACAGGAACTACTAAATTACTGCTAACCGAAGTTAAGGTATTTATCGTTAAGTTCTCGTTGTTTTTAACAGAGTAAATAGATGGAGCAGTTGCCAATAAAGATGGCCATTTTGCAATACCTTCACTGGCATTGGCATTGGCATCAAATTTAACAATCATTTCATCACTATAAGAATTAGCAGTAGTGCTAACATTTAGTTTAACAATATCAGCAACTGTTGATTTCAGGAAAGCCTGTGTTCCATGAACTCTCGCTGCATTAGGGATTGTTAAACTTCCTGCAGAAATAGCTTCAACAAAGAATGATTGATCACGGGCAATAACATTACTCATACCATTGAGACCAATACCTCCTGAATAAACACCATAGTTACCAGTATTTTCATTCCAGACGCGAACAGCAGCAACAGGACCTAACAGAGCTGATCTATCACCTCCCCATGCGGTGGCATCCCAATCAATAGCTGAAGGATAAGGATTACCTATAAGGTTGAAATGATTAAGACTATTACTTATAGTAACCATTTTATCACCATTTCCTAAAGTACCAACAAAACTATGTGTTGCACTTCCTGTATAAGAATTGCTATATGCTACCAGATATCCTCTTCCGATTTCAAAATTATCAAATCCACTTGCATAAGAGAATGATGATGTTCTGATATTAATCCAAGGTAAATCAAAATACATATCTTTGGTTTCATCCCATTTATAGAAATCAAACGTATTATCAACAGCAGTTGGAGCAAAATATGGTTTAATAGGAGCTCCATCTACCGGAGAAGCCAGAAAATGCCATGCGTTGTCCTTAGCGATAGTACGTTCAACAGCAGCGGTGTTAACACCACTCCCATTATTAATAAATGAGCCACCGTTCTGAATGGTAAAACTACCAGCTACAGTTAAGGTTTTTCCTGCATTTACTGTTAAAGCACCGCCATTGTTAATTGTCACATCATGTGCAATTGAATTGGTTGAAATACTAACTTCACTTATAGCACCTACAGTTACATTGTGCCAATTATTAGGCACTATCCCCGAAGACCATGAAGCAGCATTTGCCCATGAACCACCATTAATAGTGTTAGCAAAATAACCATTTCCTTGAATTGAACCGTTAGTAAAATTAGTGAAAAAAATGAATGAACCTGTGTAAATAAAACATCCATTAGTTCTTAATGGTGAAGTACTAAATGTAAGATTCGTATTTCCTGCCAAGTATTTAAACCTAACATCAAACAATTTCCCATTATTAAAAGTAAAAGGACTTATACTTTGATTTTGATAAGTAAATTTTATCGATCCAGGAACAGTTTTATCAACATTAACTTTGTGCGCTGATTGCTGAAGATTTGCAGTATCCACATATTCCAAAACTGTTATATCATATAATAATACAACTTGAATGGTTCTTGCAGAAGTTAGAGAAGTAGAAATATTTATTGGTACATTAAAAATTGCACCAACTGTAGGAAGATTCGAATTAACCACAGAAAAAGTTTGAGTGGATAAAGATTGAGCGTATGTTGCTGATCCTATGATCAGCAACATACTCATTAAAATTATTATTTTTCGCATTTTTACAATTTGTTTAATTTTTTACAATTGTTTTTATAAATAAGATTATGGTAATGGTTCATAAGTACCATCAACATCGCCAGAACATACACCAATAATATCAACATTCGGAACGGGTAAATTGTTCACATGCAATGTAGGATTTTCAAAAATCCATTCAGGTACTATCCATGATGGCCAAGTAGTAGGATTTTGTGATTGATCCCAGACATCATAAATATCGAAGGAATCGTATATATCTACAAAACCGTCTTGATTTACATCTCCTGCTATATTATTTATACCAGTTAGAGGTAAATTTTGATCCCAACTGTCATATACAGTAAATGCATCATAAATATCTGAACCACCCCATGGTTTTGAGGTAGTAGCTGTTAAGTTATAGGTAGTATTTGGTAGTACATTAAATTCATAATAACCAAAACTGTCTGTTGTAGTTGAATCAACTTTAACAGAACCTACATTAAGATACACTTTTGAATTATTTAAAACAGTACCGACAGTATTATTGTATTTTAATATACCACTTACTTTAACGGTAGAAGGTATAACATTTACAGTATAATAAGCAACTGCATTCCCGCAACCTGAACTTGTAACAGTCATCGTTAATACAACAGCATTACCTGCATCAGCAAGAGCGGGAGTATAAGTAGGATTTAAGGTAGTAGCATTGCTTAATGAACCTAAACCATTATGTGTCCAGCTAATGCTTCCATTGGTAGCTGTTGCGCCACTTACAGTTGCAGAATCCAGTGTATTGACAGTATCAGATCCACCGGCTGTTGCTGTTGGTAATGCATTTACTGTAATAGCCAATGTATTGGTATAAGAACAACCCGAATTAGGAATGCTTTCTACAACAGTCAATATACCACTCGTTGAACCAGGTCCAAAATTAATAGTAATTGCATTAGCAGAAGAAGTTGTATTTATTAAAGCAGATCCGCTATATGACCACATATAATTATTCACAGCACCGTCAGGTAAATCGCCTGGATTTCCATGACCACCACCCGGAGGCAATGGTTGTCCGTAGGTATGTAAGATAACTGAATAAGCTTCATTAAGCGTTCCTTCACATAATACGGCTGTTCCTGAAATTGGATTAGCAGTAGGTGCAGGATTAACATTCACAACGATAGATGCAGTATTCTGACATCCTCCGATAGTTCCGGTTAAATTATAAGTTAGTGTTGTTGTTGGGTTAAAAGCAACGCCATCAATTACACCGTTATCCCAAGTATAAACAACACCACTTGTTCCACTTCCTGTTAAAGTAACAGGAGCACCGGCACAAACAGTAGTTGCTGTAGCATTGGCTATAACAACAGGTATTGTGTAAATACTTGCTAAAACATCAGTTCTCGTCGAAGTAGTACATCCGTTTTCAGTAGCTTCTACATAATAAGTAGTACTTACTGAAATACTTGGAGTAGTAAATGAAGTACCGCTACCTAACAATGTACCACTTATTGATGCATCGTACCAGTTGATAGTACCTATAGATGCAGTTGCACCTAAAGTTACTGTTCCGGTTCCACAACTTGAGCCAGGAGTTGTCATTGTAATAACAGGAATTTCATTAACTGTAGCAATTACTGCAGTTCTTGAAGTGCTGACACATCCATCATCAGTTGCATCTACGTAGAAAGTAGTTGTTGAAGATACAGATGTTACAAAATACGCTCCGGGATAAATTGGACTACCTCCAGAAGGAAGTGTATACCATTGAACCATACCGGCAGAAGCTGTTGCCTCCATAGTAACCATACCGGCACCACAACGTGTTGCTGGAACGGTTCCGGTAATAGTTGGAACAATTTTAACAGTTGCTATAACAGCTTGTCTTGGGCTACTTGTACATCCATTGTTATTAGCTTCAACATAAAAAGTAGTTGTTGCTAAGATATTAGGAGTATAAGTTGTTCCGGTATAAAGCGGAGAACCACCAGTTAAATCAGCATACCAGTTTACACTGCCTACTGATGCTGTTGCACTTAAAGTAGCAATTCCTTCTCCACAACTTGAACCAGGAGTAACTCCTGTAATAGTCGGGATATCATTAACCGTTGCCAGAATTGCTGTTCTTGTAAGTGTTGTACATCCATTGTCAGTTGCATCTACATAATAAGTAGTAGTTGATGAAATAGATGGTGAATATGAAGATCCTGTGTTAATAGATGGACCACCTGTTGGATTTGCATACCAGTTCACAACACCAGCAGATGCAGTTGCATCCAGGTCTGCAATTCCAGGTCCGCAAATACTTGCAGGAGTAGTTCCTTCTATTGTTGGAATAGTCAAAACTGTAGCTATAACAGGAGTTCTTGTTAGTGTTATACATCCATTGTCGGTTGCATCTACATAAAAAGTAGTAGTTGCAGTAACTGTTGGAGCGTATGAAGTACCACTTCCTAACGATGCGCCGCCTGAAGCAGCTGCGTACCAATTAATGGTACCTGCTGATGCAGTTGCGCTTAAAGTTACAACACCAGTTCCACAACGTGAAGCCGGGGTAGTTCCTGTAATAGTAGGAATCGTATTTACAGTGGCCAGCACAGCTGTTCTGTTTGCAGTAGTACATCCGTTTGCAGTAGCAGATACATAATAAGTTGTATTTGCTGAAATATTAGGAGTATAAACAGAACCGGTAAATAGAGATGAACCTCCGTTTAGGTCGGCATACCAATTAATTGAACCAGCTGATGGTGTTGCACTTAATGTTACAATACCAGTTCCACAACGTGAACCAGGAGTAGTTGTAACTACAGTTGGTATTGCCTTAACAACGACACCAACAGAATCAGAATTCTGACAGCCATTTGCATCAGTACCAATTACGGTATATGTTTTAGTAAACAAAGGAGTAAAAGGAGATGCGTTACTCACACCATTGTTCCACACATAAGTAGAGGCACCACTTCCGTATAAAGTAATAGTTCCTCCAAAACAAACTGATGGAGCGGTTGTATTTGCAACTACAGTTGGTAAATCATGAATAGTAACAGAAGTTGTTGCTGTAACTTCAGGACAACCACCAGATGGTAAAATAACATAAGTAACTGTATAAAGACCGGCTACACTTGTGTTTGGTGTAATATCACCACTTAAAGGATCAATTGTTAATCCGCTTGTTGAGCTATATGCACCTCCAGAAGTTCCTGTTAAATTAACAGCTTGAATGGCTACTGATTTACACCATGGAGATCCGGTATATGAAATACTTGCTGTTGGTAAAGTAGTGATGGTAACAGAAGTTGTTGCTGTTACATCAGAGCATCCACCTGCAGCTGGTATAGTATAAGTAATAATATATGTTCCTGTTGTACTTGTACTTGGTGTAATATCTCCACTTAAAGGATCAATTGTTAATCCGATTGTAGAGCTATAAGTACCACCTGCTGTACCTGCAAAAGTAACAGTTTGAACTGCTGCAGAAGAACACCAAGGTGATCCAGTATAAGAAATACTTGCTGTAGGTAATGTAGTGATAGTAACAGAAGTTGTTGCTATTACATCAGAACAACCAGGTACAATTATTGTATAAGTGACAGTATAAGTACCAGCAACACTTAATCCAGGGTTAATATCTCCAGTTAAAGGATCAATAGATAATCCGATTGTAGAGCTATATGTACCACCTGCAGTACCTGCAAAAGTAACAGTTTGAACTGCAGCAGAAGAACACCATGGAGAGCCTGTATAAGCTATACTTGCTGTTGGTAGTATATTTATAGTTACGGTAGAAACATCAGAAGTCTTTTCACATCCATTGCTAGTGATTTTGACTTTATAGTCTCCACTGGTTGTGACTAAAAGAGTTGGAGATGTTTCTCCTGTAATTTCAGAAGAGCCATTATACCATACATATGAAGGTGAAGTTGCACTTGTAACCGCTGTTAATGTAGTCGAACCACAGCTAACCAAACTTCCGCTTATTGTAGCAGTAGGGATAGGATTAACAGTAATAGCCAATGTGTTTGTATAAGAACAACCTGTATTAGGAATGCTTTCTACAACAGTCAATATTCCACTTGTTGCCGGAGCAAAATTAATGGTTATTGCATTGCCGGTAGTTGCATTTAATGTTGCTGTTCCACTATACGACCACAAATAATTATTCACGGCACCGTCAGGTAAATCACCAGGATTTCCATGTCCACTGCCTGGAGGCAATGGTTGGCCATAAGTATGTAATATTACTGAATAAGCTTCATTTAGTGCTCCTTCACATAATACTGCAGTTCCTGAAATTGGATTAACAACTGGGGCAGGATTAACATTAACTATAATGGAAGCAGTATTCTGACATCCACCTAAAGTTCCTGTTAAAACATAGGTTTGTGTAACAGTTGGGTTAAAAGCAACGCCATCTAATACACCATTGTCCCATGTATAAACAACACCTGTTGTTCCACTACCTGTTAATGTAACAGCTGTTCCTTCACAAACAGTAGTTGCTGTAGCATTTGCAATAACTAATGGAATTGCATTTATGCTTGCTTCAACAGCAGTTCTGGTCAAGCTTGTACATCCGTTTTCAGTAGCATCTACATAATATGTAGTATTAACTGATATAGATGGAGTAGTAAATGACATACCACTTCCTAATAATGTACCACTAACTGATGCATCGTACCAGTTGATAGTGCCAGCTGTTGCAGTTGCACCCAAAGTAACACTACCTGTACCACAACCTGAACCCGGTATTGTTCCGGTGATTTCTGGAATTGCGTTAATAGTTGCTGTTACAGCTATTCTAGGAGAACTAGTACATCCGTTATCAGTTACATCTACATAAAAAGTAGTTGTTGTAGAAACAGTCGGAGTATAAGTACCACCGGAATAAACAAGAGAACCACCACTAAGATCTGTATACCAGTTAATAGTTCCTGAAGCTGCAGTTGCACCTAAAGTTACCATACCAGCTCCACAACGTGAATCTGGAGTAGTTCCTGCAATGATAGGTAGCGCATTAACAGTTGCTATAACAGGGATTCTGGGGCTACTAATGCATCCGTTTGCACTGGCTTCAACATAAAAAGTAGTTGTTGCCAAAACCGAAGGAGTATAAGTTGTTCCTGTATAAACAGGAGAACCACCAGTTAAATCTACATACCAGTTTACATCACCTGCTGATGCTGTCGCATCTAAAGTAACAATACCCTCTCCACAACGTGTTCCGGGAACAACTCCTGTTATAGTTGGGAAAGCATTAACGGTAGCAATAATTGCTGTTCTGGTAAGTGTTGTACATCCATTGTCAGTAGCATCTACATAATAAGTAGTTGTAGCTGAAATTGATGGAGCATATGAAGATCCTGTATTAATAGAAGACCCACCTGTTAAATCAGCATACCAGTTCACAGTACCAGCAGATGCAGTTGCATCCATGGCAGCAATTCCGGGTCCGCAAATACTTGCAGGAGTAGTTCCTTCTATTGTTGGTATTGCTTTAACTGTAGCAATAACAGGAGTTCTGGTTACAGATGTACATCCATTGTCAGTTGCATCTACATAAAAAGTAGCAGTTGCAGTAACAGTTGGAGCATATGATGTGCCACTACCTAACGATGTGCCGCCTGATGCAGTTGCATACCAGTTAATAGTACCAGCTGATGCAGTTGCTTCTAAAGTAACCACACCTGTTCCACAACGTGATGCCGGTGTAGTTCCTGTAATAGTAGGAATCGTATTTACAGTTGCCAGTATAGCTGTTCTGCTTGCAGTAGTACATCCATTTGAAGTAGCAGCTACATAATAAGTAGTTGTTGTTGAAATGGAAGGTGTATAAATACTACCTGTATATAAAGATGTGCCACCTGTTGGATCAGTGTACCAATTAATAGCACCTGCTGATGGTGTTGCTCCTAATGTTACAATACCAGTTCCACAACGTGAACCCGGAGTAGTAGTAACTATTGTTGGAATAGGTTTTACAACAACACCAACTGAATCAGAATTTTGGCAGCCATTTGCATCAGTACCGATTACTATATATGTTTTGGTAAACAAAGGAGTAAAAGGAGTTGCATTTGTTACACCATTATTCCATACATAAGTAGATGCTCCACTTCCGTATAAAGTAATTGTACCACCAAAACAAACTGATGTAGCAGTAGTATTAGCAACAACAGTTGGTAATGCATTAATAATAACAGAAGTTGTTGCTATTACTTCAGGGCAGCCTCCTGCTGGGGCGATTGTATATGTAACTATATAATTACCTGGTATACTGGTGCTTGGAATAATCGCACCGGTTGAATGACTAATTACCAAATTTGGGTCAGAATCATAAACACCACCTGTTGTACCTGTTAAACTAACTAGTTGTGCAGTTGAAACAGAAGAACAGAAAGGTCCTGCATAAGAAATAACTGCAGTTGGCAAAATAGTTACGTTTATTGTTGTAGCTGTTGAATTTGCTTCTGCACATACGCCACTTTGAACTACTGCTCTGAATTGAGTAGTAGCTACTAAACCATTAGCTGTATATGTATCAGAAGTATTTGCAATAGGTGACCATGTTAGACCGTCTAAAGATGATTCCCATCTTACAACATTGCCGGTATATGTACCTAAAGTTAACAATGTACTATTTGATGATGAACATACAGTTGTTCCACCAGTAACGCTTCCTGCTATAGTTGCAGGATCTACAGTTACGGTAGTAGAAAGTGAATTTTGTTCAGCACAAACACCATTTTTAACTACAGCTCTGAATTGAGTTGTTGCTGTTAAATCAGTGGCTGTATAAGTATCAGCAGTATTTGCTATAGGTGACCATGTAAGACCGTCTAAAGAAGATTCCCATCTTACAATATTGCCGGTATGTACACCTAATGTTAACAATGTACTGTTGGTTCCTGTACAAACTGTTGCTCCGCCGGTAACGGTGCCTGCTTCTGTTGCAGGATCAACTGTTACGGTTGTAGCTATTGAGTTTGCTTCAGCACATACTCCACTTTTAACAACTGCTCTGAATTGAGTGGTAGCTGTTAAATCAGTAGCAGTATAGGTATCAGCAGTATTAGTAATTGGAGACCATACAAGACCATCTAAAGAAGATT
>CAIUKU010000222.1 GCA_903899825.1 uncultured Bacteroidales bacterium | reverse complement strand
TTTTATAAAAAAATTAGCTTATATAAATTAAATCAGGTTATTATTCTGTTTTTTAATGGATTAAAACCATTATTGAAATATTTATTAAACAAGGGCTACATCAACTTAATATTGTTTGACTTTTACAAATTAGGTATTTTGATGCAGAATTATAAGAAATTCGGAGCAAAAGCAATATGATAAAAAACAGCATGCTTTTTATGAGGAAATAATATATAAATCAGATTTTTAAACCATTATATCTTTAAAAATAAACCTATTTTCATGATATTACTTTCCCGTTTTCACATTTTAGTGTGCGGAAAGGAAATTTTTCAATCATCATAAAATCATGAGAAGCCATCAAAACAGCTCTGCCATTTTTACTTATATCAATTAAAAGGTTTATTATTCCTTCAGAAGTTTCAGGATCAAGATTTCCTGTTGGTTCATCGGCAAGGATAATTTCGGGATCATTCAGCAAAGCCCTGGCTATTGAAACTCTTTGTTGTTCTCCACCTGATAGTTGATGAGGCATTTTAAAGCCTTTGGTATGCAGGCCGACTTTTTCAAGGACTTCCTGAATTCTTTCTTCCATCGCAACTTTGTCTTTCCAGCCCGTGGCTTTGAGAACAAAAATGAGGTTTTCTTTGATGCTTCTGTCAATTAACAATTGAAAATCCTGAAAAACAATACCTAATTTGCGTCTTAAATAAGGTATTTCTTTTGTTTTGATATTTTTTAAATCGAAATCAGCTACCATGGCATCTCCTTCAACTACAGGTAATTCAGCATATAATGTTTTTAACAATGAACTTTTACCGGTTCCTGTCTTACCTACCAAATACACAAATTCACCTTTTTCTATACTTACATTTACCTCTGAAAGGATTAATATATTGCGCTGATAAATTGCCAGGTTTTCGAGTTGAATGATGATATCTAAAGCCATGTTATTTTTTTGATTTTAATTTTGTAAAAGTATAAAAAAAATAGCATTCTGAATTTATTTACTGATTTTATAGTACAAAAAAACACTTAAAATTCATTAATAAAGCTGAAAATCATGCCTGCTGTATTTTCTTTATATATATTATTTAATATGAGTAATTTGCGAAATTATTTTCTCCAAATCTTCTGGATTTTGAGTGCCTAAAAGTATTTTTTTTCCATTTTTTAATTCAATTTGTAATCCATAATTTCCTGAAATATTATAAGCAATGTTTTTTTTGAAAGAAAGTGTTCTTATACCCCATCCTCCGTATTCTTTAACAGCTTTATATTTCCTGACATAAATGCCGGCAATATCTTCCCATTTTATCAATCTTGGTGATAGATGAAATGGGTAAAATTGATAATTTACACCTTCTTCATTGAGTTGAAAGCTAAAATCTAAAAAGTATAATAGCATTAAAAGGGAAAAGGGTATAAGTCCTAAAAGTAACAATACCCAATCAGGAGCAGGATTTTTACCAAAGGGATGTTGAAAAATAAGTTGATCAGTAATCCCATATATAAAAATAATACTTATTGTTGCAACCAATAGCCATATCCATCTATTGGTGACTTTTTGTATTTCGTTATAATAGATTATTTGCATGATTTCAAAATATTAAAATTATGTATTACAAAATTAGATATTTTTGCAGTTAGTATTACAAAAATATTGAAAAATGACCTATTCCTGTCCTCAAGTACGGCAATTTATTTTAAATGTCTGTAAACAAATTGGATGTACTGCAGCACATGCTGATATTACTGCAGATATATTAATGGCAGCTGAGTTAAGAAATATTAGTTCTCATGGTGTTTCCCGACTGAAAGATTATGTAAATTTATGGAAATCGCATCGAATTAATACAAATCCTGACATTAAAATTGTACACGAAACACTATCAACTGGAGTTGTAGATGGTGATGCCGGATTAGGGATGGTTGTGGGTAAAACAGCCATGCAATTGGCTATTTCAAAAGCGAATAATGCAGGAACTGCATGGGTGTCTGTCCGCAATTCCAATCATTTTGGAATAGCCGGATATTATGCCATGATGGCGCTTGAGCATGATATGATAGGCATTGCAATGACCAATGCCAATCCTTTGGTAGCACCTACATTTTCAGTAGAAAGGCTGTTGGGAACCAATCCGATTGCGGTAGCAATTCCTGCAGGAAAATATCCTCCTTTTGTAGCTGATTTTGCAACTACTCCCATTGCCAGAGGAAAACTGGATATTATGCACAAAAAAAACCAGAAAGCACCCTTAGGCTATGTTCAGAATAAAAAAGGCGAAGCAAGTGATAATCCGGATGTTCTTACTCAGGGAGGTGCCATTCTTCCATTGGGTAGCGATTATCTGCATGGAAGTCATAAAGGGTATTGTATGGGAGCAATAGTTGATATTTTTTCAGCCCTTTTGTCAGGTGCTAATTTTGGCCCTTTTGTTCCACCTTCGGTTGCATATTTGCCTTTTTTATCAAACACTTCCGGTATAGGTACAGGCCATTTTTTTGGAGCCATGCGAATTGATGCTTTTCAAACAACTACAGATTTTAAACAACAAATGGATAGTTGGATAGAAACTTTTAAAAAAGCACAAACCATTGAAGGACAGGAAAAAATAATTATACCCGGTGAACCGGAAAGAGAATGGACCTCCATTAGAATGCGAGAGGGTATTCCTATTATTGACAAAGTAGTTGTCGATTTAAATCAAATAGCTGATGAATTAGGGATTGCAAATTTATAGCGGATTCTTTTTTTATCTGAATATTATTTTCCGATTTCTGAAAATGGATTTTAGTTATAAAATTTAAAAATTAACAATATTATTTTTGTATTAAAACCGAATCTCTATGCGAAAACTGTTTTTTTATCTTATCTTTTTTGTAAATGTAAATTTTTGTTTTGGTCAAAAATACGATACAGTTATCAGAACAAGTATTTATACTTCTTATTTCAATTATCATCAAAAAGTTGCTGTTGTAGTTAAATATAAATTGTACAAGGGTGGTGGCAATTGTGAGCGTAAAAAATTCAGGTTTACAAATGATATTAAAAACCTTCTAACAGCTACTGATAAAGATTATTCAGGCTCAGGATATGATAAAGGTCATTTGGTAAATGCCGAAGATTTTGCTTATGATTGTTTTCTTGATAAATTAACTTTCAGGTATTATAACTGTGTTCCTCAAACTGCTGTCATGAACCGCGGAATTTGGAAAACATATGAAACAAAAATACGTAAACTATCTCAAACTGATAGTCTATTGGTAATAATGGTGAATGTATTTGGAAATCAATACATTGGAAACAGAATTGGTGTACCTTCCTACTGCATCAAAGCAGTTTATAGTCTTACTACTCAAAAGGCTATACTGGCTTTTTCTCTTTCCAATACAAAAGATCCTCTGTTTGAAGAGACTTCCATTGCTGTACTCAATAAAAAATTCGATATAAATATTGAGAAATTCAGGGATTAATTCTTTTAGATGTTTAAACCATTTTTTTTGCTATTATACTATATTATTTTCATAATTTTCAATTTAATTTATAATATCTTTGTTTCCAAATTATTAAATATTGTTTTATGCCTTTCATTCCTAAACGGTACATACTCACTCTCTGTTTGTTTTTTACTTTCTTTTATTCATTTGGTCAAATAGATACGATCAAACTTATCCGTACCATGATTGAAAAACATTCCAATTTTGAAAATCTGTACATAGAGTATGTTAAAAATGGAGGCATAGAATATTCAGACAGATGGGTGAAGAAAAAAGTATGGATGCTAAAAGAGAATCAAATGATCCAGAAAATGAGAGTTGAAACTTCATTCCTGAATCCGGAACAACCATCTACTCTTCATATTATGAATGGTAAACAGCAGTTATTTATCAATTCGGCTTCTAAAAGAAGTGATGTATTCAATTTCAATCTCTTAAAAGAAGATAAATTGGATGAATTTTACAGTAAGCAGGAAGCTGATCACTTACCTTCGTTTATGATTAAAGAGGGGAGTGTGGATGATATAGTGAATGAAATGTATGAATACTTTAAAAACAGTGGAAATGTCAGCATTCGGGTACTAAACGATACTTTAATAAGTGAAATGCCTTGCTTTGGTATTCAGATTACCGATTCAGACAAGAACAATGGTTATATAAGCGATAAAACTAACGGAAATGAAAAATATGCAGAAAAAACGATTGAAACCACTTATTTCCGTAAATCAGATACATTGATTGCTTTAAGAAAAACTGATTTTATGTATGCTAATCCCTTTGAAATACTATCACAGACTGAACAACTTTACAAATATAATATAAATCAAAAGCAAAATGAGAATATTCACTTGTATGCAATAAAGACCGATACTTTAAAAGATTATTTCCAAACCATTACCCGCTTCAATGGAGCAGAAAATGAAACAGTACTTGCAGATTTTTCATTAAAAAAAGCACCTTTGTTTTCAGCTAAAACCTTAAAGGATGATTTTCTAGAATTAAATACGTTTAAAGGTAAAATGATTTTACTTGTATTCTGGTCTCTCGAAAACGAAGCAACTATGTTACAATTGAGTGCAATTAATGATGAATATAGTAATTTAAAAGAAGCTGGATTAGAAGTAATAGCTATCAATTCATCAGATCAATTAACAGAAAAGCTACAGCAACATTTATTAAAAATTGAATATCAGTTTCCTGTAATTTTTTCAGAAATAATCGGAAGCAAATATCTTGTCAGTGATACACCAGCTTTCTTTTTATTGGATAAAGACCTCAAAATTAAGGATATTTTTTATCAGATAAATCAGGTTAAAATAGATAAAATATTGAAAATGCTGAAATAAATTAAACCAAATAGTCCTCATTAGAAAATGAGTAATCCATTATCCTAATGGTAACGTATTTTTATTCAAAAAATCACCAAATCACCAAATCACTAACTCAATAACTCAATAACTCAATAACTTAATAACTTAATAGCTTAATAGCTTAATAGCTTCTTTTGGATTTTTTGAACCAAAAACACTGTTTCATGCAACCAAAATATCTGCGCCTGTATGGTATAATTTTTTTGCATTTTCAGTATCTATACCGCC
>CAIUKU010000221.1 GCA_903899825.1 uncultured Bacteroidales bacterium | reverse complement strand
TACTTTGCAATTCATTTAACAAAGGAAAAATGAAGAAATTAATCCCGCTTCTATTATTTGTTTTACTTACAATAACGACATTTTCACAAAAATCTGTCTATAAATATCGCGTCAGTTTTAAAGATAAAAACAATTCACCTTTTTCTTTAAGCATGCCTTCTGCATTTTTATCTCAAAAAGCAATTACCAGACGCATTAATCAGGGTATTTCGATTAATTTGCTGGATATACCTGTTAATAAATGGTACATTGACAGTGTGTTAAATTATGGTGTTTCATTGATAAATAAATCAAAATGGTTTAATTCTATCATTATAAGTCTGAATGACACCAATGTATTACAACAAATCAATGCTTTGCCTTTTGTAAAAAGCACTGAACTAGTGATTGCTGTTAGTACAAAAAAGAAAAAAAACAAGCTGACCGATGAAAAAATAAATAAAGTTTCTGAAATTTATTTCAAGCCTCAATATTACCAAAACTATTATACGACCAATAAAAACACTGAGACAAATGAAACATTAAAAACTGCTGTCTTACAGAACATTGATTATGGTCAGGCATTTTTACAGATAAATATGTTGCAAGGCAGATTTCTTCATAACCAGGATTATTTAGGACAGGGAATGACAATTGCAGTATTGGATGCAGGATTTTGGAAGGTAGATGTTATAAATGCCTTTGATAGTTTATGGTTAAATGGTCAGATACTTGGATACAGGGATTTTGTAAATCCGGGGAATAATGTTTTCAATGAAGCTACACATGGAATGATGGTATTATCAACAATGGCTGCAAATATACCAGGACAGATTGTAGGAACCGCTCCAAAAGCAAATTATTGGTTAATTCGTACAGAAGATGCAAATTCTGAAAATCTTATTGAAGAAGATAACTGGACAAGCGGGGTAGAATTTGCAGACAGCCTTGGCGTAGATGTAATTAACTCATCTTTAGGATATACAAATTTTGATGATCCTGCTATGAGCCATACCTATCAGGAACTGGACGGAAAAACGGCAAGAGCGAGTATAGCTGCTACAATAGCAGCCCGCAAAGGAATTTTGGTAGTTAACAGTGCTGGGAACTCCGGTGCTGGTGCATGGAAATACATCGGTGTTCCTTCTGATGCCGATAGTATTATTACAGTGGGTGCTGTTGATTCCAATAAAGATTACGCCTTATTTAGTTCTAAAGGGCCTAGTGCTGATGGCAGAGTGAAACCAACAGTAGCAGCCCTTGGACAAGATGCTGTTTTTGCAACTGCCGGTGGTGTTGGGAGTGGTAACGGGACTTCATTTTCATCCCCAATATTATGTGGATTGGCCGCTTGTTTGTGGCAGGCATACCCACTAAAAACCAACCAGGAAATAATTGAAGCTATCAAACAAAGTGCAAGTCAATACATTATGCCTGACAGTCTTTTAGGCTATGGAATCCCAAATTTTCAAATTGCCAGTATTTTACTTTCTGGTAACAACATACATAATCTTGATAGTGAAAATACTTTCAACGTATTTCCAAATCCTTTTGATGATAAACTTTACATTGCTTATAATTCAAGTGATACCCAGCGGGTTCAGATTGAACTTTATGATTTATCCGGAAAAAAAATAAAGACAGTAAGTGATATTTCACGTCACTATGGATATAATGCTATAACTATCAATGATCTATTTGAATTAAAAAGAGGTATTTACTTTGTTAGAGTTAGTTCCGGAAATAAGACTTCTACTCAAAAAATAGTAAAGAAATAATTTCTAATAAATTTCAAACATTCCTAAAAATAATTCTAAGTTTTCTGAGAAGCTATGTTATGAAAAAATATCAGGCTAAAGTTATTTTTATAGTTTTATTTGTATTTAATTGCATAAGTGCATATTCACAAAATACAAATATTCCATCCTTTCTGATAAAAACAAATTATAAAAGTATTGCTAAGGCAGATTTTAATGACACTTTAGGCAAATATGGTTCAAAAGAATTAGGCATAGGACTTAATATCCCTGTTTATACTCATTTATTTAAAAAAGCTGAAAATAAAACGGGTTTTTACAATATCAGCATCCTAAATAACAATAGCTTTATTTTTCCGGATATTGATTGCTTAGGTAATACCAATACTTTATTAAATCTTAGTCTGGGATTAAAAGGAATCTATTATACAGGAAATAAGAGTTTATGGTTAACAAGAATCAGTCTAAATTTTTTTGAGGACAAATACAGCATTTCAAATCCACATCCTCGTTTTTCAGGTACATTTATTTATGACAGACTCGTCAATCGTGATTTTTCATACCATTTTGGCATAGCCAACCGTTATTCATTTGGTCTGCTTACAGTATTACCATCAGCTGGTTTTAAATACAGCTTATTTACAAAATGGAAACTAATATTATCACTGCCCTATTTCGCCAACATACAATATAAGATTAATCCTAAGCTATTGCTATCTTCAAAAATATATTCTTCAGGATCTATAAGCTATTTTACAAATAAATCAATGCTATTTGGGCAAACGCAGCAAATCTTAATGTTTAGAAAAAAAGCAACAACGTTTTCATTAGATATTTTGTATAAAATAAATCCGACTATATCTTTAAAAGGGAGTATTGGAAATGAAGGAAACCGAAAAATCTTATTTTCAGATTTAAAAAGTGAGATTAATAAAGAACCTGTAAACTATTTTGTTTCAGGTATAAAACCTACTTACTTTCTTAATTTCGAATTACTTATTAAACTATTCCAAAAAGGAAAATACTCCATAATCAATGAAGAAACATTAGATTATCTGGATGACAGCTTTGATTTTTAAGATAGCAAATCAATAGAAAAATAAATAATCTTCATAAATGCTTAATTACCGGATAGCTAACAAAGGTATATTCGTTTCAAATAAATATTTTTTAGAGAAATTTTGACCGAATAATCGTTTGAAAAAATTCGTTTTTTGAGGGTGAAATACAATAAGATGAATATTATTTTCTTTGATAAAATTTTCAATTTCATCATGCTTATTGATATTCTCAAAAACATCACAGTTAAATCTATCTTCCTGCTTCTCTTTATTATATGTCAATTTCAGATTATCCATTATAGAAATTGCTTTTAGATATTCATTTTTTTCTACAATATGAACGCAAAAAATATGAATATTAAAGTTATCCAGTAAATTATATGTTTTTCGAATCAAAACATCGTCATAATCATTTAAATCAGTTGCATACATAATATTTTTAATTCCTGAATATGAAGCAACCACAGGTATAGCTAATACCGGAAATCTTAACTCTTCAATAATTTTATGAGCAGCTTTGCCAAAAATACCCGGATTTTTATCTTTTCCTTTAGTACCAATAATTACAATGGATGGATGATAATTTTCACAAAAATCAAAAAAGCTGGACTCAAAACTTCCACTGCTTACAACTGTATTGACTTCAATACCCGATAAGTTATATTTTTCAAGTTTTGATATCATATCACTTTTTATATATAGCAATTGATATTCAGCATTTTTCTCAGAATCGGAAATTAATTCAGCATTCACAAAATGATTAATTCCATAAGCATCAGGAATGACAGAGGCTGAAGATTGAATTCTGTCAAAATAAACATGTATTAAACAAATCTCAGCCTTATTTAATTTTGCAATTTCAAGAGCATATTCACAGGCAATGTCAGTATACTCAGAAAAATCGACTGCTACAAGAATCTTATTCATAAAAGTAAAATTAAAATTGTTATTACTATGTCTATTATTAAAAATGGAATTTCAAAAAAGCAATCTATGATATTTAATTATTCTTTAAAACAAGCTCATTGCATAATATCAGGAATTTACAAAACTTATAATCAGAATTATATTTCTAAATCCCTTACATTTATTATTCATTAAGTTAATAATATTTATTTCACGTTCATAATATAAGTATTCAATTCATTAATTGAAGATTCGAAATCAAAAGCATCATTTATCTGATAATAATTCCCTTTATCATAAGTATATGCATATGCATATTTTGCGATTTCAAGCCGAGATGATTCAAAATCAAACAATTGAATAATTTCTTTAACCTGGGTTGTAATTAAACAATTATTACTTATAACCTGTTTAGCAATAATTATTTTTGAATTTTCAAATGATTTTGCAGCTATTGAAGTTTTTACATTGGAAAAACTTTCCGGATTCAATGGATGATTACAGCCATAAGGACCCTTATACCCAGGAACTGCATTGGTAACCTGACGTTGATTGTTTTGCTTATATGTATTGTTGCCTGATTTTTGATTTATTTCAGATTTTGTAGTCTGGTTGGATGTGGTAATCGTTGTTTTTGCATTGTTTTTATCAGGGCTCATGTTAACATTAACATTGACATTGGGTACAGGAATTGAAATCTTAACATCATTAATTCCATCATTAATGTTTTCCTGATGATCACTTACATGGGTATTATTTGGGGTTGTTTGATCTGAATTGGGAATAATAATTTCTGTTTGTGGTTCAGCAGTAGATAAAGGATAATCATTCTCGGATTTGACTGTTAGATTGTTTGAAATCGGAGTTTCATTCATCCAGCGAATCAACCATTTATCTTTGTTGTTTTTTCTAATCACATATGTAAATTCAATACCTTGTTTTGTTATAACCGTTTTATCCAATTGGCCCAGGGCAGTATTTTTAAAAATAATTTTACATTTATAGGAAGGTGCTGTTAAATCGCTTATTTTAACATTTGTACGGGCATCGGCATTTTGTTTGATACCATTTAAAACTACATAAAATGGTTCCCCTTGTTCTGTAAAAAACACTAAATTAGATTTTTGTGCAAAAGCAAACGTAAAAGTAAAAAACGTAATAATAATTAAAATGCTTGTCTTTATCATAATTTTTAAATATTAAATTTAGTTCAAAGATAGTTAATTTTTTGTTTAAAAACAATTTTTATACCAATTTTTATGCCAATTTTTTGAATTAAATTATTCGCTTTACTGACTTTTTATTCTTTGGTAAAATGGTGTTTTCCTAATTTCACTGAGTAAAGCCAACTAATAAAAAGAATTATATTCAATTAAATGTATTTTAAACTTTAAAATTTCAATCGGTATTTTTCTTAACAATCATACTACAAACATCTATTATTAATATGAATAAAGGCATAAATTTAATATGCCACAAAGACACTAAGCCACTAAGAATCAATTATTATATTTTTACAATCTTTTCTAAATTATTTTAATTATTTTGTGACTTCGTATCCCAGCCTGCCGGCTGGCAGGTTAGTGGCTATAATTTAGTTTCTTATAGTTTTCAACCCTTGATTGGCATTATTAATCCATCATGAGTTTTATTCCCTTCAACTGATGCATTATTTTTAACTAATAAACAAGAATCTCTCTATTTAACAGAGATATAAATTCATAAAATTTTGAAGTCTGTTAAGGGTCATTTTTACATAAGGGGATGAAATAAAAGCTGTCCTTTTGAATTTATTTCAAGTGTAGGAGCTGGTATCTTAACTATATTCAGAACTCCAAATAAAGCTTTGAGTGTGCGTGAGCGGGTTTTAATTTTCGTAAAATCTACATCCAATGAAAGAAAAAATCTTCGAAATCTCTCAATATCAGAACGGTCATGAAATCTGCCTTCCTCATCAACCCATGTGTTTTTAAGTCCGCCATACATCCCTCCTGCTCCATAGCCTATTGCTACATTCAACCATCTGAAACGTTGCTGTTTTTTATTAAAAGAAGCAGGGTTAATGCTCAACCAGGTATTCATGGAATTGTAATCTTTAATAAGTCTTAGCATCATTGTGGAACCATACAACTGGTTTACCCTGTCCCTTAATTCTCCTTCAGGATAGGTTTGAAAAAGGGGCTGAACTTTTAATATCATTCTTTGCTCACCCCAGATTAATTCCTGAGAGGTCATAAGCGCTGCACCCAGAAAGTTGGCTGTTATATCACTTAAAGAAGCGCCCCATTCAGATGAGAATCCATCAAAAACCTCTATTGTATTCTGGAGCATAAAAGCTGTTATCCCTGCGTATATGGCAGCCGGTTTGTGTTTAACACCACTCCATCGTAAAATATGCATGATGTAATAAGCTTCAAGATAAGGAGTAACAACATGTCCTGTTTTGTCAATCTGCTGCCATTCACCGGAATCATCAAAAAAATGAAAGGAAGAACGGGGAAAATCTGCATACCACAAATAATTGAGCCCAATTAGTGCAGCAGAATAACCTGCTACTCCAATTCCTGTAAAACAGGCCAGTCTTTGCTTGTTTAATTCAGGTGAAGGAATAAGCCAGCGGGGCGTTTCTTTTAACTGTATTAAAGAATCGTTCTGAGCTGACAGCTTTTGAAAACCATTAACAATCAGAAATAAACACAAAGCACAAATTATTTTTTTAACAGATAGCATAAGCATAATTGAAATAATAATTTTATTGCCGAAATTTGAAAAAAACTGAAACATAAGTTTTCCACAACAGCAAAAATAGGAAAAAAACCAATTCAAGTATACCAACACTTGAACAGATATTATCAATGATTGAATATTTAATGTCAATCTTTAAATAATCATAAATATAAGTATTTGTTGTAAGTTATTTTATAAATTTGCAGCATATAAGAACTAAAATTTACAAAATCTCTACAAATTATTAAAAATGAGCAATTTTATAGGAATCAGGCACGAAGACAAATATGTGATGGAACGCAGGGCTCCATTAACCCCTAAACATATCAAAAGATTAATTGAACACCAAAAACTTGATTTCATTGTTCAGACTTCGCCCAAAAGAATTTTTACAGATCAGGAATATATTAATGCAGGCGCATTGGTTGAGAATGATTTAAAAAAATGCAATGTAATATTTGGAGTAAAAGAAATGCCTGTTGATTTTTTTGAAGCAGAGAAAACCTATGTGTTTTTTTCACATGTCATTAAAGGTCAGTCATATAACATCCCAATGCTAAAACGTATGATGGAATTGGGTTGCAATCTAATTGATTATGAACGCATTGTTGACGAACAAAACAAAAGGCTTATATTTTTTGGCAAATATGCTGGTTTGGCTGGAATGATTAACTCTTTTTGGGCTTTAGGATTACGATTAAATTATTTTGGGTTTAAAACACCATTTTTGCAACTAAAACAAGCACATTTATACAATTCATTAAAAGAGGCTAAAGATGCGATAAGTCTTGTTGGTCAAGAAATTGCAGAAAAAGGCTTGCCAAAAGAGATACAACCTCTGGTAATTGGGTTTACCGGATATGGTAATGTTTCATTAGGAGCTCAGGAAATCTGTGGCTTGTTACCTGTAAAAGAAATATCGACTGAAAAATTATTAGAGCTTAAAAATCGCAATGCATTGCCTGACAATATCATATATAAAGTTGTATTCAAAGAAAAACACATTTCAGAACATATCGATAAAAATATTGAATTTGACCTTTACGATTATTACCGCAACCCACAAAACTATATCAGTAAATTTGAACAATACATCCCGCATTTAAGTGTATTAATGAATTGCATGTACTGGGATGCCCGTTATCCAAGAATTATTACGAAAGAATATCTGAAAGCGCTTTATAGTAAAGGGAATCCAAAATTGACTGTAATTGGTGATATTACTTGTGATCCGGATGGTTCTGTAGAATGTACACATCACGGTACTGAAATCGAAGACCCGATATTTATTTACCATCCACTTTCAGGAAAATATACGATGGGTTTTGAAGGTGAAGGAATACTCGACATGGCAGTTGATATATTACCCAGTGAACTTCCCAGAGATTCTTCAGATGGTTTTGCAGATGCATTGGTTAATTTTATAAAACCAATCGCATTTGCCGATTATGATTTACCCTATGAAGATATGGATTTACCAAAATCATTAAAAAAAGCTTTAATCCTGCATAAAGGCAAGTTCACACATGAATATGAATATCTCAATGCCTATCTGTAGGGTTAGAATTCAGTTTTTTTTTGAATTAATAAATTCAGGAAACTTACATACAATGTGAATAACAATATGACAAAATTGAAAAAATATATAGTATTAATTTTATTAGGTTTTGCAGCCATTTGCGGACATTCGCAAAAGGCTGATTCTGTAAAAATCTTTCGAAATAAAACTACTTATTTTTACGACAACATCCATTCATTTGATTTGCCGGTATTCAAGAAAACCGACACTATTCTTAAAGGTTTTCAGCAATACAATCCTTCTTTTAACAACAATCACTTTACTGAATGGAGTGGCAATATTGGCAGACCGGATAAATCAATAATTTATGAACCAATCCATAAAACCGGTTTTGATTATGGAGTACATTCCTTTGACGATTTGTTATTTACCAATTATACCCAACCGTATTATCAGGTCAAAAAGCCTTACACTTCCATTTATTATGTTTCAGGACCTGAAAAAGAAGATATTTTACAGGTAATACACAGCCAAAATATAACGAATGCACTAAATATTGGTGTAAATTTCAGGGTGATGGATTCATGGGGATCTTATCAATGGCAAGCCTGTGATAATCGTCAGCTATTGATAAACACCAATTACATATCAGGTATGGGGAAATACCGTATACTGGCAGCTTATTATCATAATAGTATTGAAATCCAGGAAAATGGTGGTATTTCCAATGATTCAGTTTTTGAAAACCAAATTTCAAAACAAACCTTATCTGTTCCGGTTAATCTTCAATCAGCCAATAATCAGCTGAAAAAATCAGGAATATTTGTGAAACAATTTTACAATTTCAAAAAAATAAAAAACGACAGCATTGTCCGTTCTACTTTTAACCCTGGAACAATTTCATATACTTTTCAATACACTACTGAAAAACAAACCTATACAGATAATAACAGAGACAGCAGATATTACAATACTATTTATTTTGATTCTATTGCCACACATGATTCTGTTTATTATCGTGCATTTGAGAATAATTTTGCATGGACCAACGGGATAAGTGAAAATCCACTGGCTCCGGATGCACTGAATCTTGTTTTTGGAATAAAGCAAAACTATTTTGAAGTAAAAGACACACTTAAAAACTTCTCTTTCAATCAATTTACTCCTTATGCAACACTATCGTTTTTTGCTTTTGGCAAATTTCATTTAAAATTAAATGGTGAATATGTAATTGGTGATTATAACGGAGGCGATTTTAGTTTGAAAGGCATTGCAAAATTTGAATTTGACAGGGAGCATCCCGGAAAAAAAACCTTAACCGCAGGTATTAATTACTCTCAAAAACAAGCTGATTGGATCTATTCCTGGAATTACTCCAATTACTTTAAATGGAACAATGATTTCGAAAAGCAAAATTTTTTGACTTCTTTCATTGGTTTTCAATATGGTAGTTTTAATTCATCCCTTACTTTACATCAAATCAACAATTATGTATATTTAAATGATAAGGCATTACCGGACTGGCATGACAAAATGATACATATAGTATCATTTAAAATGAGCAAGAATATTAACTGGGGTTTATTACAGATTGATAATGATTTTGTTTATCAGTATACACCCGATCATAGTATTATTAAAATTCCAGAAATCAGTGCGATGCAATCCTGTTATTTTAATTTACATTTATTTAAAAAATTCCTTTATTTACAACCGGGCTTTAGTCTGTATTATAACACATCCTATTATGCTGATAATTACATGCCTGCTTTAAGGATGTTTTATACACAAAACAATAAAAAGATTGGCGACTATTTATACACAGATGTATTTGTAAATATGCAAATCAAAAGGGCAAATATTTTCTTAAAATACCAACATTTAAACAGTGGCTGGAAAGATTATAGTTTTTATTTGATACCACATTACCCTCAACAAAGTGGAGCCCTAAAGCTGGGTATCATCTGGCGGTTTTACGATTAACTATCTTATGTTAAATCTATACAAAGGAATTGATTAAAAAAATCTGATTTCATATGTGCATTCAGCAATTTATGGTCGCAAACCCTACTTAATCAATAAGCAAGGCTTTTCATACATCTTATAGATGTTTTTTTGCTTAATTTTCTGAATGATTTCGTAATAATTCCATTAAACATTACTGTTAAAAAACAAAAAAATATCATTATTGTTGTATTTTTGTAAGTTCTATTAATAAATCATATCAAAAAATTTACTATTTTATGAAAAAAAATCATCTGTTTATTTTCGTTCTTGCTATATTTACAAATATATTTGTGCAAAATGTATCAGCTCAGGTTACTACTAATAGTAGTTCAGGTCTTGCAGCCAGCTATTCTAGTCTTGCTAACGCAATTACTGCCTTGAATTCAGCTACTCTTACCGGTCCTGTCATTATAACTTTAAGTGGTAATGAAACAGCACCCATAGGAGGATATGTCATCACACAATCAGGAGGTACTTCCACAAATACTATTGTCATTCAAGGAAGTAGCAGTACAATAACGGCATTCTCCCCTCAAACAATAGCCTCTATAAATGATGCCATTTTTAAAATCATAGGGGGTGATTATATTTCCATTCAGAATTTTACCATGCAGGAAAATGCTGGGAATACAATCAATACCACAGCTGCATTAAATAATATGACTGAATTTGGCGTTGCATTGTTTTATGCTTCTGATACCAACGGAGCTCAATACAACATTATTCAAAACAATACAATAACATTAAACAGAACTTATAAAAATACTATTGGCATATACAGCAATGCAAGTCACACAGCAACTGTCATGACAACGCTTGCTAACGCATCAACTGCCAATGGTGCGAATAGTTTTAATAAAGTATATTCCAATACAATCAGCAACCTAAATTTTGGCATCGTATTTATTGGTTCATCTACTGCCGGTGCTTTGGATAATGGAAATGACATTGGCGGATCTTCCATTGTAACAGGAAATATTATTTCAAACTGGGGAGGAGGAGCTGCACTTAGCAGTTATAATTACTTGACTGGCAACAACTATTGTATTTTCGACAATCACCAGTACAATGATAATATATCCTATAATACGATAACGAGTGCTACTGGTTTAGCTACCACTACTTTTGTACTTGGAGGTATTTTAAAGAATTATTCTGCCGGTCAGCCTTCAGGTACAATTTTAACAACCATTAATAACAATACCATCACTCTGACGAATGCTCCAACAACAGGAGGAATGTATGGAATAAATAACCAGGGTTTAACTTCACTGAGCTCTGCCACAGTCAATATAAGCAATAATTCAATATTAAATTGTGCTATTACCGGAACAGTTGCTACTTCAGCTGGTTTTACAGCTATTGCCAATACATCAGCCTGTGGAATACTGAATATGAATTATAATATCATACGTGGAAATTCATCCACTGCAACAACAGGTGGATTTTCAGGCATATTAAATACAGGTAGTACTGTAACAAGCTGTAATATCAACCACAATCAGATTGGCAATGATATTGGCGGAGCAATTTCATTAAGTGCTATTACCACCGGTAATGTTTATGGAATTTATAATACCGCTGGTGCAACCAGCTGTAATCTTTCAATTAATAATAATAATTTTCAGGGGTTTACCTACGGAAGATCAAGTTCAGGTGTTTTCAGATGTATTTATACCACAGCAGTAGTACTCACAGCTACCATTAATACCAATAATTTTAACAACCTGACCATTAATTCATCTACAGGTGTATTGGGTTTTCTGATAGGAGCTTCAAACTCAACCCCTACAGTAGCGATTAGTGGAAATTATGTTACTACCCAGTTTAAAAATTCTTATCCCGCTATTGTAGGAAATTATATTGCAATTGCAAATAGCAACGGAACTCCTACAACAGGCTCTTCAACCATTTCAAATAACAATCTTTCAAATATAAGTTTTAGCGATTCAAGTGCCTTTGGTGGTGTAATTTACTGGTCTTCCGGTTCAGGGACAACTTGTTCCCATAATATTTCAGTAACCGGAAATACAATTTATAACATTTCAAATTTATCAGCAGGTGGACCCGGTCAATTGGCTGGATTACAGGGTATTCAGATAGGGCTGGGCAATATGAACGTGATTGCTAATAATGACATTTCATTCCTTAATGCAGCAGGAGGTAATCCTACAGCTATTATAGGAGGAGCTGTCAGTACCAATGCAGGAGGTATTACAAATGTTTACAACAATATTATTCACGATATAAAATCTACTTCGTATTATGGTCAAAGTGGAGGCACTATTGCTGGAACAGCAACCGGTATATCAATAGCTTCCGGCCCTGCAATTAATAATGTTTTTAAAAATAAAATTTATGATATTTCAAATACAGTTTCAATTTCTGGTACAGGTGGCTTAGCCGTCGGAATTTCAGTTTCTCAGGCAACTTCAACATGTATTAATAATATTTATAATAATTACATTGGCAAAATATACTCCGAAAAAAGCACTTATTACCAGGCCGTTAGAGGAATTTCATTGAGCAATACCGTTGGAAACACTACTAATCTTTATTATAACACCATCTATCTGGATGGAAATTGTGAAGGATATTCATTTTGTTTTTACAAAGCAAGTTCAACACCTGTTGCGAATCTAAGAAATAATATTTTTGTAAATCACGCTGTTGGCACCGGTGGGCTTGAGCAAATGGTTTATTGGATGATTGGCTCTTTATCTGCTACTTATACAACTACTTCCAATAATAATTTATTATATATCAATCCCTCTGATACCTTAAATTTAATTTATGCCGATGGTGCAATGGGAGCTTTAACCAATAAAAAATATGCAATGGCTGCATTTAAATCTTTTACTGGACCCATTCGAGAAAACAGTAGTGTTTCTGAAAATGTGAGTTTTTTAAATACCAGTTTCGGTTCAGATTTTGATTACCTGCATATAGATCCGGCAGTTCCTACACTGCTTGAAAGCGGAGCCGTAAACATTGCTACCTATACTGATGATTTTGATGGCAATATAAGGCAAGGTAATAGCGGATATGCTGGTGCTGGTATAGCACCGGATATTGGTGCCGACGAATTTGATGCAAGCCCCCAGGACTGGACTCCTCCTGTAATTTCATATAATCCACTCGGAAATACAGCCAGTCTTGCCAATCGCTTACTAACGGCTACAATTTCAGATATTTCAGGATTAGGTTCAGGGACTAATCAAGCTGTTCTCTATTGGAAAATAAATAATTCAGCTTATACTGGCCCAATTGCACCAACTTCAATAAACGGAAATCTTTATACTTTTTCTTTCGGTGCAGGTGTTGCGGCAAATGATATAGTATCTTATTTTATTGTTGCGCAGGATGCATCTGTTAATTCTAATGTTGGCTCCTATCCTGCAGGAGCTGTAGTAACCGCAAACCCTCCACTTGCATCATCAGGTCCTGCATTACCAAGTTCATACAATGTTGGCTCAATATGTGGAACAAAAACAGTGGGTATCGGAGGAAACTATACAACGCTAACTGCAGCTATTAATGATCTGAATTCAAAAGAAATAAGCTGTCCCGTAGTATTAAGTCTTTTAGATGCTAGTTATCCATCTGAAACTTTTCCTATCATAATCAATGCCAATCCGGGAGCCAGTGCCGTTAATACATTGACTATCAAGCCCGCTTCAGGTGTTACAGTTTCTATAAATGGAGCATTATCGTCAGGTGCATTGATTAAAATTCTGAACAATTATACAACAATTGATGGATCAGCCAATGTCAATGGAACCAGCCGTGATTTGACAATCAGCAATTCAAGTTCAACTTCACCTCAGGTGTTAAATGTAAGTTCCAACGGAACTATACCTGTTGTAGGAGTAAATGTGAAAAACAGCATTATTGTAAATGGTTCAAACGGAAGTTCTGCCATTATTGTGTCTGATGTTTCAGGAACAGCAGGTTACTTCAACAATATTACAATTCAGAACAATAGCATTCAAAAAGCATATATTGGGATTTATGCTTTAGCGACTGTTGCAACAGCAAATGGAAGCGGATTATTAATCAACAGCAATGATTTAAATTCAGATACGACGAACTCTATTCGTCTGGTTGGTATATATGTTCAAGGTGTCGATGGAGCCACTGTATCAAATAACAATATTGGAAATATTCTGAATGCAAATGCTGAAAGCCCCAAAGGAATATGGTTTGCAACAGGAACCATTAACGGAACTATCTCAGGAAATAAAATTTCAAATTTAAGTCTTACAAATACAGGCGCCTACTCCTTAACAGCTATATATGTAAGCCCTGGCAGTTTAGCAACTTCTATCAATATCACAAATAATACTATTTCAAATTTAAACAATGCAGGAAGCGGAACAAGTTTTGGAGGAATATTAACTTCAAGTCCTAATACAAATATTACGAATAACAGCATATCAAATCTTACTCAAAACGGTGCAATCGCTTTCTGGGGGATTATGCAAAGTGCTGCAGTAAATGCAAGCTGTTCTGGGAATACTGTATCTTCAATAAAAACAACTAATACAGGAGTTGCCAGTGGCATAAATATCCAGGGACTCAGTACTGGTTTGAATATCACCAGGAATAAAATTTTCAATATAAAAAATACAAACTCAGCCGGATATTCAAGTAATGGTCTTGCTTTAGCCTCAACGTCAACTAATGCAAATATAACTGTATCGAATAATTTCATTTATGATATTGCAGCAAAAGGCTACGAATCACTCCAAACTGATAACGGTTATGGAATTAACATTTACAGCGGAGGTGGTTATAAGATCTATTACAACTCTGTCAATTTAGCTACCAACCAAACAAATACCTTAGGGATACCTGCCTGCCTGATAGTTTATCCTGCAGCAACTGCTAATTCTCTTGATGTCAGAAACAATATTTTTTCGATTCCTGCTACTACAGGAGCCAACCGTTGTGCAATCATTTGTAACAATCCTTCAGTATTTACAGATATAAACCATAATAATTATTATACTTCAGGTCCAAATCTTGGAAATATCGGAGGTAGTTATGTTAGTAATCTGGCTGCATTAAAAATGGCAACAACTAAAGATTCCAATAGTGTTACAGGTAACCCAATGTTTGTATCTGATTCAAATTTACATATCCAAATACCTGTAATTTCTCCGGTAAACAATGCAGCTACTATTATTGCTTCAGTCAGCGATGACATTGATGGAAATACAAGAACGTCAACTCCTGATATTGGTGCTGATGAATACACTTTCACGCCACTTCCTGTTTTGGACGCTTCAGCTGTTTCAGCAACCACAATCAGTTCTTCTCAGATAAATCTTGCATTTGTTCCAAATGCCAATAACAATAATGTTATAATTGTATTTAACCAGAATGGTATATTTACGACTCCTGCCGGAACTCCTCCAGCAATAGGAAATACTTTTGCCGGAGGTATATTGTTAAGTGATGGAACTATATCTCCGTTTCATCATACTTTTTTAACTGCTTATACTACCTATTATTATAAAATATTTTCTTATGATGGCATAAGCTATTCACCTGGAGTTTCTGTAAATACGACAACTTGTGCTGTTCAACCGGCACCATTTACGGAAGCATTTGAAACTACTCCTTCTTGCTGGACCTATAATACAAGTGCAAACAACTGGCAATTTATCAGTGGAGTCAGTGCTTACGGTTCCGGAAACGGTTCTGCTTATGCAAATTTCTACACTATTTACAGTGGAAATTCATTCGATTTGTTGTCCCTTGAATTTAATGCAAATTCACTTACTGCTCCCATGTTAAAGTTTGACTATGCCTATGCCACCTTCAACGGACAGTTGGATTCAATGAATGTTTTTTATTCCAATAATAATGGATTAACATGGAATAGCTTAATTCAAATGCCTGGTGGAACGAATGGCATTTTGAATACTGCTGGTTCGGTAAGTGGATCTTTTGTGCCTAATAATGCTAACCAATGGGCAACTCAGAGTCTGAGTCTGCCTGCTGGCTGTAATAAAATTAAATTTACAGCTATCAGTGCTAATGGAAACAATCTCTATTTGGATAATGTCAGCGTGATTGAAACACCAGTATGTCCTGTTCCTGTTTCACTTTCAGCAAGCGGAATTACTTCAGATTCAGCAAAGATCAGCTGGAGTGGAGCAACTACTGTTGATATTGATTATGGATTTTCGGGCCATATTCCCGGTTCAGGAACTGTCCTTAGCTCGCTTACTTCTCCTAATCCATATCCGCTTGTAGGCTTAGTGTCAGGAACTTTATATGACGTTTATGTTCGCCAGGAGTGTAGTGTTGGTTTTTACAGTAGCTGGGTCGGACCCATAAGTTTTACAACAGTTTGTCCAATACCCACAGCGCTTAATACAATAAGTATTGCAACAGATAATGCAAAAATAGGATGGGCCGGTTCAGCAGCAGATTTTGACCTTGAATATGGTATTGCTCCTTATACTTTTACCGGTATAGCAACAAAAACAGGAATTACATCAAATTCTTATACTATTATTGGACTCAATCCTTCGACACACTATCAATACAAAATTAAATCAAACTGTAGTACCGGCAATGCAAGTGCATGGTCAACAGAAGACGGATTTACAACTGATGCAATAACAATCCCCGGTTTATGGACGGGTGCTGTCAGTACTGATTGGTCTGATTCATTAAACTGGAGTAATTTAAAACTTCCAAATGATACAGTTAATGTAAGCATTCCTCCGCTTTCTTCAACCGTCTTACATCAACCACATATAAGTACAACTTTAGCTGCCAGGTGTTTAGATTTAACTATTGAAAGCGGGGCTGTTTTAACAATTGATGCACAGAAAGCATTAAAAGTAAATGGTAGTATTTTCAATAATGCCGGTGCAAACGGTTTGGTTTTAAAAGCTAAACCAGGAAGTGCAACAGCTTCATTGTATCATACAACCGCAGGTGTTCCTGCAAAGGTTGAAGCTTTTGTTCCTCATTATGCAGCAGACGAATTCCATATGCTGGCTACTCCTTTAGATGGGCAGGCAATTGATCCTGATTTTAATATTGCAGATGGTTTCTATACCTGGAATGAACTGGGTGGCTTATGGACAGCTTATAATGATCCTGATTTCAGTGTAGTAAATGCTGGAACATTGAATTTTGTTCCCGGCAAAGGCTATGCAGTGTCCTATCCAGATACTGTTACAAAGATCTTTACAGGTACACTTACACAAGGTAATTTCGGACCGATTTCACTTACAAATACGATTACTTCACTTTATCCGGGATGGCATTTTGTTGCAAACCCTTACCCATCACCGATTGACTGGGACGTAGTTACAAACAACGGCTTATGTACCGGATTGGATGACCAGCCTGTTGGTGCCGGTAGCTTCCCGATCTGGATATGGAATCCTGATCCTCAATATGGCAATTATGGCATCTATCAAAATGGAGGTAATATAACCAATAATGTTACGAATATTATTCCGGTAGCTCAGGGATTTTGGGTAAAAACTGATAATAGTCCTGTTCATACATTCAGTCTGGATAATACAGTAAGATTGATTGATAATTTATCAGCTCCATTGTACAAATCTACCGTTGCAGTTGCTGACCGGGTTCGCTTAAAAGTGACTGGTTCAGCCAATACTTTTAGTGATGAAATGCTGGTTAATTTTGGCAATGTCAGTGATCAGAAAGGAGTACAGAAAATGTTCAGTCTGTATGCAAACGCACCAGGTTTGTATTCACCAAAAATGAATAAAAACTATAGCATCAATGCACTGACAACAATAGCAGATCATCCAATCGTGCCAATTAGCTTTAGAGCAGGTGCCAATGGAAATTACACCCTGCATGCCAGCGAATTAAACAGTTTTGCAACACCAACCTATATTTATCTGAAAGACCTTGCGACCAATATGATTACGGATCTGAATCAACATCCTGATTATACTTTTGCAGCTACTACAACTGACAATGCCATGCGTTTCCAGTTGCTGTTTGCATTGTCACCATTGGGAATTTCAAATAATGCATCACTTACTACCAATATTTATGCAAACAACAGCAGTATTTATATCAATAGCAGTGAAACAATCAAAACCATTGCAATATATAATACATTGGGACAATTGATCAAATCAATAACCAATAGCGGAACGAACTTTGTTGATATGAAAGATGCTGTAACTGGATACTACATTGTTAGATTGGTTACTACTAAGAATGTATATGTAGAAAAAGTCATGATTAAGTAACACTGCCCAAATTCCCTCCCCTTCGGGGAGTGAAATAGGGCAGTGCTTAATTAAAACCTTGTACCACTTTAAATTATATTTAAAGTCATTGATAAGCGACTAATTTTAGAATTTTTCTCAAAACTACATTAGCCGTTTCTATCATAATAAACTTTTTTTCAACTTGTTGTATTTTTCAGATTATTATAAAAGATTCTCAATCGTAACTGAATATTCTATTTCCAGTTAACTTTTTCATTTTTAATTCCTAATGTGGTTTTAATTTTAACAAGATAAATTGATGGAGCTAATTGCAGTTTAGTTTTTAACAAATTACAATTGCAGATAGTTTTATAAATACAATTTCCGGTTAGTGAATATATTTCTACAAATTCAATATTTTCACCAGTCTGTGCTATAATATTTAGAAAATTATCATTTACAAAAACTTTAATATCTGAATTTGTTAAATTCATTGCGGCATTTCCAAATTTAATAAAGAACCGTCCCTGATTACCAAATAAATTGCTTTCAAATTCATATTCAGTATTTTCAGATAAACTTATTAGCATTGACTTGTATCTATCTTCCAGGTAAACTTTTTCATAAGCTTCTAAATCAAAAGCTGAAATTTTAATATTTTTCTTTATATTCTCATTCAATCCTAAAGGTATAGAAATATTGAAGTCATTTATTGTATTAATTGTGAGTTTCTCTCCTGTTGAAGAAAATGAATAAAATTCCAAACAACTTTCGTTTAATATTTTCTCTGAATCATAATCTTCAAATTCATTTTTTGCCGATTGATTCCTGCAAATTACCAGTTCATCAATGCATTCATCTGATTCAACTTTCAGCCTAACAAGTATCTCAGTAGAATAATCTTTGTAAAATGTTGAAATATTATGAGTTCTGGCTGATAAGTTAAAAATCAGTTTAGGCGAATAGAAGCTAGATTTTACGAAAAAACCTTGAAATGGAGCAATATATGGAGAAGTTCCTGATGGAACGCCTACATTTGATGATCCGTTATAGGTTCTGAAATTAGAATTATTGGTTGTAGGAGAAATATATGGATATAAAGTATTATCCCACAGATACAAGGTATTACTTACATTATATTTATCTAATAAATTCCAATTCAAATAAGATGTGAAAGGATTTGCCAACAAATTCCATCCATTAGATGATGAAAATGCTGAAAAAGAATAAGTTAAAAAATATGGATATGAATTTAAATATGAATAGTTGTTTGGATTTAAAAACAAAATACCACTTAGCGATGCTGTTGATGTAATTGATGGATTAACAGCATATCCAACATTAGGTGTAAATTGAAAATAAGCAGAAGAAACTGTTGAATTCCATCCATTTCCATCTCTATAAGATTTCATTTGAATATTACCACCCAAAGGTGAAATATTAGAAAGTGATGAATTACTATTTTTAACAAAAGGTGAACCAAACAAATGCCAGCCTTTTGTGAGGTAAAGCTGAGCAGTTGCCTGCAAATTAGTTGTATTATGGATAAATGATGCAGCGGAAGCAATAAGCAACCCATTTATACCGGCATTGTTTTTTATTGTCCCTTTGACAGTTATTTTACTTTTGCTATCAATTATTAGTTTATTTCCTGATTGTATTGTGATATTATCACCACTACCATTTATAATAATACCTGAATTATGATTGCTGTTATTTAAAGTGATATTTTTATTTACAGATAATGTCCCTGAAATCAATGTAATAGTTTTACCATCCATTGAATTGGAAAATAAAATTTTGCCGTTATTGCTAATATATGTAATCGCATCACGTAACGAACCATAGCCTGAATTAAAATTGTTTGTAACTGTTAATTCGCTGCTGGCAATGGTAGTAAATGAATTCTGATTTCCATAAGCTGTACCTACAGCGTTAGTTGCATAAGCTCTTACATAATAAGTATATCCACTATACAGACCTGAAATAGTTGAAGTAAAAGTTCCTAAACCCAGGGAATCAGTAGTATAACTATCTGCTAATGTAGGACTGGCTGTTTGATTCCAACAAACCCCACGTGCAGTAATATTTGAACCACCATCAGCAGTAACATTTCCACCACTTTGTGCAGAATCTTTCTTAATATTACTCATTGATAAAGTAGAAACAGAAGCTAAACTTAAAGTAGTGATTATTACAGTATCAGAATTTCCACTGCTACATTGCGAATTATGTGCTCTTACTCTGTAATAATAGCTTGTATTACTTACTAAACCGCTAACATTTTTCCAGTTTCCTGAAGTAACAATCAAATTCTCAAATCCGGTAACAAAATTTAAAAAATTATTGTTTTGAGAAATGTCAATATAATAGGCGACAGCTCCGCTAACTGTATCCCAGTTAGCAGTAAAACCGGTTGATGTAATTGAAGTAGCCGCATTTGCATCAGGCTTAACAGGAATCTGAGGTTGTGCATTGATAATCCCTGTTGCAGCTTCGGAAACACACCCATTGTTATTCTTTGCCGTTATACTGTAATTGCTGTTTGCTGAAATATTTGTAAAAATACCATTTGTATTATTATAATTTATTCCATCTTTGCTAAAACTTAAACCATTAGTGTCAGAAGTAACGCTGATTATCGCAGTCGCATTATTACAATCAGGTTCAGTTATGTTAACATTTGGCTTTGATGGCGAATTTGGCTGATTATTTATCACTACATTTGTTGAATCTGAAATGCAAGCATTTGAATTTTTTGCTTTGATGTAATATAAACCCGGAGTAAGATTTGAAAATATACCTGAAGTATTGGTATAATTTGTTCCGTCAATACAATATGACACACCTGTACCTGTTGGACTTGTTACATTTACAGTAGCAGTAGCCAAAATACAACTTGGTTGGGTTACCGAAATTACAGGTGACAGAGGATTTTCAAATACAACAATGTTTGCAATATTTGTTGAATCTGAATACAATCCACCACAATTAGTCAGCAAACAACGATATTGATGTGTATCAGCAATATAAATGCCATAAAAAGACATCGAATTAGTGTTTTGATTTAAATATATTGATCCGCTTGGAGTCCCATCAACCACATCTTCCCAAATGCTGTCTTTTTTATATTGCCACTGATAAGAAATTGGATTTGCACCATTCGCAATGGTTGTAAGAGTTAAACTAACAGAAGGGGAACAGGATGTTTGATACTGTATAGGCTGATTTACTACGCTGACTGGATTACAATTTGAAGAAATAAAATTATATGCTGATGATAGCGCACTGCAACCTAATTGGTTTGTAATTTTTACAAAATAGGTTCCATTTTGATAAGGTTGGTATTTTTGACAGGTATCATTCATAAGTATCCCAAAGGAATCATACCACTGATAAGATGCAGCAATGGTAGAAAACAGCGTATCAACTGATTGCGAAACACCTGGAGTTGAGGGAGCAGCTAATACACAAATAATTTTATGGGATGTATCAGTATTATTTCCTAAATGAGTTACTAAAGAAATATCAAATAATCCTGATGAGTTAAATAGGATATTGTTATTTTGAGAATTATTATAATAAATACCATCAACAAACCATTGAATACTATCATGAATTGTAGATGAATCAATGAAACTAATACTACTACCTGCACAGATGGTATCTTTGTTTGAAATCATTATACTTTTAGGAGCATCTTCTGTAAACATTTTTATGCAGAGATCGAAAGCATAATTGCTGCCAGTACCGGTAAGTATCCAATTTTGAGCGCTTGAACTTATATAACAACTATTTGATGAAAGTGAAATATTTGTAGTATGATAAGCTTCATACTTTTCAACAGGAATAGGTTTAGTAATACTAGCCGGTGTTTGATAAGTGGCTTTTATATAAATATCTGTATTAATGGTATCTGTAGGTAGCGAAAAAGAGAGTGTATAAAAGCCCTTGAATTCACAAAACTGAGTTTTAGTAGCTATTAAATCGGACAAAGCTAGTCCGGAAAATGATTTGTAAATTTCAATTGTGATTGTAGTACTATCGGCAACAGCATAAGTTCCTATTCTTTTTATCTGTTGAGGAACTACAACTCCAGAAAATGGAGAAATTGTATATTTAACTAAACCATAAGCAATATTACTTCCGGAAAAACCATAATTATCAACCCATCCATAAAAATCATGATAATAAACATTTGATTTATTGCTTGATAATGGGATGTCGTATATTACCGGAAAATAAGCAGTTTCTGTTAAAATTCCGGCGTCATGATAAGAAACATAAAAATAACCTTGCTGTGCCCATAATGTTCCATAAGAATCTTTTACAATCCATCCTCCTTTATTTGAAGTACCAGAAAATGACATGGTATCATTCCATCCAACCAATGTTACACAATGAGCATCATCGGTTGAATCAATGACATTGTCAAAATATTTATTTGTTGTTGAATTAAAATTAGCTATGTTGAAAAACATTGTAGTTGCAATTGCACCATTACTATAAATAGCTTGTTTTACAATTCCTGTATTTTTAGGAAGAAATCTAATATCTTCAACATAAAATGGAATTGAGGGTGTAAAACTAAATGAAAACGGACAATTTTTGGTAAAAGGTGTATAGGAATCGCTGCTGGTAAGCAATGGGCCTTGATGTCTGGCAAATAAAGCATTGCTCATGTAATAACTTCCTCCGGAACAAGGACTTTCATCAAATGAATGACAATCAATTATATTATCTTCTGATAAATTGTAAGTACCTTTTCCTTTATTTAAAAGAACAGACTCAATGGAAGCTATTGATGCAAACGCCCAGCAGGATCCGCAAGTATCCTGATTTTTAACTGCTGTCACAAGATTGTTAGATCTGAGATCGAAAACTTGAGGAAGTTGGGCAATTATGCTTTGGTTAAAACCAAAAATAAAAGTGAGAATAATTAACATTGCCCGATTTTTCTGATTTTTGATTATCTTTTTCATATGTTTATTTTTTAAAATTATTTATTTGTACATATGGAACTCGCCAAAATAATCATCCTCG
>CAIUKU010000220.1 GCA_903899825.1 uncultured Bacteroidales bacterium | reverse complement strand
TTGCAGATATGTTAATTGTATATATTTAAAAAAAATGATTGATAAAGCTAAATTAATTAAAGTAGAAGTTACTTCAAATATTTCAATTGCACCCAACGTATATGTATTAGGCTTTAATCGAGCATTCAGTTTTGTTCCGGGTCAATGGATTGCCATTAGCCTAAATCCAAATGACAATCCTCGTTTATACAGTATAGCCAGTGGTATTAATAATAAAGAAATCAATATTTTATTCGATATTAAACCACTTGGTGCCTTGACGCCTAACATGGCAACCCTTAAAAAAGGAGATAATATTTATGTATCAGCACCTGATGGCAGTTTTAGAAGTGAAAAAGAAAAAGCATGGTGGATTGCCTCAGGAACCGGAATAGCACCTTTCAAGGCTATGCTGGATTCAGGCTTGGGGAAGGATAAGAAATTACTACATGGAGGAAAATCCTTAAAATTGTTTTATTTTGAAAAGGAATTCACTGAGGCCTTAGGGGAGAATTATATCCGTTGTTGTTCAAGGGAAATTGGCAAAGATGTCTTTGAAGGCAGGATTACAGATTATTTAAAACAACAAGATAATCTTCCATCCAATGAAAAGTATTACCTTTGTGGAAGTTCCGAAATGGTGGTCGAAGTAAGAGATATATTACTAGATAAAGGGATTCCTTTCGGAAATGTCATTTCAGAAATTTATTTTTAACAGATGTCAAAAGAGAAACTATTCGGTAAAAATCCAAATGAAATAAAGCTTATTGTGAATGATTTAGGAATGCCAGCTTTTACTACTAATCAGATTATTGACTGGTTGTATAAAAAAGACATTACAGAAATTGAGCAAATGTCGAATATTTCTGCTAAAAACAGAGAAGTCTTAGCTGAAAAGTATCAATTAGGCGTTAGTCTTCCTTTAAAATCACAGGAATCAAAGGATGGAACCAAAAAATACCTTTTCCCTGCTGGAGAAGGCAGATTTATTGAATCAGCATTTATACCTGATGAAAACAGGAGTACGCTTTGTGTTTCATCTCAGGTAGGATGTAAAATGGGTTGTCTGTTTTGCATGACAGGAAAGCAAGGCTTTCAACAGCAACTTACAGCTGGTGAAATTGTCAATCAGATACGAAGCCTTCCTGAACGCAATCAATTGACCAATATTGTATATATGGGAATGGGAGAACCTTTCGACAATCCTGATGAGTTAATGAAAAGTCTGGAGATACTTACTTCTGAATGGGGGTTTGGTATGAGCCCCAGAAGAATTACAGTTTCATCCATTGGCATAATACCTGCTATGAAAAGGTTTCTTGACTTTAGTAGCTGTCATCTTGCTATTAGTATGCATTCTCCATTTGATGATGAACGTCGACAACTGATGCCAATACAACATGTTTATGCTATTAAAGATGTGATAAGTTTACTGAAAATGTATGACTGGCATGGACAGCGTAGGATATCTTTCGAATACATTATGTTGAAAGGTATCAATGATTCTGAATTACATGTTAAGGAATTATCCAGAATTTTAAATGGGTTGTCATGCCGGGTAAATTTGATAAAATTTCATCCTATACCTGCAACACCTTTGGATGGGTCTGATAAAACAACCATGATAAATTTTCGCGATTCTTTAACTGCAAAAGGTGTTTTTACCAGTATCCGTCAATCGAGAGGCGAGGATATTTTTGCAGCCTGTGGCTTGCTTTCTACTAAAGAATTATTAAATAATAAAATAGATTAAATTAATATTCAGATTGTATTTGAAATATTGTAAACCTTTATTCTATAACAAATTTACCTTTTTCTATAATTCCTGCATTGTTTTGTAAATTAAAAAAGAAAAGACCTTTTCCCCAATTTTTGTTTTCTAATTTTATTGTTTCATTAGTAAAATCTTCAATTGTATGGACAATTTTACCAGTTGAATTATAAATAGTCAAGGTATACTTTTTGCATACGGAATTAATTAATTGAAAGTATGTATAATCTTTTGACGGATTAGGATAGACTTTAACTGTTTCTTTTGAATATTGCTGTTGTACAATGCCAGTATTTGAAAATGTAATCCGGAATTTCGCGGAATAGTTTATTGCGGCATAGATATCATTGGGTATGTCAACTTCGATGTGTAATATTGTTTTACCATTAAAATGTTCCAGTGAATGTATTACAAGCTCATATGGTCCTGAGGAATCTATTACTGCGAAATTTGTTAAACTCCCAAAATATGACGGAAGTTCAACTGCTTTATAAATTCTGGTATTACCAAAATGGAATTTATCCCAAACAGGCCAGAAACCACTAGACTTATTGAATGTGAGATGAATGTCAAAAAATGTTGGGTTTATTGAATCAATTATAGCCTTTGTTAAAATTAATGAATCTGAATGATTATTTTGAAACGGATTGAATAGCGGATCTCCAAAATATATTCTGTTTGCTTTCCCACCCAACATATAACATGCACCTGACCAATCGTTAGGATTGAAAGATCCTGAAGTAACTACATCGCATCCATAACCATATTCACCCTGAGTGTAAAGTTTAAGATTTGGACTGTTTCCTAAAAATCCCATTACTACCCCATCATTTGATCTTTTATGAATGTCTCCGAGAGGTTCATGATAAAGAAATGCATTGTATACATCCTCTCCCTGATCATTGGCATTATTGGCACCACAAGGTGCAAAATAAGCAGTAATGCCCGTTTTAAGAATTGAAAGAGCAAAGCTAAATGTATCGCTCATCGTATAGAACTGAGTATAACCATTAGTTTCTCCGAATGTTGCGGCAATATCTCCTTCAACCATTACTGTCTTCGGTTCCCCTGAATGACAGGCACCATTGAATGTAACTGCTGGATAAAGGTTAAGAGCAGCAATATTTGAACTGCTTAAACCAACTCTAGCATATAAAGGGTTTTCTATCTTAGCTGGATCATAGTTCCAGACAGGTGGAACAGGATTTGTATTGCCACCATTGAAGAGCCATAGCATATGTGGATCCCCGTTATGACCAATATCTAAGATTTTATTGTTTTTCATATAGTTTGAATTTGCAAGGAAGAATGATCTTCCAATTCCAGAGTCATTTGTCTCCAGCCAGATACATGAAGAAGTAGAAGGATTGAGATAAGAAAAGTAACCACTGGTCCCTGTATAAACTAAATTAAGGGAAGACGCTGCATAACCTCCGATTTTTAAAGGATAATTCTGGATATTATTTAATTCAGCATTTATTATGTTATTCACGAAATTTAGTGCATCCTGAGCAGTTGCACCTGTTAAGAATCCATAAGAGAAATCACTGAATGGATCGTTGTCAAGCTGAGTGCTCATCATCATAAACTTTCTGATAAAATTAATATGTAAGTCTATTGGTTTGATAACCACAGCAACATATCTGGGCGCAATACCTATTAATACAGGTAGTAAAGTGTTTAAATTCGAAGGATTAAATTGTATTACCTGAGCATTACGATAATTCCTGAGAACCTGAACAGTCTGATAATATGCATCATTAGTATCGCTTACTGATGTGAGGATAACATAAGTTGTGGATGTTTGTGCATTTATTTTAATTACAAAGAACAAAGAACAACAAATTGTACAAATGATAATTGCTTTTTTCATGTGTTTATATTTTGTTAAATAGCAGAAATTGTTATATTTAGATTATTCAAATTTATTATTTTTACCCAAGTTTCGCCCATGGAATGTCCATGATATATTCATTTCGGTAGGTGTTCTTTAGAACATGGACATTTCATAATATGTAACTCCAATTATTTAATTTCAAATTTTCCCTGACCGGCTATTGTATTCTTGTTTTGCAAATGAAAAAAGTAAAGGCCGGCTTGCAAATTATTTTTTTCAAGTGTAATTTCTGAGGATGAAATATTATCAAATTTTTGTATTAACTGACCCAATGCATTGTAAATAAACAATGTGTGATTTTTATTTTCAGGATTTATAAACTTAATTGTTAGTAAACTATTGGATGGATTTGGGAAAACATTAATTGCCTTTTCTGTTTCATTATTCTCTTTAATAGCAATTGTGAAATTAGAACAAAGTGAAGATCTTCTTTGAATGTCATGCTGGAACATTAACCAGTCAGGTCCTTTGCCTGGACCAATAGAAAGTGCGTATCCTCTTCCGTAATCATTCTGAAAATTAGGATATTCAGCATGGCCACCGACAATAAAAAGATCAAGTTTGTTATCACTGTCAAAGTCAGCTATTATAGGTGCATTGTCAATTTCAAAAATTTTATTGTAATGTGTTGAAAGGTTCTTTGTCCAGAGCGTATCACCTGTTGTACCTTTAAGTGCAATAACTAACCCCTCACTTGTTCCAAAAATTACATCCGGTTTATTATCATTATCAATATCAGAAAGTACCACCCCTCTGAATGCACTTCCATAATCAGGTATAGAATAGTTCCAATACATTGAGCCATTATTGCGAAGCGCTATTATTTTAAACCAGCTGGAAAAGACAACTTCACAGGACAAATCACCATCAAGATCGGCAATAGAAACTGGTGCACCAATATAATAATCAGGTGCATATGTGTATGTCCATGCTTCGCTTCCGTCTTCACCATTAAGCGCAAATAACTTTCCGCTATAATCACCGATAACAAGTTCAGGTTTACCATCATGATCAAGATCAGCAACAGCAGTTCCATGATAAACCCAATCATTTAATGGATGTGTCCAAAGCAGTGAATGATTGTCACCTCTGTATGCATAAACTTTGTTTGAATCGCCTTTCCAGTTGGCAACCACAAAATCAAGTTGACCATTATTATCGAGATCAACAATGGTTGGTGCAGTATTTATTCTGGTATATATATTTGAAGTATCAACAGGAATTTTCCATGCTACAGTTCCGTTTTCTGCATTAATACATATTACATATCCTCCAAATTCGCCATGAAGTATTTCGGGTTTCCCGTCATTATCAATATCTGCTATGGAAGGAGGGGAATCACTTCCATAAGTTGGTGTCTGCCATTTTATTGCTCCTGTTTTGCCATTAAAGCAATATGTAACCGGATTGCACGAACTTGGTAAAATTACTTCCAGTGAATCATCATCATCTATGTCAAAAATAACCGGAGCTACATCGTTACAACCTTCATAACCTGGAGGACTGGTATTAAATTTCCATAAAAGTGAACCGTTTTCAGCATTAAGAGCATATATTGAACTGTCATTTCGGTAACAGCCAAAAACAAGTTCGAGTTTTCCATCATGATCAATATCAGCTGCTGCCGTTTGACCAAAAGATGCATCGTGAGTATTGAACCACCATTTGAAAGTTGGTGATTGTGCATTTACTTTTGCGATAATTAAAATTGAGCAGAAAAGAGTAATCTTAAATATTTTTTTCATGTGTTATTAATTTTATTTTTTTAATTGTCACATGGAATTCGCCATAAAATATCATTCTCGGTTTGTACGAATATTTTTCTTATGGCTATTTCATTTTATTGAGTTTAATAAAATAATTTAATATTCTTTACTTTTTTATGTAAATCAAACTTACAATTCAATTAAGATTCTAATCCAGCTTTTCATAAACTGAATTCTGACTTTTATACTCTGGTACGATTTCTTTCATTTTCTTAACCAATTCAAAATTATCTTGCTTTGAAATCAGGGCAATTAATTCAGAGATTTGTTCATTTAGAATCATTTTATCTGATTCACTTACTTTTGCAATCATTATTTTAGGATGATGCGTTGCAATTGTGTTTTCTTTGTTATTTAGCAGTTCTTCATAGAGTTTTTCACCCGGGCGTAAACCGGTGTAAACGATCTGAATATCTTTGCCCAGGGTCAAATTAGAAAGCTTAATCATTTTTTTTGCCAGATCAACAATTTTTACGGATTCGCCCATGTCGAAAATATAAATTTCGCCTCCTTTTCCCATACTTCCCGCTTCGAGTACCAGTTGACATGCTTCTGGAATGGTCATAAAGTATCTTGTAATATCAGGATGTGTAATTGTTACAGGACCTCCTTTCGAAATTTGTTCATTAAACAAAGGAATTACCGACCCATTGGAACCCAGCACATTTCCAAAACGGGTAGTAATAAATTTTGTAACACCTTTATGATTCATACTCTGTACATACATTTCTGCAATACGTTTGCTGGCACCCATCACATTGGTAGGATTTACCGCTTTGTCGGTAGAAACCATCACAAATTTCTCAACACCCATCTCAATGGAAAGGTCTGCAATGATTTTTGTTCCCCTGATATTGGTGGTTACTGCTTCATAAGGGTTTTCTTCCATTACAGGTACATGTTTATATGCAGCTACATGAAATACAATATTTGGTTTGAAATGCTCAAATATTCTTCGCATGCGTGCCTCATTTTTGATATCTGCAAGTATAAATTCAAAATGAGCTGTTTTATAATTTTCCGCCAATTCTACTTCCAGATTGTAGAGGGGTGATTCTGCCTGATCAATGATGATTATTTGTTTATGTGGAAATTCAGCAATCTGGCGAACCATTTCACTTCCGATGGAACCACAAGCACCTGTAATCAGTATGGTTTTATCAGCCAAATCAGCGATTATCTTATGTTTATCAAGATTAATGATATCTCTTTCAAGCAAATCATCAATTTTAACTTTTTTAATTTGCTTAAAACTAAGTTCTCCGTTAATCCATCGACTAACCGGGGGAATACTTAAAACTTTGGTATTATTGATTAAACAAGTCTCTATTAGTTCTTGCTTGCGCGTTGTACTCATTTTTTGAACTGCAAGAATCATGTGAGCTACTGAATTTGTTGAAAGAATCTCGGAGATTTTATCGGCTGGATAAATAGGAATATTTACTAATTTTTTACCAACTTTTTTTTCGTTGTCATCAAAAAAAGCTATCACCTTGTATTTTGAACCTGCATCTCTGTCCAATGCTCCTTTTGCAATAACACCTGCTTCGCCGGCTCCGAATATTACAACATTTGTTTTTTCACGATTGGGATTCAGATATTCGGCATAGGCGATTTTGACAAGCATGCGTAATGAAATCATTACAAAAGTAGTTACAAGAAAATCAATGATAATGATAGAAAAAGGGATGATAAAAATATGTTCATATACATAATAAGTAAATACATTTACCAATACGAAAAAGACACTTCCAAAAAAACTGATCAAAAAAATTCGCAAAGCATCATCGGTACTGGTATAGCGTATTACCCCGATATAAGATCTTGTAATTAAAAAGCTGATGATTCGTACAGAAAGTATAATTCCCAAAACGATGGGCAAATCAAGCATTGCTGAGGTTGGAATAGAAAAGTTGAATCTCAACAGGAAAGCAAGAATTACTGAAAATAAACATATGGCAATATCAATGACCAAAATAATCCAGGAGGGTGTATCTCTTCTAAAAAAAAACATAATATTATTTTTTTGATTCAAACAACAAAGGTAAGAAAAAACAAAGATATTGTTAAGTTTCTTTTTTGTAAAAAATTTGCTTCTTTTATCTAAACATTGCTGTTCTTAATTTTCACAAGTAAGATTTTTGGAATGAAGTTTTTTAAGTTAATCGTAGAAAATAGAGATAAAAATCATTATATTGTAGAATATTTTATACTTTTGTTAGCACAAATTTTCTGATATACTAAACATATAATACTTTCTAAATCAATGAAAAATACAGCATTTACAAAATTTCACATCGAATTGGGAGCTAAAATGGTTCCTTTTGCAGGCTACAATATGCCGGTTCAATACGAAGGATTAGTTGCAGAACATCATACTGTGAGAAAAGCAGTAGGTGTTTTTGATGTTTCGCACATGGGCGAATTTTGGGTAAAAGGGCCTAAAGCCTTTGATTTTGTTCAAAAAGTCACTTCCAATGATGTGGCCGTTTTGCACGATGGAAAAGTTCAATACTCTTGTTTTCCAAATGGGAAAGGAGGAATTGTTGACGATTTATTGGTTTACCGTGTAAATGAAATTACCTACTTATTAGTTGTGAACGCTGCTAATATTGATAAAGATTGGGCATGGTGTGTTAAACAGGCTGAAGTTATGGGCTTAGAAGTTGGTAAAGAACTCTACAATGCTTCTGATGAAATAGCACAACTGGCAATACAGGGTCCATTGGCATTAAAAGCAATGCAGAAATTGACAGAGACTACTGTTACAGATATGGAATATTACACTTTCAAAAAATTGAGTTTTGCCGGAGTTAAAGATGTAATATTCTCTACAACTGGTTATACAGGTTCAGGTGGTTGCGAAATATATATGGCCAATGAAGATGCCGAAAAAATATGGAAAGCTGTATACGAAGCAGGTGCTGAATTTGGCATTAAACCCATTGGACTGGGAGCTCGTGATACCTTGCGTCTGGAAATGGGTTTTTGTTTATATGGCAATGATATCAATGATACCACTTCTCCAATTGAAGCCGGATTAGGCTGGATTACCAAATTTACTGATGCAAAGAATTTTATTGATAAAGATTATTTGCTTGAACAAAAGAAAAACGGTGTTAAACATAAATTAGTAGGTTTTGAAATGATAGACAGAGGCATTCCCCGTCATTATTATGAAATTTGTGATGCTGACGGAAATAAAATTGGAGAGGTAACATCCGGAACCATGGCTCCATCTTTGGATATTAACATTGGAATGGGTTATGTAAATACTCCTTTTGCCAAAGCTGATACAGAAATATTTATTAAAATCCGCGAAAAATTATTGAAAGCCAAAGTGGTAAAACTACCTTTTTACAAAGGATAGATTTTTTTTACTTAATAGAAATTAAAGCCCTGCAATTTTTTTGCAGGGCTTTTTTAATATTATTAATCACTATTGTCCGACAAACTTTTACAAATCTAATATTATTCAGATTTCTCACTTCGTTCGAAATGACAATCAATTGTTTATGTGTGGAGTGTGGTCAG
>CAIUKU010000219.1 GCA_903899825.1 uncultured Bacteroidales bacterium | reverse complement strand
TAACTCTTATCCCGAACTCAGGTTATAAAGACTTGATAAAAGTGTATAGGCCTATAATAAACTTATTATTTTTAAAACCTGTTTTTCAGAAACATCAACTGGAATAATCCATTGATTATACTGTTTTAGTTAAAATGATGTTTGGCAATTTCCCAGATTACGATACCTGCACTGACAGAAATATTTAAAGAATGTTTGGTGCCAAATTGAGGAATTTCAATACATCCATCTACTTTTTGCATGATTTCCTCACTTACACCATCTATTTCATTGCCAAATATAAGGGCTATCCCATTTTCAATTTTAATATCCAATTCATCAAGCATCATACTGTTATCAGCTTGCTCAACGGCAAATACCATATATCCTTTACTTTTCAAAAAATCTAAGGATAGTTGTGTGGTTTCAAAATAGCTCCAGCTAACGGTATCTGTTGCTCCCAGAGCAGTTTTGTGTATCTCTCGATGAGGTGGGGTAGCTGTAATTCCGCATAAATGGATGGCTTCCATTCTAAATGCATCGGAAGTCCTGAAAACAGAGCCAATATTGTGCTGACTCCGTATATTATCTAAAACAATAATAACCGGCAGCTTTTCTGCTTCTTTAAAAGCATCTACACTCAGCCGGTTCAGTTCAATGTTTTGAAGTTTACGCATAATTTTCTGCTTAAAATGCAAAATTACATTTTTAAATTTTTAATTTAGATATCATTCAACTAAGTTTTTAACTATTTTTGCAGCCTAAATATTCAAAAATGCGCATACTAAGTATCATCATTCTTAAACTTTTGGGATGGAAAGTTATCGGAAGTTTACCAAAAGGACTTCATAAATTTATAATGATAGAAGCTCCTCATACCAGCAATTTAGATTTTATTATCGGACGACTGGCATTTTATAAATTAGGTATCCAAACAAAATTTCTGATCAAAAAAGAATTGTTTTTTTTCCCTGTCGGAGGAATATTAAAATTGATGGGTGGTATACCCGTTGACAGAGGTAAAAAGAACAATATGATATTGTATGTAGCTGAATTATTTGAAAAAACAGATGAACTCGCAGTTGTGATTACACCTGAAGGTACACGGAAATACAATGCTCACTGGAAAAAAGGCTTTTATCATATTGCTGAAAAAGCCAAAGTTCCTGTAATATGCGGGTTTATTGATTATGCCAAAAAAGAAGGAGGAATCGGACCCATATTTTATCCATCACCAGGAAACTTTGAAAAAGAATTTGCCCAGATAGAAGATTTTTATGCTGATAAAACGGCTCGTCATCCTGAAAATTACAATCTAAGTCCTATGTATAAAGAAAAATTAAAAAATTAAAAAATTATTAAAACTAAAATTAAGTTAATTTGTTTAAATGTATCGATCACATTATTAAAGGATTCTGAACTGATTTATTTTTTTAAAAATTTATTATGGATTGAGTTTGAAAATCTTTAATTTTGCGGCTGATTTTTAAATAAAAACTCACTTTCATTTTCCGATAAAAATTTTGAATTTTGAGTATCAAAAGTAAATTTAATATGCAAGTAACCAGCAGATTTAAAAGATATAACAAAAAAGCAGTAATAATAACATTATTGATGTTGCTTACATTTGTAGCTTCTCAATCTGTAATTGCTAATGAAGAAAAAGCAGCATCCGGAAAATTTAATGCGGGTGAAATGATTATTGAGCATATTTCCGATGCTCACGAATGGCATATTATGACTTTTGGGGAAACTCATGTATCCATACCTTTACCTGTTATTTTATTTTATGATGGAAAGCTAAGTACTTTTTGTTCTTCTAAATTTCATCATGGTAAAGAAACATATAATGGTTTTAAAATAGCTGAAGAAGGAATCCACAAAGGGAAAATAGTTCATGTTTCCAAAGATGTAAATGGACAGGAAGCAGAAGATACAAAATTGCCACTTGATTTTTCAATTACTAAAACGGTATTATCCTTGTTTTTTGGTGTGTTTTTGATGGGTTTTATTTTTCTTTCTATTTCAAAATCCTACCGTAAACGTGGTGTAGCTGCACCTAAAGGCTTACAGTCATTACTGGAACCTATTATCATTTTTGTAAGGGACGATATTGCCAAATCATCAATCGGGGAAAAAAAATATCAGAAGTATTTACCATTTTTATTAACGGTATTCTTTTTCATTTTTTTGAATAATTTAATTGGGTTGATACCTTTTTTCCCTGGTGGGGTTAACCTTACAGGAAATATCGCCATTACACTAACATTAGCCGTTTTCACCTTTTTAATTACCACTTTTAGCGGAAACCGGGCATATTGGGTACATATTGTAAATGCTCCGGGCGTTCCCTGGTGGTTAAAGATTCCTATCCCATTAATGCCTATTGTTGAATTAGTTGGCGTATTTACAAAACCTTTTGTATTAATGGTCCGTCTCTTTGCCAACATTACTGCCGGACATATTATTGCCCTGGGATTCGTAAGTTTGATTTTTATTTTTGGTGAAATGAAACCTGCGTTAGGGTATGGCGTTTCAGTAGTTTCAATAATTTTCTATGTTTTTATGGGATTATTGGAATTATTGGTTGCATTTATTCAGGCTTATGTTTTTACATTGCTTTCAGCTTTGTACTTTGGTATGGCGATAGAAGAACATCATAAAGAAGAACATCATTAAAATAAATATAAATAATAAATCATTTACTAACATTATAAATCATTAAATTATGTCAATTTTATCAATTTTATTACAAGCAACAGCTGACTTGACACCTATAGCTAAAATGGGTGCAGGCATCGGAGCTGGTATTGCTGCTGTTGGTGCAGGTATGGGTATTGGAAATATCGGTAGAGGAGCATTGGAATCTATTGCTCGTCAACCTGAAGCAGTGGGCGATATTCGTTCAAATATGATTGTTTCGGCAGCTTTAATCGAAGGAGTTGCCTTTTTTGCTATTGTAGTTTGTTTATTGATTGTTTTCATGTAACAGACATTCAACGAAACTATTGCAACGGTTGGTTGCAATGGTTTCGTTTAAATAATGATTTTGAATTTGACAAAAACTGTTAGTAAAGATTTGTATAAAACAAAAAATTATGGGATTAGTAACACCAGACTTCGGACTTATATTTTGGATGACATTGTCATTTGGAATTTTGTTATATATACTTGCTAAATTTGCCTGGAAACCAATTTTGGCTACCTTACATGAAAGGGAACAGTCAATTGAGGATGCACTGAATCAGGCTGATAAAGCCAGGGAAGAAATGCTGGCTCTGAAATCGGATAACGAGGAATTGCTTCGTCAGGCTAAAGAAGAAAGAAGTGCCATTTTAAAAGATGCACGTATCATCCGTGATAATATCATTGAGGAATCAAAAACAAAAGCCAATCAGGAATACCATCGCATTTTGGAAGCTGCAAAAGAAAGTATACATTATGAAAAGATGGCAGCTATTACTGAATTAAAAAATCAAATAGCAACTTTATCTATTGATATTGCTGAAAAAATTCTGAAAGAAGAATTGTCAGATAAAGAGCGACAGAAAAAACATATCGACAACATGATGGATAACATCAGTTTTAATTAATTGCTACAAAAAGATTAAATATGAAGGATAGCAGAATTAACGGACGGTATGCAAAAGCATTGTTTGATTTAGCCATTGAACAACAAAATTTAGATGCGATATTTCTTGATATGAAATTTGTAAAAGAAATATGCCAATCCAGCAGGGAATTTGAAGCTATGCTTTCGAGTCCTATCATCAGAACCGATAAAAAACAAGCGGTTGTTAATGAAATGATGGGCGCTCATTTGAACAAGATTTCTCTCTCATTTTTATTACTCATTTTAAAGAAAAGACGTGAAGCTAATTTAAGGAGTATAGCCATCGAATTTATTGAAATGTATAAAGAATTCAAAGGGATTAAAACAGCTCATTTAGCAACTGCTATGGCATTGGATAGTGAAACAAAATCTGAATTTAAAACATTGCTTACTCAACAATCCAAAAAAACCATAGAGCTTTCGGAAGAAATTAACCCAAGTATAATTGGGGGATTTATTGTCACTATAGATGATAAGCAAACTGATAACAGTATCTCTACAAAAATTCAACGATTAAGGAAAGAATTTAATAAAAATATTTACGAAAAAGGATTTTAACAAATAGATTATAAATAAATTACAATATGGCTGAAATTAAACCCGCTGAAATATCCGCAATTTTAAGACAACAATTGGCAGGCTTTAAAATGGAATCTGACTTAGAAGAAGTAGGTTCTGTATTGCAGGTTGGCGATGGAATTGCACGTATTTACGGACTCAATAATGCTCAATCAGGCGAGCTGGTTGAATTTGTGAAAACAGGTGTCAAAGCAATTGTTCTCAATCTGGAAGAAGATAATGTTGGGGTAGTACTCTTAGGTGATTCCCGTCAGATTAAAGAAGGTGACATCGTAAAACGTACCAACCAAATTGCTTCTATCAAAGTAGGCGAAGGGATGTTGGGTAGGGTAATAAATACAATGGGTGAACCTATTGACGGAAAAGGTCCTATCTTAGGTGAAACTTATGAAATGCCACTCGAACGTAAAGCTCCGGGCGTTATTTATCGTCAACCCGTTACTGAACCATTGCAAACAGGTATCAAGCCTATTGATGCCATGATTCCGATTGGCAGAGGTCAACGTGAATTAATCATTGGCGACCGTCAAACCGGTAAGTCAGCAATTGCGATAGATACAATTATTAATCAACGTGAGTTTTACGATAAAGGCGAACCTGTATTTTGCATATATGTAGCTTCCGGACAGAAAGGTTCTACCATTGCAAATGTTGTAAAGACTTTCGAAGAAAAAGGTGCCTTGGCTTATACTGTTATTGTAGCTGCTACTGCCTCTGACCCTGCTGCATTGCAGTTTTATGCACCGTTTACAGGTGCTGCCATCGGTGAATTTTTTAGAGATACAGGACGTCCTGCTTTAGTGGTGTATGATGATTTATCAAAACAAGCAGTTGCTTACCGCGAAGTTTCATTATTATTACGACGCCCACCAGGTCGTGAAGCCTATCCCGGTGATGTATTCTATTTACATTCCAGGTTATTGGAAAGAGCTGCCAAGATTATAAAATCTGATGAAATTGCAGCACAAATGAATAATTTACCTGATTCTATCAAGCATATTGTAAAAGGAGGAGGTTCACTCACAGCCTTACCCATTATTGAAACTCAGGCTGGTGACGTTTCTGCTTATATTCCAACCAATGTAATTTCAATTACCGATGGTCAGATATTTCTGGAAACGAATCTGTTTAACGCTGGAATCCGCCCTGCTATCAATGTAGGTATTTCTGTATCACGTGTAGGTGGCAATGCTCAGATTAAATCCATGAAAAAAGTTGCTGGTACCTTGAAAATTGACCAGGCTCAGTTCCGCGAACTGGAAGCTTTCTCTAAATTTGGTTCAGATTTGGATGCTACAACTAAAGCTGTACTCGATAAAGGTAGTCGTAATGTGGAAATATTAAAACAACCTCAATATTCTCCGATGAAAGTTGAAGAACAGATTGCAATTCTATATTGCGGAACAAAAGGTTTGTTGCAAAAAATTCCTGTAAGAAAAGTAATTGATTTTGAAATTGATTTCTTACATCACATGCAAATTGATCACAACGATGTACTTGATTCGCTCAAAAAAGGTATGCTTACCGATAACGATATTAAAGTACTGGAGCAAACAGCTAAAGAAATTTCCAGAAAATACGAAAACTAATTAAAAGGGAGCAATTATGCCCAATTTAAAAGAAGTAAGAACCAGAATTACCTCAGTAAACTCTACAAAGCAGATTACCAATGCTATGAAAATGGTATCGGCATCTAAACTGAGAAGAGCTCAAAATGCAATTATCAAACTTAGACCTTATTCGGCTAAACTTACTGAAATATTACGCAACTTAAGCGACAGCATTGAAAATACCGATGCTGCTGCTTTTTTTGAAGAACGTAAAGCTGATAAAATCCTGATTATCGCCGTTTCTTCCAACAGAGGAATGTGTGGTGCTTTTAATGCGAATATCATCAAAATGGTTAACAACCTTATTCAGGATCAGTTTGAAATTCAAAACAGCAAAGGCAACGTTGAAATTTTATGTATTGGTAAAAAAGCAGGTGACTTTTTTGCAAGACGTACCTACAAAATAACGGATAGATTAGACCATATTTTTGATAAACTCAGCTTTGAAAATATGATCCCTATTGCAGAACAATTAATGAACGATTTTAAAAACAAGAAATATGATAGAATTGAAATCGTTTACAATAGATTTAAAAATGCAGCTACTCAACAATTAGTTGTTGAGCAGTTTTTGCCTATTTTACCTCCTGAAAATAATTCTAAAAATGCAACTTCAGCTGACTACATATTTGAACCCAATAAACAGGAAATACTAAATGAGCTGGTTCCAAAAACATTAAAGATACAATTGTATAAAGTAGTACTAGATTCATGGGCTTCGGAACAAGGTGCCCGTATGACGGCTATGCACAAAGCAACCGATAATGCTACTGAAATATTAAAACAATTACGCTTATCATACAACAAAGCCCGCCAGGCTGCTATTACCAACGAAATATTGGAAATTGTAGGTGGAGCAGAAGCATTAAAAGGATAGCTTTTATTTTATATTTTATTTACTGCCTTATATAATCAAATATCCAATAATTTACAGATTATCTGAATATTTATGAGTATTTGACAAATGTTAAAAAATGTATCTCTATTACAAAAGATAACTATTTTTGCACTTTTTTTTATTTTAACGATAACTTATTGTATTATCGTTGAAAATCTGAAATATTTCATACTTAAAATAATTCAAATTTATGGCTTTTGTTACAAATGAAAAACTGTTTTCTAAGCAATGGTTTATTGCTTATAGTTTAATTGTATTGGGTTCCCTGATACTGGCAGCCGGCTTCGTATTTTTTATCAACCCTTATAATATAGTACCCGGTGGTGTTTATGGGATTGGGATTGTTGTTCATCATTTAGTTCCCGGAATTCCGGTTGGTTTATTCGGACTGGCTTTGAATATACCATTAACACTTCTGGGAATTCGTATTTTAGGACCCCGCTTTGGAGTAAAAACAGTTATTGGAATGGTACTGGCATCTGTATTTATGGATTTACTTACTTTTATGATTGGGGATGAAAGTCCTAAAACCATGTTGAATGGCACCATTGATTTATCTAATGATGTATTGTTAGCATGTATATTTGGTGGCGTTTTAATTGGTTTGGGTTTAGGTTTGATTTTCAAAGCAAAAGCTACTTCAGGAGGCTCAGATATAGTGGCTATGATTATTGCTAAATATACCCGGATGCCTCTGGGTCAACTGATGATTTATGTGGATTCGGTGATTGTTTTAATAGGTTTGGTGGTATTTCGCGATTGGAAAATTCCTTTATATTCATGGATAGTGATTTTTATAACAGGAAAAGTGATAGATGTTGTACTGGAAGGCGTGAGTTATGACAAAACATTGTTTATTATTTCGGACAAATATCAGGAAATTAGTGATAAGATTCTGACTGATATCAATAGAGGCGGTACTTTTATCAAAGGCAACGGTATGTTTAACAATGCAGAAAAGACCATCATATTTACAGTAGTAAACCGCAGAGAATTAGCAATCCTTCAGGAATATATTCACCAGATTGATCCGAATGCATTTTTAACTGTGATTGACGCGAATGAAATTCTGGGGAAAGGTTTTAAATCTTTAGAAGAAAAACTTACAGCATAATTAATTTTCTAAAAATGGCTTTTGTTCATAACGAAATACGATTTTCTAAAAAATGGTTCAGAGACTATAGTTTTATTACAATCGGTTCTTTTGCAGTTGCAATGGGATATGTGTTTTTTATAACCCCCTATAGAATTGTACCGGGTGGGATATATGGAATTTCTATTGTATTGCACTATCTGATTGGAATTCCGGTTGGATTAATGGCCTTGTGTTTTAATATTCCTTTAACCATTATCGGGATAAAAGTATTGGGTCCAAGATTTGGTATAAAGACTGTAGTTACTTTCATTCTTACTGCTGTTTTTGTAGATACACTCACTTATTTTTTTGGAGGAGATCCCTTGCAGCTTTCTCATGATATTCTGCTTTCATGTGTATTTGGTGGTTTGGTAATTGGAGTGGGTGTTGGTCTGATTCTTAAAGCAAAAGCCACCAGTGGCGGCTCTGATGTAATTTCTATGATTTTATCAAAATATACGAAACTCCCATTGGGTCAATCAATCATGATAGTTGATTCAAGTATTGTATTAACCAGTTTGATAGCATTTGGCGATTGGCGGCTTCCATTGTATTCGTGGATTACTATTTTTGTTATTTCAAAAGTGGTAGATATTGTTTTGCAGGGTATCAGTTATGATAAAACATTGTTTATTGTTTCCGACAAATACGAAGCCATCAGAGATAAAATCCTGAACGATATCCATCGGGGTGGAACCCTTATTAAAGGGAATGGCATGTACAATGGTGCCGAAAAACATATCATTTTCACTGTAGTCAGCCGAAGAGAACTGGCTATGATTGAAGAATACATCAATCAGATAGATCCAGATGCTTTTTTAACAGTCATTAATGCCAACGAAATCCTGGGACAAGGCTTTAAGTCACTGAATGATAAGATGGAGTGAGTGCCAGATATTACAATGAATTATTTATATTAATTTAAAAACCTATTTTTCTGGCACTTTTTCATTTATATAAAAACACTATCTTTGCCCCATGATTTCTATTGACAATACCATTATATCCGACGACCTGAATGAGGTTTGTTTTGTATGCGATTTAAAGAAATGCAAAGGAGCCTGTTGTGTGGAAGGCGATGCCGGTGCACCATTGGATACTGAGGAGATTAGCATACTGGAAGACGAAATAGAAGTGATAAAACCTTATATGAGAGCAGAAGGCATCACTGTTGTGGATGAAGTCGGAGTATTCGAAATGGATGCATGGGGAAATATGGTTACTCCATTGGTAAATAAACGTGAATGCGCTTTTGTATATTTTGAAGAGGATATTGCTTTTTGTGCCATCGAAAAAGCATGGGAGATGAAAAAGCTGAAATTTCAAAAACCCATATCATGCCATTTGTATCCTGTAAGAATCAATCGCTATACAGATTTTGATGCCGTAAACTACCAACGCTGGCATATCTGTGAAAAAGCACTGGTCAATGGCAAAAGACTCAATGTAAAAGTATATGAATTTCTGAAAGAACCCCTTATCCGTAAATATGGGCTAAAGTGGTACAAAGAATTACTTATAACCTGGAAAAAATAGATGTTGGGTAACAGTTTTTAGGAAGCAGGCCTTTTGTTTTCTTTTTTCTTAACACTTAAAACTTTATCTAACTTAATACTTTTTCCAACTTAACACTTGCTACTTTACTGTCTTCCTAATTCGTTCTTCAGTCTTCCAACTTTTTGCTTTAACCTTTATCCTTTTTACTTTATCCTTTACCCTTTTTACTTTTTACTTTAACCTTTATCCTTATCTCTCTTCCACAATTTCAAAATCCATTTGTTTTTTAGCAATATCTACCCTTACAATTTTGATTTTCAGTCGGTCGCCGAGTTTGTATTTATGCCCGTAACGTTGACCTATCACCTGATAGTTTTCTTCATCCAGAAAATAATAATCATCTACCATACGTTTGAGCGACACCATTCCTTCGCATTTATTTCCTTCCAATTCAACAAACAGGCCCCATTTACTTACACCGGATATTAAACCATAGAATGATTGTCCTATTTTATCCTGCAGGTATTCAGCCTGTTTGTATTTGATGGAAGCTCTTTCGGCTTCTGCAGCTTTGCGTTCCATCATCGAGGAATGCTCACACATTTCCTCGTAATCTTTTTTACTGACCGAAGGTTTGCCATCCATGTACATTTCCAATAAACGATGAACCATCAGATCTGGATAACGGCGGATGGGAGAAGTAAAATGTGAATAATAAGGGAAAGCAAGTCCGTAATGTCCGATATTTTCGGTTGAATAATAAGCTTTTGCCATGGTACGTATGGCAATGGTTTCTATCATGTTTTCTTCGCCTTTTCCTTCGATGGCTTCAAAAAGATTGTTGAATGACGTAGCCAGGTTTTTACGTGAACCCGTTTTTAGGATGTATCCTAACTTTGACAAAAAGAGTACAAATGTATTTAGCTTTTCGGCATTAGGCTCATCATGTACACGATACACAAAGGTTTTAGGTGTTTCATTTCCTTTTTTAATGCCAATATAAGATGCAACTTTTTTATTGGCAAGTAACATAAAATCTTCGATCAAACGGTTGGAATCTTTAATTTCTTTGATGAAAACACCCAAAGGTTTTCCCTTTTCATCCAGCTGAAATTTTACTTCTGTGGATTTAAAATTAATAGCACCACTTTTAAATCTTTCTTCCCTTAGCTTTAAAGCCAGTTTATTCAGAGTCAGCATTTCTTCAGCAAAATCGCCTGTTTCAGTTTCAATTATATCCTGAGCTTGCTGATAGGTAAATCGTTTGTCAGAGCAAATAACTGTTTTTCCGAACCATTCGTTTTTGATATGGGCATTGTCATCCATTTCGAATACGGCAGAATAGCAAAGCTTGTCTTCGTTGGCCCGCAATGAGCATACTCCGTTGGATAAACGCTCAGGTAACATTGGAATAACACGATCCACCAGATAAATTGAGGTACCCCTTTCATAAGCCTCTTTATCAATAAGAGAATTGGGTTGTACATAATAAGAAACATCTGCAATATGAACGCCAACTTCCCAAAGTCCGTTTTTAAGTTTTCTGACTGACAGCGCATCATCAAAATCTTTTGCATCTTCAGGATCAATAGTAAATGTAACGATGTTTCGGAAATCTCTTCGTTTACTGATTTCTTTTTCGGGTATGGCTTCAGGAATCCTGTCTGCTTCTTTTTCTACATTGTCAGGAAATGATAAAGGAAAATTAAGTTCTGCTAATATTGACTGCATTTCCACGTTGTTATCGCCCGGGATGCCTAATACCTGTATTATTTCACCGAAAGGATTGCTTGCTCTTTCGGGCCAGTCGGTGATGCGGGCCAATGCTTTTTCTCCGTTTTTAGCACCGTTTAAGCTATCTAGCGGAATAAAAATATCAACAGGCACATTGTTATTGTCAGGAACCAGAAAAGCAAATTTCTTAGAAACCTGTACGATACCTACAAACTGCTTACGGGCTCTTTCAATAATTTCAACAATCTGACCTTCCAGTTTTCTGCCTTTACGACGTGGAAAAAGAAAAACCTTAACCTTATCACCATGCATGGCATGATTGGTATTATTCGATGAAATAAACACATCTTCACTTTCTTTATCGATAATAATGTAAGCTTTACCTGTTTGTTTCATATCAACGGTTCCTGTGATGTATGATTTTGGCATCAGGTTTTCGTTGATATAGGATGGATTGAGCTTATACTTCCCACGGCTTTCTTCCTTGATAGCATCGGTTTTTACCAATTTATGAATCACATGTATAACAAGTTCTTTGCTGGCTTTGTCGTTGATTCCCATTCTGGCAGAAACCTGCTTATAATTAAAAGCCGAAAAGGGATCATTAGAGAATATACGCAATACACTGGTAACAAAAGTATTGTTTTCGAGTTCGATATCTTTATGTTGTTTTTTCATAGATTAAAGTTTGTAAGGTTTATAAAGTTGTAAAGTTTATAAAGTGATAGGAATATGATATTGGAAAACAAAAGACAGAAAAAAGTTCTTCCAGATTATTTTATTACTGATAAAAAAATTAAAACGCATTAAAATAATCTTCTTGTTAAAATATCAAATTATTAATTTTTAAATCGCTTCATTTTTAAATTATCAAATCATAAAATTTTCAAATTCTCATTCAAAATTACG
>CAIUKU010000218.1 GCA_903899825.1 uncultured Bacteroidales bacterium | reverse complement strand
TCCCGAATCTTCGGGATCCGCATTATCCGCGTTCCAAATTTGAGCATGAAAATTATATTTTAACTTTTTTAGTGTTTTGTAACATCTTTTAAGTAACTAAAGATCAAGAAACAAATAAATATAAACACATGAAAATATTAGTTATTAATCCAGGGTCAACTTCGACAAAAATTGCAGTATATAAATCAAATACAAATGTGTTTCTTAAAAATATTGAACATAATTCTGAGGAATTATCAAAATATAAAAAAGTGGTCGATCAGTTTGAATTCAGGAAACAGGAAGTACTGGATGAGTTGGTTTGTGCTGATTGTTCATTAAATGATATAAAGCTGGTAATTGGTCGCGGGGGATTGTTAAAACCTATGGAAAGTGGTGTTTACAGAGTGAATGACATCATGATCAGGGACATTATAAATCCTATGGCCGAACATGTTTCCAACCTTGGAGGTTATATTGCAAAGGAAATTGCTGATATAATTGGCAATGGAGTACAAGCTTATATAGCAGACCCTAGTTGTGTTGATGAAATGGATGATATTGCCAGATTATCCGGTTTGCCAGAATTGCCACGTAAAAGTTTTCTCCATACATTAAACCAAAAAGCAGTAGCCCGGCGTTATGCTACTGAATTTAATAAGAAATATGAAGATCTTAATCTGATCGTTTCTCATATGGGAGGGGGAATTACAGTAGGTGCTCATAGTTATGGCAGAATTATTGATACCAATAATGGGTTGGATGGAGATGGTCCTTTTTCAGCCGAAAGGGCTGGCTCTCTTCCTGCGGGACAATTGGTTGACTTGTGTTTCTCAGGTAAATATTCATATTCTGAAATCAGAAAACTGCTTACCGGAAATGGAGGATTAGTTGCCTATTTAAAAACAAATAATGCTGTTGAGGTTGAAAAGATGATTCAGCATGGTGACAAAAATGCTGAATTGGTTTATGCTGCGATGGCTTATCAGGTTGCTCAAAATATCGGAGCAATGGCAACTGTTTTGAAAGGCAAAGTGGATGCTATTTTGCTTACAGGAGGCTTAGCTTACAATAAAATTTTTACTGCTATGATTTTGGAACGAATTAGCTTTATTAGCAAAGTATATATTTATCCTGGCGAAAACGAAATGAAAGCACTGGCTATGAATGGTTTGATGATACTAAAAGGTGAGCTTAAGGCCAGGGAATATGAGTAAATGAGGTGATTTTAAAATTTTGACTTAAAATTTTTACCTGAAAAATGATGAAATAAACTTTTATAATGCTAATTTGGGTAGATATTTTCCTTAAACAAATCCAATTCTAATAAAATTTCATGCTATCTAAAGAAATGAGAAAATACGCTTGAACATAAAAAAGCATTAACTGTTTCCTATATTTAATAATAAACTTGTTTTTATTTTAAGATTTGAGTAATCTGGTAAATTTCAATTCATAAGTATTTAAATCGCTCATCAAATTAAAAATTGAAATACTTTTACTGAATACCATGAAATGTCCATTCGTCTCGCCCATGGCGAGACGGAACCAACCGAAATATATATATCATGGTCTCGCCTTTAGCGAGAGGAAAATTTGAGTGAAAATATCATTTTTAAATATCCTAAAAGCAATGTTTTCAGCAATTTAGAAAAATATAAACAAATGAAATTACACGTAATAAATACAGGAAATCTAAAACTCGACGGAGGTGCCATGTTCGGCGTAGTGCCAAAAGTGATGTGGCAAAAGCAATATCCTGCCGACGAAAACAATCTTTGCAACTGGAGCATGCGCTGCTTATTGGTTGTTACAGATAACAAAAGAATATTAATTGATTGCGGAATAGGTGACAAACAGGATGAAAAGTTTTTCAACAACATGCATCTGAATGGTGATGATACCCTGATATCATCTTTAGCAGATAAAAACTATACCTTAGATGATATTACAGATGTAGTTCTGACCCATTTGCATTTTGATCATTGTGGCGGAGCTGTTAAATACAATGCTGACAGAAGTGGCTATGAACTTACTTTTAAAAATGCCACCTATTGGGTAGGTCGTACCCACTGGGAGCTGGCGAATCAACCCAATGCCCGGGAAAAAGCTTCCTTTCTTAAAGAAAATTTCGTCCCCTTAATGGATAAAGGAAAACTTAATTTAATTGATAATGATACTACCCTCTTCCCGGGTTTTGAAGTAAGAATTTTCAATGGACATACTGCAGGTCAGATAATTCCTTTTATCAAATACAAAGACAGCACGATAGTTTATATGGCTGACCTGATGCCGGCAGCTGTGCACATTCCTTTACCTTATGTAATCAGTTACGACACCCAACCGCTGGTTTCACTTGCTGAGAAAGACACATTCCTACGTGAAGCTCTTGCCAATGACTATGTCCTGTTTTTTGAGCACGATATTTACAATGAATGCTGTAATCTTCAGCAAACGGAAAAAGGAATAAGACCTAAAGAATTCTTTACATTAAATGAATATATTAATAATCATTAAAAACTCAATGCACATCTAATCCATATTGCATATACACCAAATGATTCAATGTCTTCAGAATTTCTTCCATGTATTCATTAACAGCTTTTACGCTGCCTGGCAAGGTATAAATCAAAGAACTTCCCATTAAACCGGCAACACTTCGGCTTAGCAAGGCATTCGGCTTTTCCTGTCCGTATTTGATCCGAATCAATTCCATTATTCCGGGAATTTCTTTGTCGAGAAGAGGTTTCACGGTTTCAGGTGTAATATCTCTGGGACCAATACCTGTGCCTCCTGTGGTAAAAATAAAGTCCACATGCTCTTCACCTGCCTGTTGCAGATGAAAAGTCAGCATGCCTGCATCATCAGGTATGACGATGCGATTGACTGCAATTAAAATACCGCTTTCGTCAGCATGTTTCTCTAAAATTTCCTTAATACGAACACCACTCCTGTCTTCATATTCGCCTTCACTTGCACGGTCACTCAGGGTTAAAATCATTGCTTTGTAAATCTTAGGATAATACTCAAGTGTATCACCTGCTTTTAAATTTCCGCCTTTGAGAACTCTTGCAAAAATACCTTCTTTGGGCATCACACAATTGCCCACTTCACGATAAATAGCACATCCGTCACCATGACAATGTTTTCCGATCTGTGTCACCTCCAGGCATATTTCATCATTTTTGATTCTATCCAGAGGATGCATTTTGTAAAGCAGAAAACCTTCAGTGGTAATATTTTCGGCAAATTCACCAAAGTTAATTTTCCTTCCTGCTTTGGCTTCGAATTTGGCAATACTCTCTGTCCCTAGCAAACTCACCTGACGATGCCATTTTCCTGCATGTGCATCATTGCTAACTCCGGTAGCTGTAAGTTCGATAGATTCTACAGATTTTTTAATGGTTCCTTTTTGTTCGGATATATTAACGGATAATATCTTAAGCTTATTCATATATTTATATTTAAACGGCAAAAATAAGAAAAATTGGCATTGAAGTTTATAAAGTTTGTAACGTAGTTTGATTTAAGATGGAAGTTAGAAGACAGAAGTTGGAAGATGGAAGATAGCATTTATCAAATAAAAATTCAATAAGAACTATTTTTTGTATCTTAACAAATTGTATCTTTGCCGCTTTTATAAATTTAAACAAACATTGATGAACGAATTAAGTTATAGTTTAGGGGCCAGTATGGCATTTAATCTTAAAGGACAAGGTATTAACATTGAAAACATAAATGATTTTTTAAAAGCAATGGAAGATGTTTTAAATGAAACTCCTCTTGCTTTGTCTGAAGAAAAAATTGGAGAAATACTCAATTCTTACTTTGCAGAATTACAGGAAAATACATTTGCTGAGATTAAAAAAGAAGGTGAATTATTTCTGGTAGAGAATGCTAAAAAAGAAGGTGTTATCAGCCTTGAAAGTGGTTTGCAATACGAAATAATTACAGAAGGAAAAGGTGAAAAACCAGGTTTAACAGATGTTGTAACCACACATTATCATGGAACACTGATCAATGGAAATATCTTTGACAGCTCCGTTCACAGAGGGCAACCTGCAAGTTTTCCTGTTAATGGTGTTATCAAGGGCTGGACTGAAGCTTTACAACTCATGCCGCTTGGATCAAAATGGAAATTATATGTCCCATACCATCTTGCATATGGCGAACAAGGTGCAGGACAAGCAATTGGACCATACACAACACTGGTTTTTGAAGTAGAATTACTAGAAATAAAAAAATAACAATAACTATTTTTTAAATTGGAAAAGCTAAATATTAATTTATTTGGCTTTTTTTTTATCTTTTAGTTAAGTTTTCATAAATAAGCTAAATACATTGATAACTATCAACATAATTTAAGACCATTATATAACATCAACTTTTATCTTTGTGCTTCAATCAATTTAAACAGGTATTTTAACTTATAATCACATATTTGAGCGAATCATTTTTTTATATATAAAACTGTATATGAAATTTATACAAAACTATTCCTATCCAATTCATTTAAAATTAATCAAACGCTTAAATATACAAAAAAGGATGAACAAAATTAACAATTGAATTGTTATTAAATTATAAAAAAGTATTTCAATACTTCTATAATTAATAAATTCATTAAATTGATTTTTAATGTTAACTTTACTCATAATTATAGAAATTAAAAAATCAGAATATGGTATTCAACTTTGAAATGATCAAAAAATTTTATGAAGAATTGCCTTTAAAAACTGGCAATGCAAGAAAATTGCTCAATCACCCTCTGACCTTGAGTGAAAAACTACTTTATTGTCATTTATATGAAACTAACTCATCGGTTAAGTTACAAAGAGGAATCGATTATGTAGATTTTGCACCAGACAGAGTTGCCATGCAGGACGCAACAGCACAAATGGCTCTGCTTCAGTTTATGATGGCTGGAAAAGATACTACTTCAGTACCTTCTTCTGTTCATTGCGATCATTTAATAATGGCCAAATCAGGATATGCTGAAGACCTTGCTACTGCTAATATTACCAATAAAGAAGTATATGATTTTTTAAGTTCAGTATGTAATAAATACAATATTGATTTCTGGAAACCCGGAGCCGGAATTATACATCAGATTGTATTGGAAAACTATGCATTTCCCGGAGGAATGATGATAGGAACTGATTCACATACACCTAATGCAGGTGGATTGGGAATGATTGCGATAGGTGTTGGCGGTGCTGATGCGGTTGATGTTATGTCAGGTATGGGATGGGAATTAAAATTTCCAAAACTAATAGGTATTAAGTTAACAGGTAATCTCAATGGATGGGCTTCTGCAAAAGACATCATTTTAAAAATAGCAGGAATACTAACAGTAAAAGGTGGTACAGGTTGTATAGTAGAATATTTTGGTGAAGGAGCAACTTCACTTTCCTGTACAGGCAAAGCAACCATCTGTAATATGGGTGCCGAAATAGGTGCAACTTGCTCAGTATTTGCGTA
>CAIUKU010000217.1 GCA_903899825.1 uncultured Bacteroidales bacterium | reverse complement strand
TTTTTTTATATTTTTACATAAAAATTATCTATTTTTACAAAAAGATAAATATTCATATTTTAATTAATATCATAAATGGCGACTAAGGAAGGAAATTATCTTCACAAACATTTGAAAAAGATTTTTGGATTTGATAATTTTAAAGGAAATCAGGAAGAAATTATTAATAGTTTACTTGATGGGAAAGATACTTTTGTGATAATGCCTACGGGTGGTGGGAAATCATTGTGTTATCAATTACCTGCTATTATCAGCAAAGGCACAGCAATTATTATATCTCCTTTGATTGCATTGATGAAAAATCAGGTAGATGCCATTCGCAGCTTTGGGAATGATAATGGAATTGCTCATTTTTTAAATTCCTCTTTATCGAAAACAGAGATAAAAGCTGTAAAAGCTGACATTACTTCAGGGAAAACAAAACTTTTATATGTTGCCCCTGAGTCTCTTACAAAAGAAGAAAATATTGAATTTTTTAAAGATATTACTATTTCATTTTATGCAATTGATGAAGCCCATTGCATTTCTGAATGGGGACATGATTTTAGACCGGAATATCGCAGACTTAGGCCTATAATTGAAGCAATCGGCAAAAAAGTACCTATTATAGCCCTTACTGCCACTGCAACACCTAAAGTTCAACAAGACATTCAAAAGAATTTGTCGATGATGAATGCTAATTTGTTTATCTCTTCATTTAACCGTCCTAATTTATATTATGAAGTCCGTACCAAAACCAAGGATGTAAATAAAGAAATCATCAGATACATCAAGGGACACATGGGTAAATCAGGTATTATCTATTGCCTGAGCCGTAAAAAAGTGGAAGAACTGGCAGAAACATTATTGGTTAATGGCATTAAAGCATTGCCATATCATGCAGGTCTTGATCCTGTTGTTCGTGCCGGCAATCAGGATAAGTTTTTAATGGAGGAAGTTGATGTAATTGTTGCAACTATTGCTTTTGGTATGGGTATTGATAAACCTGATGTCAGGTTTGTAATTCACAATGATATGCCGAAAAGTCTGGAAGGCTATTATCAGGAAACCGGAAGGGCCGGCCGTGACGATGGAGAAGGAAATTGTATTGCATTTTATAGCGAAGAAGACATTATTAAGCTCGAAAAATTTTTAAAAGGAAAAGCTGTTGCTGAACAAGAAATTGCCATGCAACTGATGAACGAAACCGTTTCTTATGCTGAGTCTTCAGCTTGCCGAAGAAGAGTGCTGCTTCACTATTTTGGTGAAAATTACCCACATGATAACTGTAATACATGTGATAACTGCAACCACCCTAAAGAAAAAACAGATGGTACCGAAGACGTGGTAACAGCAATTGAAACTGTTTTAACGGTAAAACAATTGTTTAAAGCCAAACATATTGCTCAGATCATTATCGGGAAGAATTCTGCAACACTTAAAAAGATGAAGCATGATAAACTTCCTCAATTCGGAATTGGTTCTGGTAAAGTAGAAGGTTATTGGAATGCAGTTATTCGTCAGGCAATTATCGAGAATTTATTGGTAAAAGATATAGAAAACTACGGTTTATTAAAAGTAAGTCCCGAAGGTTTGAAATATATTAAAAAACCATATAAAATCATGATTGCCAAAGATCATGACTTTTTGAATGATGATGAAGATTTAATGGATGTAATAGGCGGCGGTGGAGGTCATTCCAATGCAACCGACAAAACTTTATTTTCATTACTGAAAGATTTAAGAAAAGAAATTTCGAGGAAAGAAAATTTACCACCTTTTGTTATTTTTCAAGATCCTTCATTAGAGGATATGACCATTCAATATCCGATTACGATGGATGAAATGAGGCAAATTACTGGTGTGGGATCTGGTAAAGCAACAAAATATGCACAACCATTCATTGATTTAATCAAAAAATATGTTGATGAGAATGAAATAGAACGTCCACAGGATTTGGTTGTAAAGTCTGTAATTAATAAATCAGGGCTCAAAGTCTATATTATTCAGAATATTGATAGAAAATTATCACTTGAGGACATTGCTACAGCCAAGAATCTTACAATGGACGAAATACTTACTGAAATAGAAAGCATTGTTTCTTCGGGTACTAAAATTGATATCAAGTATTATATTGACGAATGCATTGATATATACCATCAGGAAGAGATCTATGAATTCTTCGGAGAGGCTGAATCTGATTCTATCGAAGATGCTTTAAAAGAGTTAGGCGAAAATGAATATACAGAAGAAGAAATCCGATTGATGCGCATCAAATTTATGTCAGAAATCGGGAATTAAGCATAAGACCTGAAAAAGGAAAAAAATTTTTAAAAACAAATTAAAACATTCAATCACATTTTATTACATTTTTATGAACGAAGATAATATTATCGAAGAAAACGCAGAAGAAACCCAACAAAAGCTGAATTATCAACCTCCTGTTATTGAGAATAATACTAATACCACTCCCGGTAAAAAATCAAATGCTGGTTTAGTTTTCAATATTTTTATTGCTGTTGCTATTATTGTACTTTATATATTGTTTTTTACTTCACATCAAAAACAGGAAATTGTTCAACCCGTTGGTTTAAAAACGGCATTAAGCATCGCTTTTGTTGATAGTGATACCATTTGGGAAAATTATGACTTCGTAAAAGCAACTAAAAAAGAACTGGATGATTTAGAATCAAAACTCACAAATAACTATAAAGCTCAGGCAATGGCTTTTAAAGCTGAATACGAAAACTATCTGAAAACAGGTGCTTCCTTGTCGTTGAATGAACAAAAGAAAAAAGAAGCTGCGTTGCAACAAAAACAAAGCAGTCTGATGGAACTTGAAAAAAGCCTGGGAAATCAATTAGTCGAAGTAAAACAAAATAAAAACATTCAATTACAGGATTCCATATTTTCTTTTATCAAAAGATTTAATCAGGGTCCAAAATATTCTTTTATACTCGAAAAATCCAGGGTAAGTGGTATTTTGTATGCAAATGACAGCCTGAACATTACAAAAGCAGTTTTAAAAGGTTTGAATGAAGCTTATAGCAAAGGGATTAATTAATAAATCATCTTTCAATGCTTCTGGAAGTTTGTGTAAATTCGGTTGAATCAGCTATTGCTGCCGAAAAAGGAGGTGCGCAACGTGTAGAATTCTGCGACAACATTTTTGAAGGAGGAACTACACCATCTTATGCTGCCATTTCTCTGGCAAGGAAACATCTTTCTATTGATTTAAATATTATTATACGACCAAGAGGGGGTGACTTTTTGTATTCCTCCCTTGAATTGGAAATTATCAAGCAAGATATTTTATCAGCCAAAATATTGGGTGCTGATGGTGTGGTGTTTGGAGTGCTGACCAAAGAGGGGAAAATCGATAAAACAATCTGTCGTCAACTGCTTGAAATGGCTTATCCATTACAAACTACCTTTCACAGAGCCTTTGACATGGTGTACGACCCATTTACTGCGCTTGATGATATTATTTCATTGGGGTTTAATAATTTACTTACATCCGGTTTGCAACCCAAAGCTATTGAAGGTTTAGAATTAATCAAACAATTGATTCTTCATGCAAAAGAAAAAATCACCATCATGCCGGGCTCTGGAATCAACGAGGATAATATCAAGGAAATTGCCACTACTACACAAGCTCAGGCTTTTCATGTTTCTCTGAGAAAAAAAACTGAGAGCAGCATGGCTTTCAGGAATCCTTTCATTCGCATGGGAGGTATAGAAGCTATTTCTGAATATGAACAGCATATAACCGATGAAAAAAGAGTAAAAGCAGTAATAGAAATCCTCAAGGGTATTTCTTAAAATTTAATATACATTTTTCGTATTGTTTATATTTAATCTTAAAAACTAAATGCATTTAGCTGAATTATATAAATAAAAATAATACATTTGCATCTTAGAAAGTTTTTATAAGTATTTCCCCAAACAACTAAGGATTAAATGCAATACGGACATTTTTCAAAAGACGGTAAAGAGTATATCATTGACAGCATGAATACTCCCAGTCCGTGGATAAACTATCTTTATAACGGCAGATACTTCAGCAGTATTTCCAACAATGCCGGAGGCATGAGTTATTTTAAAAGTCCTTTACATGGACGAGTAAGCCGTTACCGGATCAATGAAGTTCCTCATGATCGTCCGGGTAAATATATTTATATTAAAGACAATGAAACCGGTGAAGTCTGGAGTCTTAACTGGCAGCCGGTTGGTAAACATCTTGAAGCGTACAAACTGGCTCACGGTTTTGGCTATACCCGTTCCGAAGCCAGTATAAATGGTATTGATTCTTCTGTACTTTTTTTTGTACCTCTGGATGATGATCAGGAATTATGGAAAACATGCTTAAAAAACAGTTCAGACAGAGTCCGCAACTTGTCTGTCTATACTTATGTTGAACTGGCGTTAGGGCATGCTTTGGTAGATTTAATCAATCAATGCGATGATCAGCATTTTAACCGTTCACATTTTGATAAAGAATTAAATGCTATTTTTTCAACCAAAACCTATTGGGTAACACAGAGTAAGGGCACCCAACAGCAGGAAAACAAAGAATGGGATCAATGGTGTTTTTTTACTGCCAATCATCCGGCATCAAGTTATGAAACAGTCCGCGAACGCTTCATCGGCCTGTATCGCAACGAAAATAATCCTGAAAGCATAGAAAAGGAAAATCTAAGCTCTCAGGATACTGACTTTGGAAATGTTGTAAATGCATTAAAATTTGATATCGAATTAAAACCCGGAGAATCAAAAGACCTCATTTTCACCTTAGGTGTAATCGAAAAATTACGCTTTGACGAATTAAAAGAACAAAGGGTTCAAAAATATAAAGATGTTAAGACTGTAGATGCTGCTTTTGCTAAGCTTAACAAAAGCTGGGAAGATTATTTTGCCCATACTTCTGTTGAAACACCGGATAAAGATGTAAATATTTTCATGAAATACTGGATTCCTTATCAGGCTAAAGTTGCTTTTGATGTGGGCCGTGTTGCCAGTTTTTATTACTGGGGAATAGGCAGAGGTTTCGGATTCAGGGATACGGCACAGGATACCATAGCAGTTACCATTTCGAATCCTGAAAAAGCAAAAGAACGCATACTTTTGCTTTCACGTCAAATGCGGACTGATGGTAAAGTTTATCATCATTTCCATGGTGATGGAGAAGGTGAATTTACACAGCATTGTGATGATCCTTTGTGGTTTATGCTTGCCGTTTCTGAGTATATAAAAGAAACAGGTGATTTTGATATATTGAACAATAAACAACGTTTTATTGAAGAAGGAAAAGAAGGAACAATCTTAGAACATATGCTGGCAGTAGTAAACTATGCTAAAAACAATCTCGGTATACACGGGCTCCCTGTTTTTGGCAGAGGCGACTGGAACGATACATTGGATTATATTGGCGGAGAAGAAGGAGGTGAAAGTGTTTGGGGTGCGATGTTCTATGCAGCCATGCTTAATTTATTCATTGAATTACTTGATTATTTAGCAAAAGATAAAGAAAAAGCTGAAGTTTCTTCCGTCCGGGATCAGCTCATTCAATCGGTTGAAGAAAATTGCTGGGATGGAGAATGGTACCTCCGTGCTTTTGGTGGTAAAGGACGTAAAGTGGGCTCAAAAGAAAACAAATATGGTAAGATATTTTTAAATACACAAATATGGCCTGTATTAGCTGGATTCCCAAATAAAGAGCATAATATTACAGCCATGAACAGTGTAAAAACCTATCTGGATTCACCGGAAGGACCTAAAAAATGTTCACCTGCCTGGAAAGAAATTGATCCCAATATTGGATTGGTTACCCGTTGTGTCTGGGGCAAAAAGGAAAACGGAGCAGTATTCTGTCACCCTACTTCCTGGGTGATACAGGCAGAATGCATGTTGGGAAGAAGCAATCAGGCTTTTGATTATTTTAAGAAAATGCTACCCAACCGTATCGACAGTGATGTTTTTGTAGCTGAACCTTATGTTTTTTCTCAATACATCACCAGTAATGAACATTCACAGCCGGGCAGGGCAAGCCATTCATGGCAGACAGGTTCTGCTGCCTGGATGTATCGTGTAAGCTATGATTATATTTTGGGTTTACGGCCAACTTATAATGGATTATTGATAGATCCAGCCATTCCGGCACTTTGGGATGGATTCAAAGCAAAAAGAATGTATCGTGGATGCCTTTATAGTATTGAAGTGTTGAATCCAAACCATGTTGAAAAAGGTGTAAAAGAAATAATTGTGGATGGAAATAAAATAGAAGGAAATATTCTTGCTGTTTCATCCATGAAAGAATGTAATGTAAAAGTTATCATGGGGTAATGATTAGCCCTGATAGGGTTTAAAACCCTGTCAGGGCTAATCATTTAGAAAATAAAAAGAAATGAATGACAATTTATATATAGCCATTATTTTTTTTGTAATAGGAAGCTTTTTCTTAATACAAAGATTTAAATATCCTACTAAAAAAGGGACATTTAAATTTTTACTTAATTTTGATTCTTTATTAATAGGAATTGGTTGTATAATTTGTACTTTCATTGCATTATTAAGACATTTTGATTTAATAACCTAGTTTACAAAACATCAAAACCTAACAGGTTTTAAAAACCTGTTAGGTTTAAAACAAAAAATAGAATGAAAAGACATCCCAAAAGTCCGATACTTACCAGAACCGATATTCCTGATATTTATCCTCAGCTTGTTGATGCAACTTCGGTATTTAATCCCGGAGCCATTAAATTTGAAGACAAATATTTACTGATGCTGAGAGTGCAGAGTCGTTCCCGTGAAACTTTTATGGTAATGGCCGAAAGCAATGATGGCATTGACTTCAACGTTGAAAATAAAATAGTGGATTTCAAAGGCATTGAAAAGATTAAAGAAAAGATTTATCATATCTACGATGCCAGAATTTCAAAAATTGAAGGTATTTACTACATCATGTTTGCCATGGATATGGATGGAGGCTGTCAGCTGGGATTAGGGAAAACAATGGATTTCAAAAACTTCGAATTCATGGGTATAACTTCCAATGAAGACATCCGGAATGGTGTTTTATTCCCTGAAAAAGTGGACGGGAATTACCTGAGAATGGATCGACCCAATAGGTCGCGACATGATAACGGGACAACTTCAGGAAGTACAATCTGGCTTTCAAAATCAACTGATTTATTAAACTGGGAACCGTTAGCTCCATTGATTGACGGTCGTTTTCATTATTGGGATGAATTTATTGGTTCAGGACCACCGCCTGTTAAAACCCGTAAAGGCTGGTTACACATTTATCATGGTGTAGCAGGGCACTTTGGAAGTTCAAATATATACCAGGCTGGTGTAATGTTACTGGATCTGAATGATCCGTCAAAAGTAATTTCACGCAGTTGGTGCAATATTTTGGAACCCCGTGAATTGTATGAACTGACTGGTCAGGTTCCAAATGTTGTATTCCCCAGTGGAATGATAGTAATGGAATATGATAAGGAAGGTTTTGCCTTACCTGAAAGTGAAGTTTATGTATATTATGGTGCTGCAGATAGTTGTGTAGGATTGGCTGTAACTAAGATAGAGGAGTTAATTGAGAATACAAATCAATAAAAGTCTTTAGACCTAACAGGTTTTAAAAACCTGTTAGGTCT
>CAIUKU010000216.1 GCA_903899825.1 uncultured Bacteroidales bacterium | reverse complement strand
TTTATTTAATGATAAAAAAAATGACCTGCAACCTTGCAAACCGCTACGCTAAACAATTTATTACGCTCGTTGGTGCATAAGATTTTAATTTTTTCTTGTTCTATTTATATTGCTGTGGCGAAATTTTGCAGCCGTTTTTTTAAAGTCAAAATATTACTGCTGTGGCGATTCAATCCAAATCAGAAAAAGAAATATGATCTGGATGCATAAAAAGTTAAAATAAAGGCATTAAAAATTAAAAATATTACGTATCTTTGCTTATTGAATATCAACAATATACAATTTTCAAAATGTTGTACTTATGTTGTACCATTAAAAATAATACATTATATTTAATTGATTAACAACGATATACAGACTTAACACAAACCCTGACAGGGTTTGAAACCTTGTCAGGGTTCTGTAAACATTTTTTATAATTATTCTATTTCTTTTGCAATTGCAATTGCAGCGATGGTTCCATCGGCAACAGCCGTTGTAATTTGACGGTATTTTTTACTTATAACATCCCCTACTGCATAAACTCCATCGAGATTGGTTCGCATATCTTCATCTGTTTTAATATAACCCCAGTTATCGAGTGTTAATTTCTCCCTGAATAAATCTATATTGGGTTTCATACCAATAAATACAAAAACACCGTCGCTTTTAATTTTTTTGATATTTTTGGTTTTTAAATCTTCAACTTCTGTAATGATTGTATTTCCTTCGCGAACAAAAGATCTGGGTTCATGTTCGAAAAGGGTTGAAATCTTTGGATTTGCAAATAATTTTTCCTGTGCCTGTTTATTGGCAGTAAAAGAATCAAACTGATGCACCATGGTAATTTTACTGGCAAATTTACTGATAAAGTCTGCTTCTTCTACAGCTGAGTTTCCTCCGCCAATTATTACAACTTCCTTATCTCCATAATATTTAGCATCACAGGTAGCACAATAGGAAATACCTTTGCCTTTCAATTCTTTCTCTCCGGGAATTCCCATCAGATTTGGAGAAGTTCCTGTAGCTATTATTATTTTCTTAGCTTTAACAGTTTCAAATTCATCAATTACAACTTCTTTCTTTTCCAGATCGATATTTGTAACATCCACCGCCACTTTATAAACAGTACCACAGAGTTTGGTTTGTTCTGACATATTGTGCGATAACAAATATCCGGGCTGAGGATCGATAAAACCGGGATAATTGGACACTTCATGGGTAGTTGAGACATGACCTCCAGGAAGAGCAATATCGATAAGTACGGTATTTATTTTTGCCTGACAAAGGTATAACCCGGCAGTTAATCCACCAGGACCGGCACCCAGAATAATCACATCAAATTCTGAGATACTTGGTTTGATAAGTGCTTTAATTTCTTTCACTCTTGCTTCCGGTAAAAGAGCATCCAACTGACGGATGATATCACTTCGTTTAATACCACCACTCAGAATTTCACCTTGCTGAACTCCATTATCAAAAAACACCAGGGTTGGAGATGATTTTATCCCCAATTTTTCAGCCAATGGTTTATTTTGCTGGCGAAACATTTTTACAAATTTAATATCATTGCCATAAAGTTTAGCCAATCCTTCAAACTTAGGTGCTAAAGCTTCACATGGTGGACATTCGGTCGAATAAAAATCAAGTACTACCTTCCCTCCTTTAATGACTTCTTTTTCAAATTCTTCTGATGATATTTCTTTCATTTTAAAATGATTTATAAATTCTTTATGATTGATTTTTTTCAAAATAAGCTCCAAAGCCTAATTCCATTAATTCGTTTATTGGCCGACAATCTGTTGAACAAACATTTCCTGTCCTGTTTTTTGCAACAGAACCACAACCTCCTCCACAAGCCAGTTGCAAATTACAGTGACTACATTCCGTAATTGAAGTAACATCTCGATTTTCCCATTCAGCTATCAGTTCTTCTTTAAGGCTAACTTCAGGATAAAATGTTCCCAGTGATTCATCCGCTTTTCCAACTGTTGCTGTACAGGAAAATATCTGACCTGTATAATCGAAAGCCCATTCGGTTTTACAGGCCGGACAAGCATCAAATAAAGGATCGGGTAAACTTCCATTTTCAGCAAGAAATTTTGAAACAGAATAAGCTGGTTTGTAAAATTCAGTAATATAAGGGTATTGCTTTACCAAATCATAAATAGATTCGTAAAGGGAAATCCGACTGAAAAGTTTTTCAGAAGTAGCCTGACAATGATGCAATTCGTAATTTCTTCCCAATTGAGTTTTAAATAAATTGTTTTTGGTCCAGGTTTTGTCAATTGCAAATTTTGCCAATTCAGCTAAACCATCAATATTTTGTTTATCAATAACAACTCTAAGATTAACGGGCAATCTGTTTTCCAGACAACTATCAATGCCTTTTACAATTTTATCGAAAGTAGCACCTCCTCCTTTCAGGAAACGGCGTTTATCGTGAACGCTTCCTTTTCCATCAAGTGTTATCTGAATCTCACGGATTTTTGCATATTTTAGTATCTCAATATATTCTTCAAGTGAATACCCATTTGTAACAAAGCAAACTTCAAGTTCAGCTTCATTTGCCTTAGCAAGCATATAAGAAATTAGTTCTTTTTGCTTTGGAGAATTAAGCAATGGTTCTCCTCCAAAAATTGTCAGATATTTTTTTCGTCCTGCAAATTCATTATTGACATAGGTAAAAAAAGCATCAATAACTTCAATAGTAAGTTCTTGCTTAGTATTAACATATTCATCCTGATAACAATAAGTACAGGCGAAATTGCAACTGTAATTAGGAACAAAAAACAGCTGAACTTCATCATCGGCTCTGTCATCAATAAAATTGAGGTATTTATTGCGATATAGTCTATCTTCCTCTTTTTCATCTACAAAATATCCTTGCGCTATCAAATTATCCATAAAGTCAGCTGATATTTCTATGCCTTTATGGAATTCCATCAACATTTTCCCTTCCACAGGATTTAAAATATCTGCACTCCCACTCAACAGATTGACGATAAAATAATTATCTGAATCGGTAATTTTTGAAAAGATATTGTGTTTAGAATAAATCATTTGGTGATTTGGTGATTTGTTAATTGTTAAATCTATCCATTAGCCATCGGGTATGAAGTTACTGACAGTTTTTCTGAAAAAACTCCTGATTTTCTTTAATCATGGCAGCCAACTACAACTTTTGATGTTTTTGCACAGCATTGAGCTGTTTGTTTGTTATTTGACTTTTTAGTGTTGTCTTTTTCGTTTTTCTTTTTTGCTAGATTTTTCATTTTCGTAGAATATTTATTTATAAAAAATTATTTGTTTCTATTTTAACCCTATCAGGGTTTAAAACCCTGTCAGGATTGTGTAAATTAGCTGCAACTACAGCCTTTAGCTTTCTTACCAGCTATAGTAAAACTTGCTACTTCAGCTTTGCCTTTTGCATAAGGTTTTGACTCTTCAATGATTTCAACTGAAGAAAAACCTGCATTTTTCAATTGTTCCATATATTCGTCACGAGTTACTGCACCAGCCCAACATTCAGCAATAGCAACCGGATCTGTACGATACTCATCTGCAATTGTCTGAACTGCATAAATATCACTTACCACAAATCTTCCTCCTTTTTTTAATATCCTGTAAATTTCATTCCATACTGACTGTTTATCTGCTGCATGATTGAGTGTACAGTTGGAAATTACAAGATTTGCAATTTTATCAGGTAATTCTATTTTTTCTAAATCGCATTTTATAAAGCGAACATTCTTAACATTGAATTTTTCTGCATTTTTGCTGGCTTTTTCCAACATACCATCTGAAACATCAATGCCATATACAAATCCTGTTTCACCTACTGTTTCGGCCATACGCAATACATCAGTACCACGACCGCTTCCTAAATCAACACAAACTTCTCCTGTTGCGGGTTCAGCATAATTAATTGCGCCTCCACATGACAAACAGCATTCTGATTCAGCCAACTGGCTATATCTGATATTTATTTCTTTTATTTCCATTTTCTACAAAGTTAATTAAATTTCAACAAGTTTTGCAAGGTCTGTTTACAAAAAAATATCCTATTGCACTTCCGAATAATATACTTGAAATTGGATTAGCTGTAATGCCACATGATCCCGAAGAACAGCCTTCAAAAAAATAATAAAGATAACCCAACAATCCACCTATTATAATTCCTGATACCGGTTTCCAAAAATAGGAAGAGCGGATAAATTCTTTAAATGTTTTGGGTTTGTTACTGGTTTCGCAGGATTCTTTCATGTTTTATTATTTTTATAAGTATTTAATTGTCTCTTAAAAAATTTACTTGATTAAATTATTTAATTATGATTCAATTGTTTCAGTAAAAATTCTTTTTGTTTAACACCTACAAAACGACTTATTTCTTTACCGTCT
>CAIUKU010000215.1 GCA_903899825.1 uncultured Bacteroidales bacterium | reverse complement strand
CAAAAAAATATATATGTTTATATATCTCATTAATAGATAATTTATAGTGAAAATTTATTCCTGATAATTAAACACAAAAGTATAATTTTGCAAACTCAATATTCAGTTTACTGAAATTGTTTTTGCACAAAACAATGTTATAAAAATTAAAAAATAATATATTGTCATTATGATGATTATCAAAAAATATTTCCCGGAAACCAATGCGGAACAATTGGAAATGTTTGAAAAATTAATACTTTTGTATACTGAGTGGAATTCTAAGATTAATATTATTTCGAGAAAAGATATTGAAAATCTTGCAATTCATCACATTCTGCATTCATTGGCAATAGCAAAAGTGATACGTTTCAGGAAAGGAAGCTCGATACTGGATGTTGGAACAGGAGGCGGCTTACCAGGTATTCCTTTAGCCATATTATTCCCTGAAAGTAATTTTCATTTAATAGATTGTATTGGCAAAAAGATTACGGTAGTAGAAGCCATTATCCATGCATTGAATCTTAAAAATGTGAGTGCCCAAAAAATAAGAGCCGAGGAATTACATGCAAGTTATGATTTTATTATAAGCAGGGCTGTTACCAGATTACCTGAATTTTATGAGTGGGTGAACACTAAAATTTCAAAGAAACAGATCAATGAACGCCTCAATGGCATTATCTACCTGAAAGGCGGCGATTTAACCGAAGAATTGGCGGGAATTAATCGTAAATATAAAGTGTATGACATCATAGACTTTTTTGAAGAAGATTATTTTGAAACAAAGAAAGTAATTTATATTTATTAAACTAAAAAAGTGTTTACAAATAATAAATTGCGTATAAATTCAACCTCTACTTTAACCACATTAGACACAATAGTTCACAATAGAATATGACACAGAAATATTTAAACGAATTAACACATATCATTATTGGTGCTGCGATTGAAGTTCATAAAGAGTTAGGCCCGGGTTTACTTGAAAGTATTCATGAAAAATGCCTGTCACATTTACTTCAACAGAAAGGTTTAAATTTAATTATGCAACAAAAAGTCCCTATTGTATTTAGAGGTCTTTACCTTGACTGTGATCTTCGATTTGATTTAATGGTAGAAAATTTAATTATTGTTGAAATTAAAGCTGTTGACAGCTTAATTCCATTTCATGAAGCACAATTATTAACCTATTTAAAAACTTCTTCAAAAACCCAAAGGCATATTAATTAATTTTAACTGTACAAATATATTTAAAGAAGGACAAAAGACATTTGTTACTGAACTATTTGCAAAATTACCAAAAGGATACTAATGTGACCTATTGTGCCTATTGTGGTTATTCTGTTTTTAAAATCAAATATATAAAGAATAAAAGCTAAAAATCAAATAATGAATAATTATCCAAAAATAGTATTGAAACCCGGAAAAGAAAGATCTTTGCAACGCTTTCATCCATGGGTATTTTCTGGAGCGATTGAAGCGGTAACCAAAGAATTAACAGATGGTGAAATAGTTGAAGTTTACGATTCCAAAAAAGAATACATCGCCACTGGACATTATCAGGATGAAGGAAGTATAAGCGTAAGAATTTTTACTTTTGAACAATCTGTTATCGACGAAGAATTCTGGAAATTTAAAATTCAAAAAGCCATAGCGCTGAGGAAAACCCTTGGCTTATTTAAAAATGAAAATACGAACGCATTCAGACTCATCCATGGTGAAGGAGATTTGATGCCCGGCCTGATCATTGATTATTACAATGAAAATGCGGTTATTCAATTTCATTCATATGGCATGTATTTACTGAAAGACACTTTTGTTAAAGTACTTAGTGATTTATTGGGAGATGCATTAAAATGTATTTACAATAAAAGCGAAACTACACTTGCAAAAGGAGAAAATAAAACATCACAAAATGGATATTTGCTGAAAGAAAAATCATCTGAAATTGTTATCAAAGAATATGATAATCAATTTATTGTAGATATTGAAGAAGGTCAAAAAACAGGATTTTTTATTGACCAGCGTGAAAACAGAAAATTACTGGAAAAATACTGTACCGATAAGAAAGTATTAAATGTATTCGGTTATACAGGAGGATTTTCAGTATCTGCGCTCAAAGGTGGAGCTAAAATGGTACACAGTGTGGATAGTTCACAAAAAGCAATCGACTTATGCAATAAAAACATTGCACTCAATTTTGGTGATACAGATCGCCATGCATCTTTTGCAACAGATGCTTTTGAGTTTCTGGATAACATGGAATCCGACTATGATGTTATTGTACTGGATCCGCCTGCTTTTGCAAAACACCTGCATTTAAGGGAAAAAGGCCTGAAAGGCTATAGGAACATCAATAATAAAGTGATTCACAAAATTAAAAAAGGGGGTGTTTTATTTACTTTTTCCTGTTCACAAGCTATTTCCAATGAAGATTTCAGAACCATGGTTTTTACTGCTGCAGCACAAGCCAAAAGAGAAGTAAAAATACTTCATCAGTTATCACAGGGTGCTGATCACCCTATCAATATTTATCATCCTGAGAGTGAGTATTTAAAAGGATTGGTTTTGTATATTGATTAGTCAATATTTTTTAAGTTTATTGCGAAGTTTATACTGTTAAAATATTATTTTATGACAAATACGAAGGGCTATCTTAACGTTATAGAAAAATTGGAAATCTTCAAGGAAATTAGCCTGTATTTTAAAGGCGAATTTTCAATCAGTCATAACTCTGGTAATGAATTAAATACCTTAAGAATTTCGATTCCTTATAAAAAATGGAAAATAGTAATTACTGAATCTGACACAAAACCACTTAAGTTTCAACTTGAATTTGAATCACTGACAGATTTTGAATTAATTATTGGTATTGAAGATTTCTTTGATAAAATCTTAAAGAAAATTGGCAGTAAAGAAGTTGAAATTGGCCAAGAAATATTTGACAAACAATATTTAATACATACCAACAATTTATTAATTGCCAAAGAATTTTTAGATAGCAATATTCGAAAAAAAATTTTAGAAAACAAGATATATTCTATTTCCTATATATCAAAAAGCAAAGACAAAAAATCTGAATTACTGACAGTTGTTAGCAGAACACTGGAAAAGAAAGAGATTTATATTGACTTGGTATTTCTCCATCAATTACTGATTGATCGACTGACAGACTTGAAAATAATTAACAAATGATGCTTATCTTGTTTTAGTTCTTAAGCAAAAATTTTCTCAATAATTAGTGTTCAGGTGAAATAAAAATGTTTTTTCTTATTAAATACCTGATCAATTTAAAAAAACAGATTAGCTTAATTACCAATAACTTAAGGACACAAATCGCCAACCTTAGCAATTGCTTCTTCATAACCCAAGGCAGCCGCCGCTTTTAAATCTTCACAACTGCCTTTTTTGTCTTTTTGAATACTTTTTATAGCACCCCGCATATAAAATGCTTCTCCGTCCGGCTTTATCTTTATGGCTTCGTCCAAATCATCCATGGCCAGATCGTATCTTTTTTGATACATATATATTTTTGCCCTTCCTTTTAGGGCGGAAACATTTTTAGGATTAAGCGTTAATGCCCTTTTGAAATCAGTCATAGCCTGTGAAGCCTTGTTTAGTTTTACATACAATTCACCACGTTGTATCAGGGCATCTTCATTGTTTCTGTCAAGGATAATTAGTTTTGAATAGTCTTTCAGGGCAGCATCATTATTTCCCAATGCTTCATTGCAATGTGCTTTTTTAATAAAAATATCAGGTAAACTGACTTTCAAAACCGTTGTCAACTGATTGAAATCAGCAAGGGCTTCATTGTATTTTTTTAGCTGATAATAGGCATTTCCTCTTTCCGTAAAAATATCAATTGGCTTATAATTCATCGAAATCAATTTTGACAAATCACTGATTGCCAACGTAGTATTTCCTTTTTCCCAGTAGAGCTTTGATCTTTCGTGAATAGCCTCTGCATAATCAGGTTTTAATTCTATGGCTTTGCTCAAATCTTTATTGGCTTCGGTGAATTTTTTTAATTGCAGATAAACCCTGCCTCTTCCAAAATACAAGTACGCATCCGATTTATCATATTCAATGGATTTATTGTAATCTGCCAGTGACTTTTCATAGTCTTTGCTTTCTTCGTACATCAGGGCTCTTTTTTGATATACGGCTGCAAAATTGGGCTTAATGTTAATGGTTTTATTAAAATCGTTCAAAGCAAGTTTATAATCTTTCTGGCTTAGAAAGTAAATGCCACGGTAGTAATAGACTAAATAGTAATCTTTATTCTTTGATACAGCTGTATTATAATCCTTTAAAGCTTCAGCGTTTTTACCTAATGCAAAAAAGCAGTTTCCCCTGTCAGCATAAGCTTCATAATAAAAAGGACTTTTTGTAATAATCTTGTTATACATTTCAATGGCTTCATTATATTTTTTTTGACGCATCAATTCAACCGCATCATTGTACATAACAGCCGAAGATTGTGCAAAACCGGATTGAAAAATAAATAAAAAGCCCAGCATTGAAATAAAAAGTTTAATTTTCTGCATTGATAGTGTATTTTTGTAAAAATTTTGATAGTATGCAAGACGAGATTGCAAAAATAAGGAAAGATTATAAAAAATTCCAATTAATCGAAAGTAATATTGATTCAAATCCTTATAAACAGTTTGGTAAATGGTTGAATGAGGCAATTGCTGCTCAGGTTGAAGATCCGACAGCCATGTGTCTTGCAACGATTTCTACCAAAGGATTTCCTTCCGCTCGTATTGTTTTGTTAAAAGGTTTTGATGAAAAAGGTTTTTATTTTTTTACTAATTATGAAAGCCGCAAAGGAAACCATATTAATAAAAACCCAAATGTAGCCTTGGTTTTTTTCTGGAAGGAATTAGAAAGGCAGGTCAGGATTGAAGGTGAAGTTGTAAAAGTTTCCAGCAAAGAGTCGGATGCTTATTTTGCATTACGCCCATTCGAAAGTCAGGTAAGTGCATGTATTTCGGAACAAAGTACAACTATTCCTGATAGAAATTATCTCGAAATGCTTCATCAGTTATTTGTTAAAAAGCAAGGTGATAAACCTGTAAAACGTCCGGAAAACTGGGGAGGATACCGTGTAATACCAAGAAGAATTGAATTCTGGCAAGGGAGAGAAAACCGCCTCCACGATCGTATAAAATACTGTAGCAGGGATGCCAAAATATGGAAAATCAAAAGAATAGCACCTTGAGGAGTTTGTAAAGTTAATAAAGTATAAAGTATAAAGTATAAAGTATAAAGTATAAAGTAAAAAGTATAAAGTAAAAATAAAAATAAAAAGTAAAAAGAAAAAAGACCGTATCGAAATAAATCAACATATCACCAAACAAATGCTGACTGCCAATAGATTTGAACAATTAAGTGTCATTGATAAACTGACAATTATTTTTGAAGAAGGAGAAGAATTGTATACGCGCAATACCGATGGGTTTTCAATAAAATTATATCAGTTGAATGATTTTTTTTGTGAAATATGGTACAGCTCAGAAGCCAATAAAGTTTACAAAATAGAATTGATTGATGAAAACCAGGTTGTTGGGCTGTACAATATAGATATAGATTTGAACTCCTTGTTAAACCCAAATTAACGATTTCATCTTTTTTCAGGCAAAGAACATTTCATTAAAGGCTAATCACATTTTTCAATTTTTTTAAACTCTTGTGCTTTAAATAGTGGTTCCCAGTTGCCGCCTGTTTTTGAAAGATAGGTTGCGAAGAAAATACCCGATTTAGCATTCACAAAACACTTCATATACATGATTTCTTCCATAAATTCCAAACCTTCAATGCCTGATTTGTCGGATTTGATAGAATAGGGTAAAGAAATGCTGACAGCTTCTTCTTCCTGATTCATAATTATTTTGCTGATGTCATCACTGGGAATAATATTTATTTTTCCTGAAAATGCTTTAGAAATATCCGTTTTTTTTGTTTTAGGATCCAGTATTTTTTCATCCACCATTAAGGTCATGTTTTTTAATTTTGTGCAATTTTCATCATCCTGATCTTTTGCATAATCCATTACAGTATAGCCTTTTTTATCGTAATTTTTAATTTCTTTGATGTGGTTTTGAATTATTTTTAAAGAAATCAATAAATCTGAAACATACAACTGCTTATTTAATCTTGAATTGATATAAGGCATATAAAAACTATAATCAATTTTTTTATTAAAGTTTTCATCATAAGGCTCACTGTTCTCCATTCGTGAATAAACCAACGTAGGAATGGTTTTTTTTGTAAATGTTTCTATACCGTACTCATTGGTTACCCAAAGTTTGGTTTGCACAAACTGTAACAAGGTATAGTTGCGTGGATTCACTTTTCTGATTACCTGAACTTCCGAAAATGTTTTATATTCAATAGGTTTCTCACTTTTGAACTGCCAGTCTTTAACAATAGCCTCTTTTATCTGATTGTTATATACTGCAACAAATGCTTTGTAGGCACTCAATTCATTGACCAGGTCTTCTTTTCTTTTTGTATTCGTTGTTTTTGAAATTCGTTTTTCCAAATCTTCCACAAAATAAGCATCTTCTGTAATCAGTTGTACAACAAGGGGCCGACTGCAAATATCTTTAAAATCTTCGGCTTTGGCATTGACTACCTGAGACTTGGTGTTGGTATTGAATAAAAGTACCGCAACGAAAAGCAATAAATATTTGAAATGTGACATCGCTACAAATTTTAAAATTTTAAACTTCAAATCTACAGTTTTTTTTTCAATAAAGAAGTTTTTTAGGAAAGAATGTTAATAAAATTTATTTTAATTCAATTCTTCTTTATTTTTGCATTACTTATGGTAAAGAAATTGAGAATAGGCTTACTGAATATTATGCCGGAAGCCGAAAAATATGAACCAAGCATATTGAGACTCCTGACTCAGCAGACAATAGCTGTTGAAACAGTTTTGATAAAATCCGGCATTCATGCCTATAAAAGCAGTGATAAGCAACACCTCGAAAAATATTATATTAATTTAAAAGAAGCCGTTCATACGAAACATCTTGATGGGCTGATTCTTACAGGAGCTCCTGTTGAGACTTTTGATTTTAAAAGCATTAGTTATTGGAAGGAATTGCTTGAAATTTTTTCATATGCCCAACAGCATATAATAAGTACCCTGGGAATATGCTGGGGAGGAATCGCCATCGGAAAATACCTGGGAATTGATAAAACTGTTTTTGATGAAAAAATATTCGGGGTTTTTCCTTCAACCTATTTACACAAAAATCATTGGATGTGTGATGAAGCAAATCCTGTATTTGATTGTCCGCAAAGCAGGTATGCCGGATGGAATGAAAAAGACCTGGACATGGCTGAACAAAATAAAACAATCCGCTTGCTTGTTCGATCAAATGAAGCCGGACCATTTATTTTTGAATCATGCGACCAACGCTTTATTGCCCATCTGGGTCACCCTGAATATGATGCCGGAAGAATTCTGTTTGAGTACGAGAGAGACCGTTTAAACGGACTTACACACAGTCCATCGAATTTTAACGTGAACAATCCTATAGATAGCTGGCAGCAAAGCAGCAGGCATTTCTTTGGAAAATGGCTGGAAATGATAAAAAATAAAGTGCAAAATTAAAACGGTAAATAAAAAAACTAAACATATCAGTCCTGCTATCCAAAGCAAAAATAAAATCAATGGTCAAATATCATTTGATATTCCTATTTATCAAAACCTGATACTTTCGTTAACTTTTTTGCGACAGATTCGGGAACCAAAATATGTAATACCGAATGGGATTTCGGCTATACGACTGAATGTTAGAGATAGTGCTAATTTTTTTAGCTTTTATATTTCGTTTGTACTACTTTCCTGCTATTTCTATAAATTCTTTGTAAGATAAATCATATCAACAAGTTGTATGTCGCCCTCGAAAATAGGGTGGTCGTAATTGTCTGTAAAAAAATTCTTTACCCGATATGACTTTTCAAACCCACAGCTTTCATAAAACGACAAGATTGTTGGCGTTTCGCCTGTCCCGACAAGCATTGTTTTGTAGTCGGTTTTGTAGAAGGTAAAAATGAAATTTATCAATGCTTTACCGTACCCTTTGCCTTGATATTTCTCGTATGTCGCTATGTTTTTCAATTCGCAGGTTTCGCTATTTATCGGCACTACAACGCAAACACTTTTCAAATCATCTTCATATAAAGCAAACAAGTCTCCACCCGGCAAATACTTGTCAATCATATTTTCCTGCTCGTCTGCCAACAACAATAAGTCAAGGAACTGTCTTTTATTTTCGATAATTTTTTCTATTTGCACCATTTCTCTGTTGTACCCTAATTTGTCAAGTTTTTTTTCCGTCGTATCGCCCAGTATTTCAGCTAACGTCAGTTTGTCTATTAACTTATTTTTGTTGTTCTTATATTCGGGTTATCAACCGAACATTATTAAACAGTAAGCTGATAATCGTTAATCAAAAGTTCAGCCGAAAGATTCAGTCTGTTGGTCAATTTACGGATCATTTCTACAGTCAGTTTCCGTTTACGATTAAGTACTTCAGAAACTCTGCTTTTCCCGCCAATTTCATTAACTAAGTCAACTTGTTTTAAATGCATTTCCTGCATTCTGATTTTAATTGCTTCAATTGGGTCTGGTGTATCAATTGGATAATGTTTTTTTTCATATTCGTCTACTATCATTCCTAGAATGTCAGCTTCGTCACTTTCCGGAGTACCAATTTTTGCATCAAAAATTTCGTCAAGACGTTCAAGTGCTTTACGATAATCTGATTCTGTTTTAATTAACTTGATATTCATAGGTTTATTTTTTTTATATTTTATTCACATCAATTTTGTCATATTCAACATGGGTCCCAATGAATTTGATGAAAACCCATTGTTTTTCAAAGTTGAATTTGGCAACAAGTCTGTAGTCATTTCTTTTAATGATAAAAACAATTCTGCTATTCTTTAGAATACTTGCATTTGCATAAGTTTTTTTTACGTCAATTGGAGTTTTCCAGTCCGAACTCATTACCGTATCATACCATGTTTTTAAATATTGCTCAGCATCAGGGTTTTTTTCCCAGTACTCTCGTAAAGTGCTTTTTGCAAATATTCTTTCCATATAATGAAATTTGCTACAAAGTTAATAAATAATTCGCAAATTGGGAACTTTTGTCAAGATTTTTTTAATTGTATGGTTGGTAATGTATTAGTATTTTATTCATCGTTTCCACACAAAAGTAAATAAAAAACATAATCAACTGCAAATTAGGATAAAAATATATGAAATATTTTATCTCATAACTATTTTAAAATCTTTTTTTTATAGAAATTCCTTTGGGATTTACATTTGCAGTTCTTCCTTCAAAGCAATTTTTGTAGTATTAGTTGTATTTATGTTGTATCAGGTAAAATTAGCAGAAATACAAGCTTTTAACTATTTTAGTTTTAGAAAAACAAACCTCAGGGGATTTTATAAACCAAATACTTTTTTTAACGCTTCTTTTATATCAGAAAGCGTATTTTGATCAATTTTGCCGAGTTTTTTAATAAGTCTCTTTTCAGAAACAGAACGGATTTGAAAACAATCTGCTGAAGAAGCTTTGCTTAATCCATTGATATTGTTTGGTTCAATCTTAACCATCCAGGGAGCAATATCGTAAAGAGGTTTCCAATCGGTAATTGGAACAATTACTTTTAGAGGCAGTTTTCCTAATGTATTATCGTTAACAATAACAGCAGGTCTTTTTTTCTGTATTTCTGCGCCTTTTGTTGGATCTAGATCGATTAACCAGATTTCACTTTGTTTCATAAAAGTTTTCAAAATCTAAGGATGAAAAAGCAGTTAATTCATTATCGCTGACATAATCGTTGTAAAGTTCATTCACAGCTATCTCCATTTTATAATTTAATTCGTCCTGCTTAATAGATTTAATGGTTTCTTCTATTATCCAATACTTTTTATCTAATGGTAATCGCTGAATTTCCTGAATAATATTAATAGTTTGCATAATTTTTTTAATTTTCTGTTTGCTGACTATTTTTTAAATTTAATATTGCAAAGGTAGCTATTTTCTTCCCTGATTCAATAAAAAATAGTGTGAAATTATCACTTTGTTAAATCAAAACTATCATTTTGGTATTGAATGTTTTTATGTTTATTCAGGTGAAATTTACTGATATACTGCCTTTTATTTATTTTCAGTTTTGATACGCTTCAAGTCTCTAATTACCTGAATGATATAGCTTAATTATGCATTATTTCTATCAAAGAATCATTTTTTGGATAAATAGCATTAAAAGGAATACCATTTATTTAACCACAATCTCATCTACAAACAACCATGCTTTTCCGCCTTTACCTGCATGCCACACGGGACAAATACCCAGATTTTTGGCAAAAACCCGGATGTATCTTGCTTTTTTGCCTTCTGTTTTTGCAGTATTCATTTCAACAAAAGCCTCCTGCTGATGCAATTTAGCTGTATTATCAAATGCTGCAATTTTTTCAAAATGAATACCATCTTCCGAAATGCTGAATTCAACATTTTGCGGAAGAAAAATCCATGAATTGATACTTTGCAGAAAACGAGCCTGTATTGTATCTATTTCTTTTATTTTTCCTAAATCAACTGTTGCGTCCAGATCCACCCCTTCATATCCCTGCCAGTAAACGGCATCAGGAAATGCACTTCCGGTTCTGCCATCCAGCAAGGCTAAATCTCCGCCACCGCTATATTTATGACTGTAAGCTGTGTGTAAAATAAGACCTTTATCGGTTTTTCTGTAGCTGGCTGTTTTATACAAGCTTTTTTTACTTTCTTTAGAAACAGCCATAACTTTTAAATTACAGCTTTTCTTTATCTGTAAAGGCTTGGTATAGATTTGAGATTTTTCATTTGGATCTTTCCCATTCAGGGTATAATAGATGCGGGCATTTTCTTCGGATTCAATGCTTACTTTCACTGCATCGGTAAAACATCCTATTTCAGGATTAATCCTGATTTCAGGTGGCGTTTTGTAAATTCCAAAAAAAGACAAGCTAGGATTCAGCCTTGATTTTTCTATCAGCAGTTTTATTTTATCGGTTGTAACTAATGGGAAATTTAAAATTCTTTTGTATCCTATTGTTGTTGCGTTTTGAATTTCTTCCCATTTTTCGGCTTTCCATACATATAATTTAAAGGCCTCAACCCTTTGTCCGATGTTTATATTTTCCTGAAGAACAACCGTATTCATACTTATTTTTTGATTCAATTCAAGAATTATTTCAGCAGTAGTCTCTTTTTCATCAGCAATCCAAAAACTATCATAATCATCATCCGTAATTGATGTTGATGGATCCATCAAGGTTTTTCCAGCTATTTTTACAATGGCATGTTTGGCTAAATTATCGGAGAAAGTATTGTCAATTAATTGTTTAAAACCTTTTAAAGAATTAATATCCGCTGCATTTATTTTTCCGGTTTGATCCGGTGGAATGTTGAGCAACAGCAAACTGTTTTTACCGACAGAATTTAAATAAATATCAAAGAGTTTCTCCGGTGTTTTTACGCTATTGTCTTCACTTTGATGGTAAAACCAGCCCGGACGGATGGAGACATCAACTTCGGAAGGATACCAGACCAGTTTGGAGGCATTTTTTATCTTATCCCTGCTTCCCAAATCTTCATTGGTCATATCTCCGGGAATAAAACCACTCACTGCATCTTTCTGCTGTGAGTTTTCTGCAATGTTATCCTGATTCAGCAATTCAACAGGGACTACGCTCCACTCTGTATTTCTGCCATATCCTTCTTCGGTTCCTACCCATCTGGCATCGGGACCCATGATAGAAATAACCGCATTTGGCTGCAAACTTCTGATGAGCTGATAATAGGATTCCCAATCATAAATTTGTTTTTTCCCATTTTTACCTTCTCCGCAGGCACCATCAAACCAAACTTCACCGATTTCACCATAGTTGGTTAGCAGTTCAGTAAGTTGATTTCTGAAATACTGATTATAAGCCGGTGAATCACCGTATGTTTTTTCGTGCCTGTCCCAGGGTGATAGATAAACTCCAAATTTAATATTTGCTGTTTTACAGGCATCTGATAATTCTTTTACAACATCGCCCTTACCGTTTTTCCAGGGTGAATTTTTTATACAATGAGTTGTAAATTCTGTTTGCCAAAGACACAGGCCATCATGATGTTTGGCTGTAATAATCAGCATTTTAATTCCGGCATCTTTGCATACCTTTACAATTTGTTTTGCATCAAAATCTGTTGGATTAAAAACGGATTCCGGCTCGTTGCCTTCTCCCCATTCTCTGTTGGTAAAAGTATTGGTCCCAAAATGAATGAAGGCTATAAATTCCATTTTTTGCCATTGCAGTTGCCTTGGTGAAGGAACAACATTGGCTGCTTTAGCTACAATAGAATCCAGTGATTCACCTTTCGAAATCAGAACGGCATTGCTCTTGCTGTTTTGAGAAAAAAGCGTTGCAGAATAGAGAAACAGGATTATTGCGGCAAATTTCTTCATAGTTGATTGTTATTTGACAAAGTTAATAATTTCACCTGCTTTGGTGTTTCTTTCAATCAAAGCTTTTCCGGGTATTTTCAGCCGAAGTTTTCCACCCTTCTCGCTTAATACACTAAGTTTTGTAATTATTCCGTTTTTCATAGCTGCACTTACCAGAAATGCCCCCTGTGTTCTTAAGTTATCAAATGCAAGATTTTTCCATGCTTCAGGTATGGCAGGGAAAACTTCAACAATGCCTGTCTGGCTTTGAATCAGCATTTCCATAATAGCAGCCGCAAAAGCAAAATTTCCTTCCAATGTAAACGGCTTGTATTCTTTTTTGCATTGATTTCCATTCAAATGAAAACTATTGGGCGAACAATAGCATTTGGCAAATTTAGTAAGGCTATCTGCTGCTTTTTGTCCTTCTTTGGCGCGGGCATACAAACTGCCCAACCAAGCCAATGAATAACCACACCATCCTGAAGAACCAATTTTCTCTAAATTTTTCAAGGAATTAACCATGATCAGGCTGTCATTTTTCCCTTTTGAGAAATCAAGCAAACCCAGCGGATAAATAGACATAAGGTGAGAGAAGTGGCGGTGTGATGCCGGTAATGGATAAGCGGGAGCCAGTAATAATCCTAAATCATTTGAAATACTTAATGCTGGGAATTCAGTTAAAAGATTTCTGAAATGCTGAGCTTCAGTTTTTAATCCAAGATGATCCGCCATTTCTGCCGTTGCTGTCAGTTCCCATCTTATCAGCGAAATATCGTAGTTGGTCATTTCTTTAAACCAGGCATTGATGCTGTTTTCATTTATTTCGGGACTTGATGACAATGGCAGTTTTCTTTTGCCATTTTCCTTTATTGAAATTTCTTTCAGCATGATAGCAACATCCTTTAAAAAAGGATAGGCTCTTTCTTTCAAAAATACCGTATCCATACTGTATTTCCAGTGCATGTAAAAATGATGAGCCAGCCAGGCGGAAGTAGTCGGCGATAGTGAATATTGTATCCATCCGCCCATTTCTTCACCATTTAAAGTGCATACACCCGGAATGGCCAGTCCATTACAACCGAAATAACGCCTGGTGAATACCTTGCTTTTTTCTCTGATGGACCATAACCAATCTGTAAAAGCCTGTTCTTCCGCAAGATGATTTCCAGTGTAAGAGGGCCAATAACTTAATTGCGTATTCAGATCGTTGTGAAAATCTCCTTTCCAGGGTGGCAAACTTCCATTATCGGCGGTCCAGATTGCTTGTAATGTTATGGGGGGAGCTCCCACTCTTGAGGCGGAGCCAAACTTATACATCTCCAGATACCATTGCTTTTCAAGAATCTGATCAGGTATAGAAATATTCGATTTTTCCCAATAGTTTTTCCACCATTTTTTATGTGTTTCAAGCTCATTATCAAACCCTTTTGAAATGGATTCTTTGACAATTTCTTCTGCTTCTGTAATTTTACCTTTCCCATAGTTAGAGGCAATGCTCCAGCATCCGCAAATTCCGTTTTCAGTCTGAATCCATTTCACAACAACTTTGTATCTGAATCCATTCCAGCCTTCCTGAATATAGGTTATTGCATGATCACTTTCAGTTTTTTCACCCTGAGGATAGCCAAGCAATGTTAATCCCGGAGGATCTACACTGCTAAATGGCTTATTATCTGTGTTTTCTTTGGAATACTTAGGTGTAATTAATGCTAGTTTAAAATTTTTATCAACATTTTCGAACCTGAACCATCCGATGGGCAAACCGGCATGAACAAAACATGCTAACTTCATCCCTGATTCCCATTGAACAACACATAAAGCTTTGTCAATATTGAGGTCGACAGATTTCACTTTTCCGAAGCGGGAAATATCAAATTCCAATGCAGCTCCGGGTATTTTAGTAGGTGCAGGATATTTTTCATAAGGAGCATCTCCGAGAGCCTGAACGGTATCATATTGATTTTTTGCATATTGTTCGCAAACCCATTTAAAGTCAAATTTTTTCAATTCTTCAATAGGTCGTAAGTCCCATAAATCCGCCCTATCTAGCGAGAAACGGAGTTGGTTTCCTTTTTGCCATACCAGTTGACCCAGCATTCCATTTCCCAATGGAATTCCTTCGTCCCATGAATTTGCCAGTTGCGTGAAATGCAAGTCGTGTTTAGTTTGCGAAAATGTTATTTTACATACAAAAAGTAAAACACAAAATATAAAGATCTGTTTTCTCATAGGGTTTAGTTAATTATCAAAATTTCTTTCTTATATAATTGCAACATGCAGAATTTTTAATTATCATGCAAGAATTCCAACTCACTTAAAACTTAAAAACTTAACACTTTCTTCCAACTTCCTTCTTCTGTCTTCCAACTTCCGTCCTCCTAATTCAACCCGCCCTGTCCTCTATATAGCTTGATGGGCTTATCCAGTTTTACCTTCAATACTGTTATGTATTTATCCATCACATTTACGGGAACATCAATGTAAACCAATCCCGGTACAGGGCTCCAGGAAATTTTCCCAACTACCTTATGTGGAATTTTTGTACCGTTTCCAACAACTCTAATATCTTCAATTTTATTGATCAGCCCTTTCAACATAAGGGTACCGTTTACATTTCCATGTAGAAAAAGGTAGAGTGTTGTAGAGTCCTTTGACAAGGTAGTAGGTCCGTAAAAATGCCCCTGAGGAATACCGCCAACGGTATTAAAAATGGCTTCTCCGTTTTTTTTATTCCAGGCGCCCAGCTCTTTCAATACATGAATTTGCTTTTCAGGTATCGTTCCGTCTTCCATGGGTCCCATATCCAGCAACAGATTACCACCATTTGATACTGCATCCACAAAAATAGTGATAATTTCATAAGGTGTTTTCCAGCTAGTATCATGGTGAAAACCCCAGTCTTCGGTAGTGGTCATGCACAATTCCCACCAGTTGAATTTCGGACGGGAAACCGGGAAATTTTGTTCAGGAGTATCATAATCGCCGTAACCCTGCAAACGACCATTGATAATGGCTTTTGGATTATCAGTAAGTATCATTTTGCGAATTTTCTGGGCTTCCCATTCTTCGGCACTGTGTTCCCAGTCACCATCAAACCACCATAAATCCGGCTTTAAGTTCTGGCTGATTTCTTTGATTTGACCCTGGAAAAAATTACGAAAGCGGTTCCATTTAGGATAATCATTTTCAACTTTGTATTTGGAACTGTCTTTTAAAAAACCGGGATAATCAGCATCAGTCCAGTCGATTAATGAAAAATAAGCGCCACATTTAATATTGCGTTTGCGTAATTCATCAAAAAATGGTTTGATCATATCTCTTTTTGCAGGGCATGCTTTTACGATGCTGAGGTTGTTCATTTTGGTATCGTACATGGCTACACCGTCGTGGTGTTTGGTTGTGATAACTGAATACCTGGCTCCGCTTTCCTGTATCAGATCAGCCCAGAAAGCTGGATTGTAATTTTTAAGGGTAAAACCTTTCAACTGCTTCATATAATTGGCATGACTGATTTTTTTATTGTGAAAACTCCATGATTCATCAATGCCATCTACTGCATAAATACCTGCATGGATAAAAATACCCAGTTTGGCATCAGCAAACCATTGCATTTTTTCAGTCATCTCTTTAGGATCAATTTTGGATTGGGAATAAGATTTTACTGCTATAAACAGTAAGATACCGCAAATTAAAAATTTTAGTGTTCGTTTCATATTGATTGATTTTTATTAGTTTATATATTTAATGGCTTGAATATCTGTTTTTATTGCTTTTGAATTCATCTTTTCCAGTGATATTTCCGGAAGCTGTAATAATGGAAATGTATTTTTCAGTATCCGGACTTTTTCACAGGCAGTAAGGCGAAAAGCCGGCCTGACTTCCTGCTGAGGTTTCATAAAATTTTTTGTCCATATAATTATGTTATTGCTAAAAATTAAATTGGATGTACTGCGAGCTGTCAGTAGGGGGTGATCGTAGATTTTAAAAGTATTTCCTTCAATGAGGATGTTTTTATGAACCATATTTCCCTGTTGCAGCTCATGATTTTCGGGAGCTATGGCAATGATGTAATTATCAGGTGCTGAATTATATCCACATTCAATAAAAGAATTGTTTCGTATCGTAACATCCTGTGCTGCACCTGATTCGAACCATGAAGAGGCATCATCAGCAATGAGAATGGCGTGCATTCCCAGGCGGTAAAAAACATTGTTTTCAATCAGTATTTTTCTTCGGGTCGTCAACAACAATCCTCTTGTATTGCATCTTTCGAAACGGCTGTTGCGGATGACTACTTCCGGCGTCCAGCTAATGTTTTCAATACAATCCCCAATTTTTAAATTCCCCGGCAGACTGCCAGCTATTTCAATTTCCATCTCCCGATTGTTGATTAAATTTGCTGTTTTTAGTCTGGCAAAAGCCATAGGCATCAATGTCTGAGGATTAATAAATGCAATGCTGTCTCCGGCGAAAAATGCTTTGAAGCCATACGTCTGATGATGCATAAATCTGACTTTTATTTTTTTAAAACCATCTATTGAAATGATTTTCAAATGAGTTCCGTGAACATTTACTGGATCGTCATGAGAGCCGGAGCAGATACAACTGTCGAGGATGATTTTGCCTTTACAGCCTGAAAAATGAAAACAATCTGCAAATGCAGCAATAATTCTTACTGAGTTTTCGCGCGGTGCTACAGAAACTTTTAATAAGGATATATTTTCGGAAAACTGGGATACAATTCCCAGGCCATGCATATAATGCATTTGAATATTCTCCAGTTGAATATTCCTGCTCAAATTGATAAATACGCCACAGTTATCCCTGTATGGATCACGGATTGTTAATATATCTCCTGCCTGATAATTTTCTTTCGGAAAATCTCCTTCAAACTTAACATGAAAAGCACTTGTTTCTACCGCTTTACTTTTCAGAAAAGGCTTGAATGAGCTATATTTCATTATAGTCAATTCGGGTTTATAAACAATTGTATGATAAGCATTGGTTTTCCATCCTTCACCATAAAAATTGATAATACCGTTTTCAATACTGTATTTTGAATCGGGATGAATTTCTGTTTCTATAAGATGCGCTGATACGGATTTGATGGTAATTTCAGACATCGTTGGCCTTTCATAATCGAAGCTTATATTTTTAATTTTAATATTTTCACTGTTTAAAATGGCAAAAGCTGTCATTTTCCCATGCAAAACAATCAACGTATTTTTTCCTTCTATCGTAAAATTTTTAAAATTTTCCAGTAAAAAGCCGATATTTTTGTGTTTTGATAAAGTGTCATCTTCTGTAGCGTTTGAAATATACAATTCGCGTTTTTCAGCTCCTTCCGGCCAAAGGTCAATACGGCCTTCTGGGAGTAATAACACTGTATTTGTCATTGATTTGCAAGCTTCAATGGCTTTCCGGATAGCCGGGCAGGCATTTTCAACACTATTGGATTTAACGCCAAAGTCAGTAAGCAAGACTTTTTGCTGGGCAAATACCTGAAGAGAAAAAACAAAAAATAAAAGGAAGATGATTTTTTTTATCACTTTTAAATATGTCAGAGTTATGATTTGAAATTTTACAAATTTGAAAACAAACCTATGAGGTTTGGACTTTAAAAGCCAGTTAATAAATTATATTTTTCTTATTCAGTTGCATACAATATGATACTTATTTTACTTTTATATTTACAAACCCACTCACCAGCCCATCACTGATTGCTTTTACTTTAAAACTGCCTTTGCTTCCTCTTTTAGCCTTCACAATTACCAATGCCAAACCGTTATAGGCTTGCCTTTCTTTACTTTTGAATGGAATAAAGCTTGTAGCATCACCATTATCGGTAGCTAGAATTTCTCCGTCACCTTCAACACTAAATTTAATCAAAGGATGAGAGCGTGGAACTGTCAACCCATTTATATCCTGTACTTTTACAGTAATATAAGCCAGATCGGATCCATCAGCAATGATGCTGTTTCTGTCAGCAGACAGTGATAATTTAGTGGCTGCTTCGGTAGTTTTTACTATATCTGTAGCCCATTGTATCTCGTTTTTGTAAGCTACCACCTTTAATTCTCCTGCTTGATACACCACATTGTCCCAGATTAGTCGGAAATCCTGTCCTGCATTCTTCTTTTTTCTACCCATTGATTTGCCATTTAAAAACAATTCAGCTTCATCGCCGGATGTGTATACATGAACCGGAACAATGGAGTCCTGTCGTTCGTTCCAGTTCCAGTGAGGTAAAATATGCGCCATTGGTAAATCTGGTCTCCAGTGGGATTGATACAAATAAAAACGATCTTTTGGAAAACCGGCTAAATCAACGATCCCAAAATAACTGCTACGGGAAGGAGGATTGTTATTGCGCATTTCCAGCAGTTTCTTTTCCAGTTCTGTTTTTTTTGTTGGATCATTGCGGAAATTCAGCAGATTGGTCTCGTCAGAAGTATAAGGAGTAGGTTCACCCAGGTAATCAAAACCTGTCCAGACATATTCGCCTAATAAATTCGGGTACCTGGCATTGGTGCGGAACTGATCATCCGGAGAACAACCCCAGTCGGGTTTGGCATAATCATAAGAGGAAATCTGCCAGTTTTGATACTCTTTACCAAAAAAATATTCACCACGGGAAGTAACACAGGAAGAAGTTTCACTTCCAATAGTAGGTTTGTTGCTATATCGTGGATCGGCATCCCATTTGGGTTGCTGATCGAAAAAATAGTTCACACCCATGATATCGATGCCAACCACAGCCCCGACTTCCCGGCTGCGGTCAGGATCGTTGTAGCCATTTGAAACCGGACGGGTCGCATCTTCTGCACGTACTATATCTGCCAGATGTTTGGTCATCTCTACATTCTGCTGATCCATTACTTCATTCCCGATGGACCAGATAAATACGGACGGATGGTTGCGATCGCGGTGAACCAATGCTTTCAGGTCTTTTTCGTGCCATTCATCGTAGAGTTTGTTGTAGTCCCAATTTCTTTTGCCTTTCTTCCAGCAGTCGAAAGCTTCGTCCCATACCAGAAAACCCATTTGATCTGCCAGTTCCAGCAATTCAGGAGCAGGTGGATTGTGAGACGTCCTTAATGAATTACATCCCATTTCTTTCAATATCTTCAATTGCCGGCGTAAGGCTGAGGTGTTGATTGCCGCACCTAAAGCACCCAAATCATGATGATTACAAGTTCCCTGAATCTCAACTCTTTTCCCATTCAGTAAAAAACCATTGCGGGCTGTAAATTCCAAACTGCGAATACCAAATGAAGTGTTATAGGTATCAACAATCTTTCCGTTTACAATTACATTGCTTACTGCCAGATATCGGTTAGGCGAATTGATATCCCAACGTTTAGGGGTTGCAATAGTTGCTGTTGCGGTAATTTTGTTATTTTTACCAGCTTCAATAGTAATTGTGGATGGTTGGAATGAGGCAACTTTTACACCGGCTTTATTATTTAAATCCAGTTCATAAATTGAGGATTCAAGCTTAACGTTCTCATGCGTCTTTCCCTGATTATCAATGGTAATATCCAGTTTTACGGATGCTGATGCATCGCTGATATGTGGTGTAGTAATAAATGTCCCCCAATGTGCTACATGTACAGCATTGGTTTTTACCAACCATACATGTCGGTAAATACCTGCGCCCGGATACCAGCGGGAATCCCATTTTTCTGTATCCAAACGGACTGCAATCACATTTTCCTTTCCAAATTTAAGAAATGGAGTTAAATCCATACGGAAAGAACTGTATCCATAAGGCCAGCTTCCTACATAATGTCCGTTCAGCCATATTTGAGCATTGGCCATTGCCCCGTCGAAATCGATAAAAATCTGCTTTCCTGCATCTGCTGTAGCTAATGTGAAATGTTTGCGGTACCAGCCTATTCCTTTATAGGGTAATTTTCCGGTTTCTCCGGCCAGTTCTATTCTGAAAGGACCTTCAATGGCCCAGTCGTGAGGCAAATCCTGTTTTCGCCAGTTGGCATCATTGATTTCAGGTTTTTGCAATGCCTGAGGTTCTTCCAGTGTTGAGCCATCGGCCTGTAAACCATAACGCATAAAAAGCCAAGCCTGATCAAAACTTTGTACATTGCTGTTTCCCATTCGGTGGATGGGATTTGAATGAGAGTCCTCATTTTTAAACTTAGGCTGAGCTTCTAATGAAACTGTGATACTGATGACTATCAGGAAAATTAATTTTAGTCTGATTCTAATGGATGAGGCTATCATAATAATTGATTGAACTTTATATTAATATCGAATAATTCCGGATTTATTAGAAAATAGCATCCGTTTTCCTGGCAAACAGCTACAAAGATAATTAAATATTTAAAGCCTGCAAATTTGCAAATCATAACAAAGAAGAGAAGATATTTTAAATGGGAAAACCTTTTAACAACATAACCTTAATCAATTATAAATTGTTTTTGTTCCAACCTTTAAGAAACACTTCTGCTGAATGTCTGCCAATTTCAACCAGTTCTTCTGCTTTGTAAAAATCATACATTTCGCAGGAATTTCGGGAAATATTAATCATAATATCCGGTGGATATTTGTCAATATTTGCCTGAGCAATATGTTCCATCATTAAATGAAGGGTTTTGCTGATCAGATTAAAATAACCAAGTTTTTCACTTTGATTTTCTGCTTCTGGAATGCTCTTATGCAACTGTTGCTGGAATGCTTTCATTTTTTTTAAGTAAACGGATTCATGTGCAGCAGCTTCCTTTTTCATCAGCTTTGGTTTATAAATTGGAATGTCAGCATTAACATTAACTGCAATCAGTAAATCTCCATCACATCTTCGGGCATAATTTACGGGAATATTGTTTAAAATGCCACCATCGACCAGTAAAGTGCTGCCCAAACAGACAGGAGTAAATACTGTTGGGATGGAAATAGATGCCCTTATGGCTTCAAAAATACTTCCTTTTGTAAATAAAACCTCTTCCTTTTTCAGCAAATCCACAGCCACAGCAGCATAAAGTAAGGGAAGTTCTTCTATGTTTTTATCCGGTATAAATTCCTTTAATGTTTTAATTACTCTTTCGCCTTTAATTAAACCTTGCGAAGTAAAGCTGAAATCAACCAGTTTGAAAACCTTGATTTTATCGAGGCTATATAACCAGGCTTTGAATTCATTCAGCTTTCCTAAGGCGTAAATACCACCCACCAAAGCACCCATAGAAGTTCCGCATAGGGAAGTAATTTCATAACCCTGTTTCTCAAGTTCTTCAATAACACCAATATGTGCTATCCCCCTTGCTCCGCCACCTGATAACACCAATGATATTTTCTGTTTCATCTGTTTATATTTTGTTAAATCATAGAAATAGTTGTCGTTATAAGTTTAAATGTGTTACTTTTTTTCAAGTTTCGCTCTCACCAAAGGCAAGATCATAATATATTCATTTCGCTTGGTCCCGAAGTTTCGGGATGAATATTTCATCAAATATAATGCTTTTTAGTAATACCTGATGAATATCTTAGCAATAAAGTGTAAAATAAACAGCCATAATATACTAATCCTGCTTTATCCGGACAGATGATGCAATAAATATAATGGTCTCTTTTTTTCCATGGATTATACCGGAGAAATATTGGAAAGCTATGTCACATGGAACTTAGCACAACAATGACGCCAGCCAGGGTCTGGATTTCTGTAAGTGTTTAAAGATATTAGTCTATTTAGAACCAGTTATTGTAAAAGCTAACACTTTTGTAAAATAATGATAAAAGGTATAGATTGTCACATTAAATGGCAGAGACATCACGTTAAATGGCTTAAACACACGAGCAAACAGCATGATTTTGTGATTAATGATATTTTTTTTAATTTTGAAGCAGAAATCAACAGTAGAATAAGTATAACATCCTCATTTATTACATAACGCCATACAAATTATTCTTATTAAGGAAAATTTATTTCAGAGATTTGGATGTATGCATTCTACAATAAAATAAGCTGTAAAACATAGATGAAACTACAAGATCTTGGATACAATGAGAAACTGGAAAAATTCAGGAATGAAAATATTTCCGCGGATTTTGAAATAGGAAGAGTTATAGCAGAACATAAGGAAAGATACATTGTCAGAACATCCGAAGGGGAATTTGAAGCAGAGATAACAGGTAATATGCGTTTTACAGCAAAAAGCCGAATCGATTTTCCAGCAGTTGGTGATTGGGTTGCTCTTACAATGTATGAATCTGATTTTGCATTAATTCACCAGATATTTTCAAGATTCTCAATAATTAAAAGACAGGCTGTCGGACAATATGGAGAAATTCAGATCATCGCAACAAATATTGATTATGCTTTTTTAATCCAGGCCATTGACAGGGATTTTAATATCAACAGACTTGAAAGATATCTTAGCATTTGTAATGCTGCTAAAGTTAAACCTGTAATTATACTTAGTAAAACGGATTTAACAGAAGAACTAAGGATAAATGAAATTATATCCGATATCAATGCACGCATAAAAAATATTACTGTTTTTGCTATAAGTAACGAAACGTTGAAAGGGTATGATGATGTAAAGGCTTTTATCAGAAAAGGGAAAACGTATTGCATGCTTGGTTCTTCAGGAGTCGGAAAATCCACACTCATCAATAATCTTTCGGGTAAAACGATCATGCGGACAGACAGTATAAGTCAAAGCACAAATAAAGGAAGACATGTTACCACTCACAGAGCCTTGTTTGTTCTTGAAAGCGGTGGAATCCTCATCGACAACCCGGGTATGAGAGAAGTAGGTATTGCAGATGCTGCGGGCGGACTTGAAATAACGTTTGATAAAATTTTTCAGTTTTCTCAATTTTGCAGGTTTAAAGACTGTACCCATACCGGTGAGATTGGTTGTTTTGTTATTGAAGCAGTTGAAAAGGGCGAAATTGACTCGTCCTCTTACAGGAATTATCTGAAAATGGAAAAAGAAAAGACTCATTTTGAATCTACTGTGGCAGAGAGACGGATAAAAGACAAAGAATTCGGGAAATTTTTAAAAAACTATAAAAAAGACATAAATAAAAACAAATACTGAAATTGGCTGTATGAACTAAGTTTTGATGAGGGTAAAAATATAAAGGAATTTTTTAAAATGACAAACAAACAAAGAATATCCTGGCTGCTTGAAGGAGACGTAGCTATACAATATCAGACCTTCAGAGATTTATTAGATACCGAAAAACAGGATCTCAGAAAAAAAATTGAATTTACTGGCTGGGGATTGCAATTTCTTAACTGCCGTCAGCAAAGCGGGCATTGGGGACAACGCTTTTATCAGCCCAAGTGGATATCCTCGCATTATACTTTGTTGGATTTAAAAAATCTAAATATTTCTCCCGACAACCCATCGATTCAGGAATGCCTCGACCTTATTTTTAAAACTGAAAAAGCAGCAGACGGAGGAATACTTCCTATCGGAAAAAATCAGAAATCAGATGTTTGCGTGAATGGAATGGTGTTAAATTATGCATCCTATTTTCATGTAAAAGAAGAAAATTTAAAGTCAGTTGTTGATTGCCTCTTAAAAGAAAGAATGAAAGACGGGGGTTTCAATTGTCAGTCCAATGCAATAACTGTTATACACAGTTCATTGCATACTACCCTTTCTGTGCTGGAAGGAATCAACGAATACCAAAAGAATGAATATAATTACCGCCTGGATGAACTCATCAGTGCAAAAAATGAAGCACAGGAATTTATTTTGATGCATAAACTGTTTAAATCAGACAAAACAGGTGAAATTATTAAAGCCGGATTTTTGAAATTATGTTATCCCGGACGTTGGTATTATGATATCCTGAAGGCAATGGACTTTTTCCAGCTTGCCAAAGTTAAATATGATGACAGAATGAAAGATGCCATCGACATCATTCTGGCAAAGCGAACAGAGGATGGTCTCTGGAAACTGGCCTCAAATCATCCTGGAAAAACGCATTTTGAAATGGAAGTTCCGGGAAAACCAAGTCGCTGGAATACCTTGCGGGCATTGAGAGTTTTAAAATATTATAAAATTGATGAGGATAACTAAGAACTAAGAATCAATTATTGTCATATTTAAACTATAGTATTAATTTTTCTAATTTATTTCTCATGAACGCGGATGACGCAGATCCCTTCGGGAAACGCTGATAAAACGGATTATTAATATATAAAGATCAAAACATTCTGAATAATTCGTGAAAATCTGCGTTTCCCGAATCTACGGAATCCGTTTAATCCGCGTTTTTAGGTTTTTATACATTAATTACCGAAACTAAAAATATGCGTATATACTGTTAACTACTTATGTCTGACAATAAACAGCCTTTTATAATTTCAAACACATTTCACTGAAAATATTCATAAGATTTAAAGCTCTTTAATCTCCGCCACCAATGCCTGCAGGGTATCTTTGGCATTGCCGAATAACATACGGGTTTTGGGGTCGAAAAAAAGATAATTTTCGATGGCAGCATAGCCTTTTCCCATCCCCCTTTTCATCACGATGATGTTTTTGGCAGCCCTTGCATTAATGATGGGCATTCCATATATCGGACTGGCCGGATCATCCTGGGCAGCAGGGTTCACTACATCATTGGCCCCGATTACCACTACTACATCGGTATTAGGCAATTCAGGGTTGATATCCTCACTTTCGATGAGTTTTTCGTAAGGAACATCGGCTTCAGCCAGCAACACATTCATGTGACCGGGCATACGACCGGCAACAGGATGAATGGCATATTTAACTTCTACACCTTTACTTTCAAGCATTTTATCCAGGTCGTGGCAAATATGCTGGGCCTGGGCAACAGCCAGACCATAACCCGGTACTATGACAACCTTTTGAGAATAATTGAGCAAAACAGCAGCATCTGAGAGGGTAATTTCCCTGATGTTTCCTTCTTCGTGTTCCATGGCGGTACCACCTCCTCCAAATGCACCGATAATCACATTCAAGAGCGAACGGTTCATGGCTTTACACATAAGTATGGTAAGTATAGTCCCTGCAGAACCTACCAGAATACCTCCGGTAAGCATGGCCTGGTTGCTATACAAAAATCCTCCCATGGCAGCAGCTACTCCGGTAAAAGAATTCAGCAATGAAATTACAACCGGCATATCAGCACCTCCTATGGGCATTACAAATGCAATACCATATACCATAGAAACAGCAAGCAATATATAAATCAGGTATGAAATTTCAGCGGGAATCACTTGTCCGAGATTCATGATATATACGATAAAAACCAGTAAAAAAAGCAAAAGCGAAATATTGATATAACGCATAAAGGGGCTTCGGATATCACCAATTCTGCCATCCAGTTTCCCGAGTGCAATCATGGAGCCGGCAAAGGAAACACTACCAATTACCAAACCCAGTAAAATTGCCAGCACATGTCCGTTCATCATACCCTCGGCAGCAATCAGCTCAGGGCTGATGTGGGGAAATTCCATCAGCGAAATAAGGGCTGCACTGGCACCTCCCATTCCGTTGAATAGCGATACCAGTTGAGGCATGGCTGTCATTTTTACTTTTATGGCAATGCTCCACCCAATAATTGTTCCTATTGCAATGGCTGTAAGTATATAGCCGATATTTCCGATAGGCTGGCCGTTTTGCCTGTGAAACAAAATAGTAGTGATAATGGCCAATACCATCCCTATAGCCGCCCATATATTTCCCTTGCGGGCCGACTGAGGGTTGCTGAGCATTTTAAGGCCTATAATAAATAATACCGAAGCAATCAGATAGGATGCTTCCAACAGTATATCGGTCAGGGTAAAATTGATGGTTTCAGATATTGTAAATAAATCGTTCATGGTTTTTAGCTTTTATTTTCTTTTTTCGGTTTCTTTTTAAACATATCCAGCATACGGTCGGTTACAACAAAGCCACCCACCACATTCAAGGTTCCTAACAAAACAGCCAGAAATCCCAGCACCATGGCCAGCGTGGTTTGCGCATGTCCCATCACGATGATGGCACCGATAATTACAACACCATGGATGGCATTGGCTCCCGACATTAAAGGGGTATGTAAAATGGCAGGCACATTGCTGATAACTTCTATGCCCAGAAAAATGGATAATACCACAATAAATACAGCCTGGTGGTATTCAAAAAAGAAAGTTAATAGGTTCATTTTATTGCTGATTAAGAATTAATAAAAGTTTTGTATTGCTCATTGATCAGTTGTTTCTCATGGGTAAGGCAGGTCTTTTTCACGATATCATCTTCAAAATCGAGTTTAAGACTGCCTGTTTTTTCGATGATCAGTCTAAGAAAACCCAGTAGATTATTACCAAACATCTTGCTGGCATCAGATGACATTTCAGAAGGATAATTTGATTTCCCGACAATGCGTATGCCCTGATGAATGATAGTTTTTTCATTTTGGGTAAGTGCACAGTTTCCTCCGCTGGAAGCTGCCAGGTCAATAATGACAGAACCGGCTTTCATGGCTTCAACCGTCTCTTTCTCTATCAGTAGTGGTGCTTTTCGTCCGGGAATCTGAGCGGTACAGATGACCACATCGGCTTTTACCGCATGGTCGTGTATCAGTTTCTTCTGCTTGTTTTTAAATTCTTCTGTTTGTTCAACTGCATAACCTCCGGCAGCTTTTTCTTCACTGGCGCCTTCTACTTCAATAAATTTGCCACCCAGACTGGCAACTTCTTCTTTAACTGCTGAGCGGACATCAAACACTTCTACTACTGCACCTAACTTACGCGCAGTAGCAATGGCCTGCAAACCGGCAACTCCGGCACCCAGTATCAGTAATCTGGCAGGACGTATGGTGCCAGCAGCACTCATAAACATCGGGAAAAAATGAGGAAGCAGTAAAGCCGATTCCAAGACAGCCTTATACCCTGCAATGGTAGCCATAGACGAAAGAATGTCCATTGACTGCGCCCTGGATGTCCGTGGTATCATATCCAGACTGAAAACCGTTTTATTGTTTTCAAGCAGTTGCACAACGATTGATTTATTGAAAAATGGATTTACCACACTGATGATCAACTGACCTTCTTTCTTTGAAGCAATAACGTCCTCTGCCGGTGGTTGAATCATGAGCAGCATCTGCGCCTGATTGAGTATTTCACTTCTTTCGGATATGTTGGCACCTGCATTCTCATATTGTAAATCAGAAGCATAAGCCCTTAGTCCACTTCCTTTTTCGACCCAAATTTCCACATTGAGTTTTTTCAGTTCTGCCACGCCTTCAGGCAATAAGCTTATTCTGTTTTCAAAGTCAGGTTCTTTGATAATTCCTATATGCATTGCTGTTGAATTTTTTGAATTTAAATCTCAGTTTGTCTGTTAAACTCTGTTTATACAAAAATGTTCATCAAAATTAAATTATTTACTACATCATTTTGAATAAATTAAAACAGTTACACGCTCTTAGTAAAATTTTCAAAACAATTTTCACATTTCTAAGCTTTAAATGAGATAAATTATAAATTTTCAAAAAAAATATCTTTTTTACAAATTTAATATTATACAAAGGCCTGCAACGAAGAAGGACCGACCTCAAAAAAATTACGCTACAAAACAAGCTTTTTAAATAGCGGTTGGACTGGCAAGCAATACAGGAGTAGCGAAGACATAAATGAAACATAAATTCACTTCAGCTTATATCGCTACGGCTTGTATTGCGCAGGAAATTTAAAAAGCTTAGTCCCGCACGTGCGGGATGATTTGCAGTCTTGATTTTTTGTAACTTTTTGATCAAGTTTATAACAGTTTACACTCTCAATCAGCTTATGAAAATCTATTCCTGAATAAATTAATTGAATTTATTTATTGTTATTTTCTATGTTTTTATATTATTGATTATCAGTTTAATACATAGCGTTTTCTTAAGAGCAAAAAGTTTGAAAATAAATAAGTTAAGATGTTTTATAAAAATAATATAATATATTGAAACAAAATAATTTGTT
>CAIUKU010000214.1 GCA_903899825.1 uncultured Bacteroidales bacterium | reverse complement strand
CAGACGTGTGCTCTCGATCTACAAGAAGCTATATCTACATTTGTTCTTTATTCATTGAATCAGAAAACAACTGTATCTATAGAGCATTCTAACCCTTTGAATAATATATGGAATACAATCGGTTATTGGAGAAATTTAATGAAGCTAAGCATAAATTATGAAAAAAACGATATTGATATCTTCTATACCAAATCTAGAAATGAAATATTTGAAATGCATATCAACGGAGAATCACTGTCATCAAAAATTGAGTATATTGGAGAAGATGAAATAGATGTGAGCATTAACGGCAAGAAAATTTTTGCAACAATTACGATGGGAAATGACAGCATTTCTAAAATACTTATCAATGGACAGGAATTTCAGATGAGCAGAAATGATTTAGTTGTTGAAAAATCTGAACTTTTAGAAAACGAATTTCAGCAAGATTTAACGATAATTGATCGTTTATTTTCTCCTATCCCGGGAAAAATATTCAAAATCAATGTAAAAGAAGGTGACATCGTTAAAAAAGGCGATATCGTAATCGTGGTGGATGCAATGAAAATGGAAAATAATCTGGTTGCTAAAAAAGATTCTATCGTTAAAAAAATTCATGTTGAAACCAATCAAATGGTTACAGGGAATTACCTGCTTGTTGAATTGGATGGTTTGAAAAATTAAATTACAATGAAACTACTTATAACTGAAAGTCCTCGTGATGCTTTTCAAGGCTTACACGATTATATACCTGCTCAGACAAAAATTGATTATATCAATTGCTTATTGAAAGTGGGCTTCGATATAATTGACATAGGTAGTTTTGTATCAGAAAAAGCCATTCCTCAAATGAAAGATACTGCTGAAGTAATTCAGAACATTGACCTTTCAAACACTCAATCGAAACTCATGGTATTGATTGCAAACCGGAAAGGAATAGAAAAAGCAATGGATTATGAACAGATTCAATGGCTGGCTTTCCCTTTTTCTATATCTGAAACATTTCTCAAGCTGAATATCAATGCTGATGTTGAAAAATCAAATCAGTTAATTGTGTATGCCAATGATCAATGTATAAAAAACAGCAAAAAACTTAAAGTATACCTGACAATGGCATTTGGAAATCCTTATCATGACACATTCAACACTGATATTGTAATTGATGCTGTGGCTAAACTGAATTCAATGGGTATCCGTTATATTACTTTGTCTGACACTATAGGTCTTTCCGATAAAGAAATAATTACTAAACTTTACACTCAAATTATTAAAGAATTCCCTGACATAGAATTCGGATTTCACTTGCATTCTCAGCCTAATACCTGTCTTGAAAAATTAGGTGCTGCTTATAACAGTGGTTGTCGTAGTTTTGATACAGTTATGAATGCAATGGGCGGATGTCCCATGACTGGATTTGAACTTGTCAGTAATTTAAATACAATGGATTTAAATGATTTTTTTAATAAGAAACAAATAAAAACCAATATTAACAGTAGTGCATTAAATGAAGCACTTGCAATGAACCTTAAACTTTTTGGGAAAAACAGCGCAATATCTTTTAAATTTTAAATCAATAAATAAAAATTATAAACATTATATAAAAATAGATTATGCAGAAGGTTGTT
>CAIUKU010000213.1 GCA_903899825.1 uncultured Bacteroidales bacterium | reverse complement strand
TGAATCCATTGTTAATCTTAAAAATTATGTAGATAATGAATTTGCAAAATGTGTTGAAATTATATTTAATTGTAAAGGGAGGGTGATTGTCACAGGAATCGGCAAAAGTGCAAATATCGGTACAAAAATAGTTTCTACATTTAATTCTACAGGCACACCTGCAATTTTTATGCATGCTGCAGATGCGATCCATGGAGATTTAGGTATTATTCAAACAGACGATATCATTATATGTATATCTAAAAGTGGAAATACGCCTGAAATTAAAGTTTTGCTTCCCATTATTAAGTCAATGGGAAATAAAATAATTGCAATGCATGGCAATACAAGCTCTTATCTTTCGTTGCAAGCTGATTATGCCATCAATTGCAGTGTCGAAAAAGAAGCATGCCCCAATAATCTGGCTCCTACTTCAAGTACCACTGCACAATTGGTAATGGGTGATGCTCTTGCAGTTGCTTTGCTCGAATACAGAGGTTTTACCACAAGCGACTTTGCAAAATATCATCCCGGCGGAGCTTTAGGAAAACAATTATATTTAAAGGTTTCAGATTTATCCGTCAACAATGAAGTTCCGAAAGTAAGTCCGGATACTGATGTTAAAAAGACGATTATTGAAATCACATCCAAACGCCTGGGTGCAGCTGCTGTCGTAGAAAACGATTTAATTACCGGCATTGTTACCGATGGCGACCTGAGAAGAATGTTACAAAAAGATCTCCCTTTTGAAGGACTGAAAGCCAAAGATATTATGTCGTTGCATCCGAAAACCATTCAAAAGGATGAACTGGCTGTTACCGCTTTGAATGTAATGAAGCAGAATAATATTACCCAGCTTCTGGTAGTGGATGAAAACAATAAATATACTGGTGTTATTCATTTACATGATCTGATAAGAGAAGGAATTATTTAAAGGAAAAAGGATAAAGGGAAAAGGATAAAGGAAAAAGGGAAAAGGAAAAAGGAAAAAGGAGAAAGGGTATTACAAAAAAATATAATGTAGGTAATTTTAAAAATGAGTGATAAAATGGGTAAAACGCTTGATGAATTCAATGCATACCAGCAAAGAATGAATAAAAAGATTCTTGCTGCCAACGACAAAACCATGAAAAGAATTTACAATACAGATACCAATGCTTACCTGGCAGGGGCTATGGATGTAAAAACAAAAGAGCTCCTGGGTTTAGTTGCCTCCATGGTATTGCGTTGTGACGATTGTGTCCGTTACCATTTGTTGAAAGCACATGAAAATGGTGTATCTACCGAAGAAGTTTTTGAGGTATTTGGAATCGCTAACTTAGTAGGTGGAAGCATTGTAATACCTCATACACGCCGTGCATTGGAGTTTTGGGAAGAAATTTCGGCTTCTGAACAATAATAAATAAATAGCTTAGTTTTAATAGATGCCAGAATAATATAGCAATGATATTAAGAACTGAAAATATAGTAAAAAAATACAAAAACCGGACTGTTGTGAACGGGGTATCGGTACAGGTAGAACAAGGTGAAATTGTTGGCTTATTAGGACCAAATGGTGCGGGCAAAACAACTACTTTTTATATGACGGTTGGTTTAATCAAACCGCTTTCAGGTAAGGTTTTTTTAGATGATATTGATATTACCGAAATGCCAATGTACAGAAGAGCCCAATATGGCATTGGATATTTAGCGCAGGAAGCATCCGTTTTCAGGCAGTTGAGTGTAGAAGATAATATCATTGCAGTTCTCGAATTCACTAAACTTACCAAAGAAGAACAGCATCAGAAATTAGAATTGTTGTTGAATGAATTTGGATTGCTAAATATTCGTAAAAGTAAAGGCATTCAACTTTCCGGCGGAGAAAGAAGACGTACTGAAATAGCCCGGGCATTGGCAGTGGATCCGAAATTTATATTACTGGATGAACCTTTTGCAGGTGTTGATCCTATTGCTGTGGAAGATATTCAAACCATAGTTACAAAACTAAAAGAAAAAAATATTGGGGTTTTAATTACAGACCACAATGTACATGAAACGCTTAACATTACCGACAGGGCCTATCTTTTATTTGAAGGTTCTATATTGAAATCAGGTACTTCTCAGGAATTGGCCGAAGATGAACAAGTCCGTAAAGTGTATTTAGGCAAAAACTTTGAACTGAGGAAATAGATTTACAGGTATTTAATACCAGCATGATTTATAAATCAGTTCAATATGCGAATCAAGGCATAAATTTCATATGCCACAAAGACACTAAGCCACTAAGAATCAATTATTATTATTTTTACAATCTTTTCTAAATTAATTTAATTATTTTGTGACTTTGTGTCCCGGCCTGCCTGCTGGTAGCATAGTTTCTATAATTTAGTTTCTTATAGTTTTCATGCCTTGATTGGCATTCAATAGTAAATGGTATAATGCCGATTAGAAAGATGTTGCCTGACTGCCGTTAGGCAAATAGTTCCAGTAACGATAGCGAATAGGACTACTACATCGGTATAAAAACCCCATATTTCTATCTCCCGCTGCACAAGTCCGTAACATAAGGACTGATGCTATTGGAAAATTTCTCTGTGCAGCTCCGTGAAATCCTCTGTGGTTCTCTGTGTATGCTTATGTAGTTTTTATGTTACACAGAGGAACACTGAGAATACACAGAGGACACGGAGTTTCCATTTCCGGCTGAATGAGCCATTGTTTATCACCTGATCAATGTAATGTGACCACTTTGATCTCCTTCCTTAATGGTATGCAGATGATCTTCCCAGCGGTAATGGAGCTTCCATACATATATGCCCGCTTCGGCAGCGTTGGCTTTGTAATTCCCATCCC
>CAIUKU010000212.1 GCA_903899825.1 uncultured Bacteroidales bacterium | reverse complement strand
TGGGTTGAAGCATTATTGCTGTATAATAAATCATCAGCAAGCTACTTATCATTTTTTAGAAGAAGTTCCTGATTATGAACAGTTGTCGTTGAATACTAACAACTAACCCTATAACTTATTAACTTAAAAACCAATGAAAGCAATGATATTTGCAGCAGGTTTAGGCTCAAGACTGCAACCTTATACCAATGATAAGCCAAAGGCTTTGGTTTCTTTGAATGGAGAACCTATGATCGCTGATGTTATCAAAAAACTGCTTGAGGCCGGAGTTACAGAAATTGTAGTGAATTTGCATCATTTTGGCAATGAGTTGCGAAATTATTTGAACAACCATAATTTTGGGCTTACCATACATTTTTCAGATGAAAGCAGTTTTCTGCTGGATACCGGAGGTGGCTTGAAAAAAGCTGCCGAATATTTTAAGGATGGACAACCTTTTTTTGCATATAATGTAGATATTTTGTCGAATATTGACCTGAAAAAGATGTATCATCAGCATCTTAAAAATAAAGCAATAGCCACTCTTGCAGTTAGAAACCGGAATACTTCCCGATATCTGTTGTTTGATAATGATTTTGAATTATCGGCATGGGAAAATGTTTTATCCAACGAACTTCGTTTAATAAAAGGCAAGAGAGAAGATTTGCAAGCATTTGCTTTTAGTGGGATTCAGGTAATTGATCCTGCTATATTTAAATATATGACAGAAACCGGAAAATTTTCAATTATTGATTTCTATCTTCGTATTGCAAATACTGAATGTTTGAAAGCCTATATTCACAACGAGGATTATTGGTTTGATTTAGGAACCATCAAACAATTGGAAGAGGCTGTGAAATTTTTAAAATTGTATAGACCTGTCAGCGTGCTTGCACCTGACAGCGTCAAATTATTTAAAAAATGCTAATGCTGACAGGTCTGACGACGCTGTCAGGTTTGCGCAACTAAAAAAATATGCAGCAAACAGAAACATTAATTTACGGCAATTATTATCATATTTACAATCGTGGAATAAATAGCTGCGATTTGTTTAGAGAAACGTATAATTATGAATATTTTTTAAGTTTATATGATAAATTTATTTCGCCTATTGCCGATACTTACGCATGGGTTTTGATGCCTAATCATTTTCATTTGTTGTTAAAGATAAAAGAAAATATTACTTATAAATATTCAAACGCTGACAGGTCTGTCGACGCTGTCAGGTTTAACGATTGTAAATGGGAAACAATAGAATTGTCAACATTGATAGCACCTGACAGCGTCAAAATGCCAAAACCACATCTTCATTTTTCACATTTATTCAATTCATATAGTAAGTTTATTAATAAAAGATATAATAGAAATGACTCTCTTTTCGATAGACCCTTTAAACGAAAGTTAATCGATAATGAAATTTATTTAAAACAAGTACTTTTATATATTCACAACAATCCTGTTCATCATGGCTTTTGTAATCATCCATTGGAATATGCCTGGAGTAGCTATTTAAGTTGTATTTCAATAAAACCAACGAAATTAAAAAGAGACATTATTATTGGATGGTTTGATGATTTGGAAAACTTTAAAACAATACATAATCAAAAAGTGGAATTAACTGTAATTGAGAAATTACTGGAGATTTGATAATAAGACCTGTCAGCGTGCTTGCACCTGACAGCGTCAAATTATTTAAAAAATGCTAATGCTGACAGGTCTAAAGACACTGTCAGGTTTTTTTTTAAAATTATAATTGCCTGCATTTAAGAACAAACAAACGATGACAACATTCCTACAAAAAACAGCCGACTATATTTATAATCATTATCAGGATAAACTGGAGGACACCTGCATCATTTTACCCAATCGCCGTGCCGCTTTATATTTGAAAAAATTTATATCAGAAAAGGCGCAAAAAAACATTTGGTCACCACAAATTTTTGCAGTAGAGGATTTTATTGCAACAATTTCAGATAAAATAATCGTTGATAATGTTTCTCTCTTATTTGAATTGTACAATATTCACCAGGAACTTGAAAAAGGAGATGCACGTAGTTTCGATGAGTTTATCAGCATGGGTGAAATAATGTTGCACGATTTCAACGAAATTGACTTGTACCTGGTGAATACTGAAAGCTTATTCAGCTTTTTAAGCGAAACCAAAGCCATCAGTCTTTGGAACCTGGATGGTAAAGAATTAACAGCTTTTCAACAAAAGTATCTGAAATTTTACAATTCTCTCAATACCTATTATAAATTGCTGAATGAGCGTTTGTTTTCCCGAAATCAGGCTTATCAGGGAAATTTGTACCGTTTTGTAGCAGATAATATTACTGAACAGATTCAAAAAATAAAATGGAATCAATTGGTTTTTGCGGGGTTTAATGCCTTAACCACTTCAGAAGAAACTATAATAAAGTACCTTATGAAAGAAGGTATTGCTAAAACTTTGTGGGATGTAGATGAATATTATCTTAACAATCCACAGCAGGAAGCCGGTAAATTTATTCGTAAATATTCTGAATCATGGTTAAATAATATTGAATGGATAGGAAATGATTTAAAAACCGGAGCCAAAGAAATCAACATTATAGGTGTACCTATGAAAATCGGGCAGGTGAAGTATGCCGGCAATTTATTAAATGATATTTATAACAAAGAAGGGAATTTAGAGCATACAGCTTTAGTCCTGAATGATGAAAACCTGCTGATACCCATGTTGCACTCCATACCAGAAGAAGCTAAGACATTTAATGTTACCATGGGTTTACCATTCAAACATGCTGTATTGTATAATTTAATTGATGCCGTGCTGCTGCTGCACGAGAACAGAATAAGACTTTCCAATCCTCAAAAAGGGAAAAATGGGTTTTATTTTAAAGATATCACTAAGGTATTGAGTCATCCTTATTTGATGAGTGAATTTAATTTTGAAGAAATTATCTCAAGTATTGGCATTTCCAATCGTCTTTTCTATGATTCCGATGAATTAGTAAAAAAAATACAAGGCATTGTTCCTGCTGATGATTCAGTTATCAGTAATGTTTTTCTGATATGGCAAAACCCTAAAGATGCCATTTTTTATTTAAAAGGATTAACAGACATATTACATCTTCGCTTTAAGTCTGATAAAAATCGTTTCCTCGAAGATGAATACCTGTATCATTTTGCAAAATTACTTTTTCAGTTAGATAATTTACCTGAATTGCATCAATCCTTTATTACAATCAGGACTTTTCGTAGTATTTTTACCAGATTGGCGGCTAAAACCAGCATTCCTTTCTATGGTGAGCCTTTGGAAGGCCTGCAAATTATGGGTATGTTGGAAACACGTACACTCGATTTCGAAAATATTGTGATGCTTTCAGTAAATGAGGGTATTTTGCCAGCTTCCCGAAGTTTGAATTCATTTATACCACTTGATATTAAACATCAATTCGGACTGCCTGATTATGCCGACAAGGATGCCATTTTTGCCTATCATTTTTATCGCCTGCTTCAGCGGGCCAAAAAGGTATTTATTTTGTACAATACTGAAGCTGATGAATTTTCGGGTGGAGATATGAGCCGCTTCATATATCAGATTGTTAATGAATTGCCAAAGTATAATCCCAATATCATGATTCAGGAGCAATTGCTGAATATTTCATCTGAAGATAATTTGCAGAACAAAGATATTCAGATTATAAAACATGAAAATATTCTGAAACGGCTTAATGAATTAGCTATGAAAGGATTTTCTGCCAGTGCTCTGAATACATATATCAATTGTTCTTTACAGTTTTATTTTAAAAACGTGGCAGGTATAGAAGAATTGGAAGAAACAGAAGAAATAATTGCTGCAAATACTTTAGGTTCAGCTGTTCATGATGTTCTGGCTGAATTGTATCAGCCTTTTATTGGAAAAATTTTAAGTGCAGATGACATAAAAATGATGTTTCCGAAAGTTGAAGCATTAACGGAAAAATATTTTATTAAATGGTATAAAGACGGTGATATTAGTTTTGGTATAAATTTACTAACTGTAAAGATGGCTAAAATATTTATTGCCAATTTATTGAAGAACGAAGCTTTGTATATTGATAAAATATTAAAGGAGAATACTTTACTAACGGTAAATATGCTTGAACAAAAGCTGGAATGTGTACTGGATTGCTATATTAGTGATCAGATTCCTTTTATAAAGCTAAAAGGTTATGTAGATAGAATTGACAGCACGCCCGGATTTATCCGTATTATTGATTATAAAACCGGAAATACTTTGCAAAGTGAATTAAATCTTACAGATGCAGGTTTATTAATAACTGATCCTAAATTTGCAAAGAGTATGCAATTATTAATATATGCTTTGTTGTACATGAAAGAACATCCTGAAAATGAAAATCCAATGCAGGCCGGAATTATTTCGCTGCGCAATCAGGCAAAAGGATTCATGAATGTGAATTACGAAGGCAATATGTTTTTATCAGCTGAAAATCTGCATGAATTTGAAAAAATTCTCAGTAAGCTGATTCAGGAAATTTTTGATGAAACATTGCCTTTCGAGCAAACTGAAAATGAAGAAAATTGTTTGTATTGTGCTTACAAAGAAATTTGTGGAAGATAATACAAATAAAATTTAAGTTTCATTGATTTCAGTTAAACTGATTTCTTTCTTCATTTTAAGTAAGTTAACAATTCTTAACAAAAATATAGCCGGCGTTCGTCGAAAAAAAGAGGGTGAATTGTATATTATCACTACTTTTGGCTTTTTAAAATAAAACAAAGATGATAAAGAATAAAATCATGATTGTTGCTTTTATGCTTGTTATAGCATTCAACGGGATTACTGTTGTTAAAGCACAAACTTACGACCCTAAAAATACAGAACAAAAGATAAATTATGCATTGCAGCTCTTTCGGCTTGCTTATGTTGACAAGGTAGATGTTGCTAAGCTTACCCAGGATGCCATTATTCAAATGCTTAAAGAACTCGATCCTCACTCTGTTTATATTTCCAAGGAAGAACTCGACAAAATGAATGAACCCCTGGTAGGAAATTTTGATGGGGTAGGTATTCAATTTCAAATACTAAAGGATACTATTTTTGTTGTTGAAGTGATCTCAGGAGGTCCTTCTGAAAAAGTTGGAATAATTGCCGGCGATAAAATTGTTGCTATTGATGGGAAACCTGCAACAGGTGATTCTGTTAGCAACGCATTTGTTTTAAGCAAACTGAGAGGTAAAAAAGGAACCATTGTTACGGTTTCCATGTTAAGAAAGAATAAAAACAAAATACTTGATTTCACCATAACACGTGATAAAATTCCATTGACAAGTATCGATGCTATATTAATGGCAACTCCTGAAGTTGGTTATATCAGACTGGATCGTTTTTCAAGAACTTCTATGGAGGAATTTCATAAAGCACTATCCAATTTAAAGACACAGGGAATGAAAGATCTCATACTGGATTTACGTGGCAATGGTGGCGGTTTTATGGATATAGCCATTGAACTGGCAGATGAATTTTTAAATGCTGACAAATTAATAGTATATACCGAAGGTATTTCAAGTCCAAAACAAAATTTTAATTCAACATCAAGAGGCGGTTTCGAAAAAGGAAAACTCGTTATTTTAATTGATGAAGGTTCTGCTTCAGCCAGTGAAATTGTATCGGGTGCCATTCAGGACTGGGACAGGGGATTGGTTGTTGGTCGCCGTTCATTTGGTAAAGGTTTGGTTCAACGTCCTTTCGATTTGCCCGACGGATCTGTAATCAGACTGACTACTGCCCGCTATCACACACCAAGTGGCAGGTGTATTCAGAAATCATACAGCGATGGCCTGGATGATTATTATGGTGATTTTGCTAAACGTTATAACAACGGTGAATTGAGCAGTTCAGACAAAATTCATTTTCCAGATTCCTTAAAATATTTTACCAATAATAAGAGAGTTGTTTATGGTGGTGGAGGCATCATGCCCGATATTTTTATACCAATGGATACTTCAAAAATCAGCGATTATTATGTTGATTTGCGCCGTAAGAATGTATTCAATGATTATGTAATGGATTATATTGATAAAAACAGAGATGCATTAAAAATAAAATATCCTGAATTTAAAAAATTTCAGACAGAGTTTATTTTAGATGATGTTTTTATGGGTGGTTTTGCAAAAGCTGCTGAAAAGGCAGGGGTAAAGAAAAACAGTGTTAATCCTGAAAAACTGAATACAATGATTGCTCAATATGTTCAGAAGATAAAATCTGATAGTAATTTGTTTGCAAAATTGAACAACTATAATGAATTAGCCGCATATTTGGCCAAAGACAATCAAAGCCTTAACAAAGAAATACAAAAATATGCCACCAACGAAGATGCTACCGCCATTAAAGCTGTTGAAAATTCTGATAAATACATCCGCTACCAGTTAAAAGCTTTGTTGGCCCGTAACTTATATGATGCAAATGCTTATTACCAGGTTATCAAAGATATTGATGATGCCTATCTGAAAGCAGTTGAAATTATCAAAAACGATAAGATGTTTGATAAACTGAAAGGGAAATAATACCATCTGATTATTTACTTAATCAAAATGGAAAATAATCCGTAATAAATGAAAAAGAGACTGTAGCATATACAGTCTCTTTTTTATTATAGCCTTCTTTAATAGAACTTCAGCTTATTCTCCTCCTTTAAAATGATACTTAATTCCGGCACTGATGATGTGAGTATTAAATTTTACCTGATCCCTTTCAATTGTAGATGTAGCAAATTCTGCCGGTTTATCAATCATATAACTGAAACAATAAAAGAACTGATACTCTGCAAAAACACTAATATTTTTAATTCTGTAAGCAAGGCCTTCCCCGATTGTAAAACCAAAAATAGCTTTGTTGATATCATTCTTAAAGAATAGTGCATTGTCATTATTAAATTCAGCTAAATAATAATCCATTCTTGGTCCTGCAAAAATGTAGGGTGTAAATGCTTTTAAATGAGTTTTTAACCTGAATACCGGACTGATTGTAATAAAATCAAAACGATAATTTATAGCTGGGGTCATTTCGGTAGTGTTCATTGAGTATTCATTCAGAACATTTTTAGTACAACTCTGGTAATAACCTAAGTCAACATAAATCTCCCAGAATTCTTTGGATACAATATCTGTAGTGATTGCTCCGTAAAATCCGGGTACAACTTCAAAATTTCTATTATAGAAAACACTATGTAACCAATCATGATTTGAAAGCGTAACACCGCTTTTTATTCCGATACTTTTTACTATCTGTGTATATGATAAGATGCTACTTATCATTAGTAAGAATAAGATTAATCTTGTTTTCATAAATTTATTTTTTAATAAAATGATATTTAATTCCCAGACTGATAATATGGGTGTTGGATTGAATGATATCTTGAATACTATAATGTGGATCGTAGGAGGGATGATCGATTAATGGATTAAAACTATAAAAGAATTGATATTCTGCCAAAAAACTGATATTGTTTAAACGGTAGCTAATTCCTTCGCCAATAGAAAATCCCCATATAGGCTTGCGGATATCTGATTTATATGCATTGCCCAATGTATTGCTTAATGCTGAAAAATAATAATCCATTCTGGGTGCCAGCAAAACATAAGGCGTAAATGATTTGATCGGGATTTTAAATTTATAAACAGGGCTGATGGAAAGAAATCCAAATTTAAAGTCCATACCTCCATATTTTGTATCATAAGGCTCGTAATTTACAAAAGGATTAATTACTGCTTTGCTGTTGCTTTGATATAAACCCACTTCAGCAGCTACTTCCCAGTATTCCTTATCAATAAAAGCAAGCGACAGTGCTTCGTAATATCCGCTTGAAGATTCAAAATTATAGTAAGGGCCCAATTCGATTACTTTCCAGTTTTGATTTGACAAAGTAATCCCACTTTTAATACCTATGCTTTTCACTATCTGTGCATAGGATAAATTGCTGCTTATCAGTAACAATACAATGATTAGTTTTGTTTTCATTATCATTTATTTAATGTTTTGTACAATAATCTTTTAAGTATATTTCAATATCTGAATTATCCGGATACTTACATAATTTAGCCCATTTTAAATCCTGACACATCCCGCTTGTATCCTGAAAAAAATAACGGCACAAACCTCTGTTGAACAATGCATAATTATAACAACTGTCTTTTTGCAGCAAAAAATTCCAGTGAAACAAAGATTGCTGCATAGCAATGCTGTCATTTAGCAAGGAATAACTCAAAGCCAGGTGATACCTTGCATTTAAATCCATGGAATCTGATTTGATTTTGTTTAAACAATATTTGATGGATGCTTTGCAATCTTCAATACTTTCAACCTTGCAGAAATTTCTTATTTCTTTTTTATGTTTCTTTGCTTTCTTCGGCTTTTGGATATTCTTGAAAGAAGTCGCCAAAACCAATATACTAAAGCTGAATAATGCGATCTTTACAATTGTAAGTGTTTGGTTTTGTAAAAGCATAATTAGTCTTTCAAACTGTATAATATTTTCTGGAAATCTGCCTTGAATTTTGCTTTATTTTCTGCAGCTGCCCACGACAAAACTTTGTAATAGGCATATTTAGTTTCAACGATGCCAACCAGGTAATAAATTTCTATTTTGGCATCTTTATCGTAATAGCTTGCATCACACTCAATAAAATTTATTTCTCCTTTTTTTTGAGTTTCAGGTTTTGAGATTTTTCTATTTTCCTCGTCTTTTAAAAAATCTTTAATAAACTCTTCATAAAATTCATTGATTGAAGTATAATTAAGTTCCGCCATACCTAATTCTTCTTTACTGTCTTCAATGATAAATCCGTAAACATCTTTTACTGCATTTTTGTATTGAAAAACGGATGCATTGTTAAGACCAAAGGTTTTACCCATATAATCCGGTAAACTAACACTAAAAACATGTCCGACTTTATATTCTTTAAGCGGAGTTTGTGCATTTATTGCTGTAATACATAGTAAAATGCTGAATGCGAAAATTGTAATGTTTTTCATATTATTCATTTTAAGTTTATTTTTTAGAAATACTACTGTTATTTTATCTTGTTTTCAAGGAAATCCAGGTCGTTATTCATTAAAGCGATCAGGCATTCTTTAACATCTTCAACTGTTTGATCTCTGATCTCTGTCAGATAATCAGTGTTCATGTGATTGTAAAAACCAAATAAGTATTTTCTCAATTTAGGTCGCTTGAAGAAGATATAAAATTCTGTTTCATCTATCGCTGAAATACAGATTCCGTTACGATTGTCTTTATTTTCTATTTCAAGGCTGGGGGAGTAGTGGATGGCTGATGTTGGATTTTTTTTTATTTTTTCAGAATAGCCATCCCAGTCAGTGTTTTCAAACAATTCTATAATCTTATCTTTTTCAATCTCACCTAATTCAATTACATCTGGTTTGAAAGGATCACAAAAGGAGGCTCTGAAGTGCATAGTTTTATATATTTATGTCAAATTTATTCTTTATTTCAAGCTATTGAATTTTAAAATTAAAACTTCGAATTTTGTATGATGAGCATAATACCGTCG
>CAIUKU010000211.1 GCA_903899825.1 uncultured Bacteroidales bacterium | reverse complement strand
GATTAAAACGTGTTTTTTATTCACCTTCGAAAAAGTCTTCATCAATTTCTTTAACTTCATATATTACTTTTATCTGTACCCCAACATTATACTGGTGCATTAGATCCACAAGTTTAGCCCCATTAATTAAAATAATCGTATGGTGGGCATCATGAGACTTTTTAACTGCTCCCTGATCAAAGTCTGAAGTAGTTACAAAAACTCCTTTAGTTGTATCGCCACTCATAGCACCTATAAAATTTCTAATGTCTTTTTCTCTAACTTTATTTTCACCATATCTTTTTGCTTGAATGTAAATTTTATCAAGACCTAATTTATCTTCATTTATTATACCGTCAATTCCTCCATCGTTAGATTTTGAAGTCTCAATGAAATCACCATAACCCATTTTCTTTAACAGAATCAAAATGACTTTTTCGAAATAATATGGATCAATTTGTTTTAGTTTATCGAGTAAATCAATTTTTACCTGACTTTCAATATCATTAAAACCTCGATCTATCAAATCTTGAGGAGTGGAATTTTTAATTTCTGAAATATCAGATATATTTTTTATTTTTTCTTCATTATAAAAATCCATAAAACCAACACCACCTTCGATATCATTTAGATGAAGTGTTTCATTCACTGATTTTTTACCTTTCTCAGTGATCTGAACCATACCTCTTTCAGGATAGATAATATATCCTCCCTTTTTTAAGTATGATTTACCCCATGCAATCCTGTTTATGATTAATATTTCTCCACTTTTTGTCTTTTGATCTAAAAGGTCTTGAGGTAAATCTTTGTAAAATTTATCAACTACTCGTTTTAGTAACTCTCGATGATGAATTGTTTCTCCATTTGTTAAAATATCAAGTATTGGATTAAATGTCTCATGAAATTTTGGTAGCTCTTGTGTCATCTTTATATTTTTGTCTATTCCTAAGTAAAATGCGAGATCTATTTAATGTCTATAATATATTATAATCTTCCAAAGAGGAAATAAAATTTTCATTTTTTTATCTCTTTACCTAGCAATTGCTAATGATTATTTATGTTGTAAAAATAGTATATTTATTGATATAAATCAGCAAGCCTGTGTATTAGCTATTTCTTTATTATCTTTTTAAATTCAAAAGATTTTCCATTATCAAGTTTAATAAAATAAATACCCGGTGCAAACTGACTTGTTTCTATCTTCGTTTTTCCAGTCAGACTTCCGCTTTTAACTACTTCAGCAAGCATGTTTAAAATCTTGTAGTTTTCCCAGTTTTCACTTCCTTCAAATTCAATAGTCAATTCGTCAGAAAAAGGGTTAGGATAAATTTTTGCTGAATTATTATTTTCAATAAATTCAATTCCTACATTGTTAGTGCCTTTAATTCTTGCAATGTTGTTTCTGATTATGCCATTGTATGATGCAAAAAAACCTCCTATGATAATTCCTCCATCGTTTTGCATTTTGCTTGTAAATACATTGCCACTGGCTCCTGTTCCAATATTAAATGTTGCATCCAGACTGCCGTCGGCATTTAGGTTGGCAATGTGATTTGATTGTGTGCCATTGTAGGCTGTCAAACTGCCTACTATTAATATTTTTCCATCGTTTTTAATAATTATTGAATTGACAATGCCATTAGCCCCTGTTCCTCCTACATTAAAAGAGGCATCAAGGCTGCCATCAGTGTTCAATCGGGCAATACGTCTTATTACTGTACCATTGTAGTCAGTAAAATCGCCCCCGATTATTATTTTTCCATCGCTTTGTATTCCCAATGAATATACGCGATTATCAAAACCTGTTCCCGGATTAAAACTTAGATCCAGGCTGCCATCTGCATTCAGCCTGGCAATTCGAGTTCTTGCAATACCATTGTATTCTGTAAAATCTCCTCCAATTATTATTTTTCCGTCGCTTTGTATAGCAGTTGTCCAAACTGCATTATTTGCTCCTGTTCCAGGAGTAAAAGACGCATCAATGCTACCATCAGTGTCCAATCGGGCAATGCAATTTTTTGCCAAACCATTGTATTGAAAAAAACTTCCAGCAATTAATATTTTCCCATTGCTTTGAACATTTATATTGCTGACATAGTCATTGGCTCCTGTTCCAACAGCAAAAGTGGCATCAAGTGAACCATCGCCATTCAGGCGAGCAATGCGGTTTATTGCCACTCCATTGTATGAAGTGAATCCTCCTCCAATTAATATTTTTCCAATGCTTTGTATGGCTATAGTAGCGACATCGTTATTTGCCCCGCTTCCTACATTAAATGTAGCATCATGAACACCGTCGGTATTCAGGCGGGCAATACGATTGCTTGACACTCCTCCAAATGTGGTAAAACCACCTCCGACTATTATTTTTCCGTCACTTTGAATAGCTGTTGACCAGATAGAGTAATCAGCTCCTGCTCCGGAATTAAAAGTACTATCCAGCGAGCCTGGTTGGGCGTTGACACTAATAGTGAATGCTGTGACTAGCAGAGCAGTTAAAATGATAATGTTGTTTCTCATAGAATTTAAATTTAATTTATTTTATGCTTTTAATAAAAATAACCATCTGTTTTACAATATCTTTATGCAAGGGTAATGCCGTATTAAAATAAGTTGCCATATTTATTTTTTTGTCTTTGGTATCACAATATTTCAATACATGGTTCATGTTTTTGATGATTTTTTTCCTGGCAGCCGGATTTGCTTTTGCAAGTAGGTCAGCATCCGTTGCCGAAACCTGTATATCAGTGCTGCCTTGAAGTATCAGTATGGGTATCTTTAATTTGCTGATTTCGTCCTGAGGATTGTATTTTAACCATGAAATCATATAGGGTTGTACACTTGGGCGAAACAAAGTATACAATGATTTGGCAACATTTTGTATCGTATCTCCTTTTTTTAAACGGTCTATCATAGGGTACACAATATCTTGGTATTCCTGAGGCTGCGTAGCAAGTTGTTCCTTTAAAACTTCGTCAATCGGACGACCGGCACCAGCAATTGAAATATATCCTTTCACCTTTGAGTTGTTTTTGCATGCAACCATACCTATCAAAGAACCCTCGCTATGTCCTGCTATAATCAGCCGGGAGAATCTTTCGTCTTTCGACAATAATTCTATCCAGGCTTTTACATCCTCAATAAAATCATCAAAACGCATATCGATTTCTTTCACATTGGTATCAGCACTCTCTGCTATTCCCCGTTTATCATAACGAACAGATGCGATTCCATTTTTCTGCAATTCATCCGCAAGATATTTAAAGGAATTTGTTTTCATCCTTCCCTGGTTACAATCCCTGTCGGTAGGACCTGAACCTGAAATGATCAACACCAATGGAATGTCCTGTTTTTGAGCAGGTATTGTCAGTGTCCCTTTTATATCACAACTGGATGTTTTCAGTACGATGGGCATTTCCTGTGAATAAATATTCAAAACTATCAGTTGTAAAAGTATAGCTGTCAAAAATAATCTTTTCATTGTATTTATACCTGTTCTAAATTCATACTTTGTTTTCTTAGTTTGCTGTCGGTTATATCAAGACTTATAAGTTAAAAACCAACATAATAACTGATATTGAGTCCGGTATTCCATAAATAGGCCGTCACTGGATGGTCAATAATTTTCAAAATGCCATATCTGAATGTTGGTTCAAGTCTTAGATTCATACTTTTGTTTATTTTATAGTCGATTCCCAAGCTGATTAATGGTGAAATATTAAGTGAATTATAATCATAATAAGATAAGTTATATGTTTTTCTGGTAGTTGTAGCATCATCATAATAGAAAATACTGGTGTATGTTTCTTTTACAAAGAGATTTGCAGTAATACCAACAGATGTGATGATTCTGATTTTTCGCATACCAAAAATAAAATTTATTTTTAAAGGAATATCAATATAATAATAATTGAAGATAGTTGTTAGCTGTATGGGCATATTCTCCGGAGGATTGGAAGAACCTATAAACCCATATTTTGGGTCAATAAAATCCCCATAAATAAAATCCTGCAATTTTCTCTGGTAGCCTTTATTGGAATATTGAATACCAGTTTCAATTCCAATATTTTTATTAAAATTATAAATAAAGTTTAATCCAACTGTATAGCCTGGTTTTACAGTTTCATTCTCATTTCTTAGTTTAATTACCTGGTCACTATTCGTACTACCATCGTTGTTCTTCAGTGTTCTGTAATTTAAGTCTGGTGAGAAATTAACACCAATCTGAATTCTATTGAACACAATATCTTTGTTTTCTTTTTCCTGTCCTTGTCCGTAAACATTTATAACGATAAATGTCAGAAGTAATAATGGAATATTTTTCATGTTTAATTTGTTTTCATGACATTGTATTTTATGTTTATCTGTAATGTTTCGTATTCATTGTAGGCGGTATTATGAAACATTATGCTGCTACATGCTTTTTTTATTTTTAATGTTTTATTTCAGTTTTTATTCATTCATTATGCTTTCAAAGTGTAAAATTAATAAAAATTAAACATCAATTATATTTTTGTTAACGAAAAATCAAATCTTTATTTTTCTTTACCTTTGCAATAAAGTGAACCGTAAATAAGCAAGCTTAGTTTATTTTTTCAAATGAATTATTCGAATTAAGGAATAACTGAAGTTTACTGAATTAAATTAATGGTTGTCAATAAATTATATTTCTATG
>CAIUKU010000210.1 GCA_903899825.1 uncultured Bacteroidales bacterium | reverse complement strand
GGATTATGAAGCAAGTCTTTACAGGCTTTTTCTACCATTTTAGTTGCAGTTTCTTTATTTTCAGCTTCTACTTCCATCGTAATATGCTTTCCTATTCTTACATTGGTAATCGTTGGCAAGCCTAAGTTTTTCATACTTGATGTAACAGCTTTGCCTTGTGGGTCTAGTAATGCTTTTAATGGCATAACGTCAATTTCTGCTTTGAAATTCATAAAATATATATTTAATTGTTTTTATAATAATTTACAGGAAATAATGTTGGATAATTGAAAAAACGATATATAATACTATAATAATTGGCAATGCAGCCACATTGAAAAGGAGGAGCAAAAGAAAAGCACTGATCAAAAAAAGTATTCTGGTTTTATTGTTTTTCCATTTATAATCTGTGAATTTGAAAGAAAAAAGAGGAAGTTCGACTACCAGCAATACTGCCGTTATGATAGAGAGGTAAAAAATAAAATACGGGCTTTTGAATAAACCGGCAATAAAAACGGCAGGTCCATAAAAAGTACCCATCGTATGTTGAGTGTAATAAATAATTAATGGTGCAGATGCCCAGAAAATAGCATTGGCAGGCGTTGGTAAACCCAGAAATGAAATGGTCTGGCGGTCATCAATATTAAATTTAGCAAGGCGAACGGCTGATAATAATGCAATTAAAAAAGGAACATATAATAAGAATCCATAATTTACAAATAATGCTGTATCCATTGCATATATGTTCAATAACTTAAATGCAATGATAGAGGGTACTACTCCAAAGGTAACTACATCAGCCAATGAATCCAGTTCTTTCCCGATATCTGTTTTTGCATTTAATAATTTAGCAACTGTTCCGTCTAAATAATCGAAAACAGCCCCGGCAAAAATAAGATAGGATGCAATAACTAAATCAGAAATGAGGTTCGATTTAAAAGCTGCAACAATAGCCAGACAACCGCACATCAAGTTAAGTAAAGTAATAAAATTCGGAATATGATTTTTGATTTTCATTAGTATCCTATTTGTTTTTTTCTTTTGTCAAAATTAAACAATTTAAATTGAATACTAACATTGCACCCTTAATTTTTGAAAGTTTTTATTTTTACAATAACAAATTGGCATTAATTCTACTTTATTAAAATAAAATTACTGATACTAATAAATTTATTAAATAAACTGTATATAATTCAATGTCGTTTAGTTAAGGAATTTTAACACTGACAGTACCTTCGGACGCTGTCAGGTTATTTTGCATATCAGTGCTTTCATCGTCGATAGACCTGAAAGTGTCAGAATCAAAGCCACCAATTAAACTGCATTGGTAAATAATCTTTAATTGGGTTGGAAAAGTAAATAATGCAAATGGTTTTTAAATAATCAATTTTAGTAAAGTAGAATTAATTATGCCAATCAAGGGTTGAAAACTATAAGAAACTAAATTATAGCCACTAACCTGCCAGCCGGCAGGCTTGGACACAAAGTCGCAAAATAATTTAATTAATTTAGAAAAGATTGTAAAAAAAAGTAATTGATTCTTAGTGGCTTAGTGTCTTTGTGGCATATGAAATTTATGCCTCTATTCGCATAATTAAGTAATATCTCAAAATGAACAAAAATACCTATCTTTGTTCATTAAAAATATCGAATCACTTATGATAAAATCAATGACAGGCTTTGGGAAAGCCATTTGTGAATTACCCAACAAGAAAATTCTTGTCGAAATTAAAACGTTGAACAGCAAACAAATGGAAATCAATGCCAAATTGCCTGTTTATTATCGCGAAAAGGAAACCGAAATCCGAAGTTTTGTAACAGCAAAGCTCGAAAGGGGTAAAGCTGATGTGTATATCAATGTTGAAAACAATGGTGGGTATGCCGAAGCTTCCATCAATAAAGATGTTTTAAAAGCCCATTACAATGAACTCAGGCAAATTGCTTCGGAATTGGGTGAAAATCCTGTTGATTACATGAATTTATTGATGAATATGCCGGATATATTCAATACCAATACAACTGAAATAAATGATGCGGAATGGACAGCGCTGATGGAAACCATACATCAGGCAATATTGAATGTAGATGAATTCAGAATCAATGAAGGCAATATACTCTGCGAAGATGTAATGAAAAGAATTGCAATGATAGAAGGATTACTTAATGGAATAGAGCCATACGAAGCCAATAGAATCAGGGCAATCAAAGATAAATTGTGGAAAAATCTGAACGATATGCTCGAAGCTTCAAAAATTGACAACAATCGTTTTGAACAGGAAATAATTTATTATCTTGAAAAAATTGACATTACTGAAGAGAAAACCCGCTTAAAAAAACATCTCGACTATTTTACAGATACAATCAGTTCAGCAGTTTCTCAAGGGAAAAAACTATCCTTTGTTTGTCAGGAAATTGGCCGGGAAATCAATACCATAGGATCAAAAGCCAACGATGTGAATATACAGCAGATTGTGGTTCAGATGAAAGATGAACTGGAAAAAATCAAGGAACAATTGATGAATATATTATAGCAGTTCGTAAAGTTTATAAAGTTTATAAAGTTCTTAAAGTATGAGGATTAAAATCATTTTATTTTTAATGTTGTTATTTGCATTTGCATCTACTCAATCACAAAACATTCAATATGCACATTATGTGATTGATACAATGTGCTCACCCACATTTTACGGAAGAGGCTATACCAGTCAAGGAGATACCAAAGCTGCTAGTTTTATTGCCAATGAATTTGCAAAAATGAGATTAAGTAAATTCAAGAATAATTATTTTCAGGAATACCAATTGTCTTCCAATACATTCAGCAAAGAAATGAAAGTTTCTATTGGCAAAAAAGTCTTAACAGCCGGTATTGATTTTATGGTTGCTTTATCATCACCATCCATTCATGGGAAATTTAAAATTTTCAAAATAGACAGCATCAATTTGAAAACCAAAGCTGATATTGATAAAATATTGAAGAAAAATCTTAAAAAAAAGATAGTTCTCATTGATAAACAAAATATTAAAGATAAAGAAGTCTTAGCTTTCCTGACAACGTTAAAACATGAAAATCCTTTTTTATCAAAAGGCATTGCGTTTATCAATGATGGTAAGCTCAGTTGGGGCGCTTCCGACGGGAAAAAGCAAAAAGATTTTGCTAAAATAAATCTGCTTCGAAAATCTTTGCCGGCAAAATTAAAGAAAATAGATATTACAGTAGAAGCTGATTATCTAATAGACTATACAACTCAAAATGTTGTAGGTTATGTTAAGGGGAAATTATATCCTGATTCATTTTTTGTTTTTACTGCTCATTACGATCATCTGGGGCAAATGGGCAAAGATGTTTTTTTTCCGGGAGCCAACGACAATGCCAGCGGAACTGCAATGGTAATGGATCTTGCACGCTATTTTTCTACCGATACCATTCATCGTCCCGATTATTCCATTGTATTTGCATTGGTTAGCGGTGAAGAAAACGGATTGTACGGTTCAACTCATTTAGCCAATCAACCGTTGTTCCCTTTGCATACTATAAAATTTCTAATCAACCTGGATATGGTGGGGACCGGTAGTGAAGGTATTACGGTCGTAAATGCAACGAAATTTAAAAATGAATTCAATAGATTCAATGATATTAACAAAGAAAAAGGATATTTAAAAGCAGTTGTGGAAAGAGGTGAATCCTGCAACAGCGACCATTGTCCTTTTTTCGAAAAAGGTGTTCCTGCTGTTTTTATTTATGCCATGGGCGATTTTTCCGAATACCATAATGTATATGACCTTCCTGATAAAATACCTTTGTCAAAATACAATGAAATTTTTAAGTTGTTGGTAGATTATATGAAGGATTAATTTCTTTTTAATATACTGATAATATTACATTTTTAGGTTTTTCACCTATTGATATGACTACTTTTTGAAATACTATTGGATTTTTTTAAAAATAGGTTAAGTTTTATTCCTTTCAAGATTTGCTCCGACTTTTTTACATCCCTGACAGGGTTTTTAAACCCTGTCAGGGATGATAAAAACTAATTCTATTTTGTTTTGTTTTCTAATTATCAACTACATATATGACTTAACAATTACTTAATGTTAACTTAATCTTAGTTTAATAGCCTTTTGGATTTCACTATCTACTTTTGCTGCGTAAATATTTTTAATTCAAAAACAAAAACAAGAAAAAACATGAAGAAATTTATTTTTTTAATCGTAATTTTAACGTGCTTTCAGATGAATACTAAAGCACAAAGTGTTGAAGATTCTATTAAAGAACAAATCAGCGAAATGAAAGATCGTGTAAACGGAATAGATGAACGCTTAATGACTTCTGAAAGCGATTTGTCTAAACTTACCAAAATAAAGTTTTCTGGTTATATTCAATCTGAATTTAACAAGTATGAAAACAGAGCAACTTTACCATCAAATAATTTTTCACTCAGAAGAGTAAGATTAAAAGCTACTTATGAGGCAGCTGATGGAGTTAAATTTGTAGTTCAGCCTGACTTTTCTCCGGGCTCATTTTCATTAAAAGATGCTTATGTGGTTTTAAATGATCATTTTATTCATCAAGGTATTTTTAAAAATGCAATCAGTTTAACAGCAGGTAAATTCAACCGTTTAAACTATGAAGTGGAGTATTCTTCAAGCCAACGTGAAGTTCCCGAACGTTCATTGGTGATAAGATCTATTTATCCTGGCGAACGTGCGATTGGATTTAAACTGGAAGTTAATCCTCAGGGCATTCCTTTAAAAGTTCAATTGGGTATGTTTAATGGAAACGACGGAGGTTTTAATCAACTTTCAGATACTACCGGAAAATTTGCAGCTAACACCATTGAAAACAAAGATTATGACAATTTTAAAGACATCATGGCAAGAGCTACTTACTCTTTCAAACTTGGTAATATTGGCGGACTTGATATAGGTGCACATGCTTATTTTGGTTCATTAAAATCAAATACCAATGCAACCTTGCACAGTGATTTTACCACCATAGATTCTTCTAAAGTTGGAGATGCTGTAAAAAGAAACTGGTTTGGTGCAGAATTTCAATTTTTTGCAGATGTGTTGGGCGGTATGTCTCTTAAAGGTGAATATATTACCGGTAAAAATGCAATGTTGGGTGGTTCTAAATTTGCAAATGGCAATCTTTTACCTAATTTCCAAAACAATTTTGCAGGCTATTATGTTTATTTAATAAAAAACATAGGTAAGAAAAACCAGTTTGCTTTCCGTTATGATTATTATGATCCAAATACTGATATTAAAGGGAGTGATGTTACGATATCAAAATATGCCGGAAGTAACAGCAGGAAAATAGGTAGTTTTAAAAGCAGCAAAGCCGATTTAGCTTATACCACTTTTACATTGGCATGGCATTATTATTTTGATGACAACATCAGGATAACTTTAGCTTACGCTATTGTTCAAAATGAGAAAGTTGGAACAAATTCAGCAGGTGCTCCAAATTATAAAGAAACTTATACCAATCCTGATGGGAGTGTAGGAACCAATGATTACAGTAAAGTTTTTAATCAAAATCAATTAACCATCAGATTACAGGCAAAATTTTAATTAAATTTGTAAACAAAAATAAATAACAAAAATGAAAAATTTAAATTTTAAAAAAATCGCAGCTTTTCTTACAATCATTGGCATTGGAATTATCAGCTTCGCATTTATGAATCAAGAAAGAATTACCGTAAAAGGATCTGATACCATGGTTATTTTGGCTCAAAAATGGGCAGAAGCATATATGAAAAAAAATCCTTCTGCATCCATTCAGGTAACAGGTGGAGGTTCAGGTACCGGTATTTCAGCTTTAATAAACGGCTCTACAGATATCTGTAATGCAAGCCGTAAAATGAAACAAACTGAAATCGACAAATTAAAAGCACGTTACAACACTTTAGGTGTTGAAATTCCCTGTGCAAAAGATGGGATTACTGTCTATTTACACCCGACCAATAAAGTAAAAGAACTTACATTGAAACAATTGAGTGATATTTTTGCAGGCAGAACCAAAAACTGGAAAGAAGTAGGAGGAGCCAATGCAGAAATCAGACTTTACGGAAGAGAAAACAGTTCAGGAACTTACGTTTTCTTTAAAGATCATGTGGTAAAAGCAGATTATGCACCAAACTGCCAGACACTTCCCGGAACTGCAGCTGTTGTTAATGCAGTAAAAAAAGACATCAATGCAATTGGTTATGGTGGAGCTGCTTATTCTGCTGGTATCGAAATATGTAAAGTTAAAAAAGATGCCAATAGCCCTGCTTACCAAGCCAATGCTGAAACTGTTAAGAAAAATCAATATCCCATTACCCGCTATTTATACATGTATTTAAGAAACAGACCTACTGGTGCAATGAAAGCCTATATCGACTGGATATTAAGCCCTGAAGGACAAAATCTTGTTACCGATATGGGTTATTTCCCTGTTCGTTAATGCATGCATAATTGTCAATTAGAAAAAATTGAGAATGCAAACCTGACAGGTTTAAAAAACCTGTCAGGTTTAATAACTAATTAGCTTGAAAAGCTTATGAATAACAAAAAAAATAGTATTGAAAAGGTAGTTGGTTTATTTATACATAAAAAACCCAATCCTGCTGACAAAATTGACATTACGCATAAGCGGTTCAGATGGTCGGATTTTATTGCTGAAAAAATTATTAAAAGTGTTGCCTTCCTTTCAATTACCATCATCATTTTAATATTCTTTTTCGTGTTCAGGGAAGCTTTCCCTATTTTTAGTTTTGGAGAAAAGGAAAAACCTAAAACCGAACAAAATTCAGCGACTCAGGAACAATATGGGACTGAAACCACCATGCCTGAAAAACAAGAACAATATGGTGTTGAATCCAATGAGCCGGAACAGCAGGAACAATATGGTGTCCAAACCGATGAAGATACAACGATGGGCGAAAGCTTTACTCCGATTGAAGCTACTGAAAGCGGATCTTCAACAGATAATAATAAATCTGCCATTAAAACTTTACCTACAAAAACCTGGCAACCTGTTTCTGACAATCCCCGTTATGGCTTATTGCCATTACTTATCGGTACTATAAAAATTACAATTATTTCCTTATTGTTTGCAGGACCACTTGCCATATTGGCAGCCTTGTATACTTCGGTTTTTGCACCCAAACGACTAAAAGAACTTATAAAACCCACCATTGAAATGCTGGCAGGTGTTCCTTCTGTAGTTATTGGATTTTTTGCTTTAATGGTGATGGCAACATTTTTACAGAATGTATTTGGATATGATGTAAGGCTTAATTCATTTGTAGGCGGTATTGCCATGGGACTGGCAGCCATTCCTATCATTTATACCATTACTGAAGATGCTTTAACAGCAGTTCCAAAGACTTATTACGAAGCCAGCCTGGCTTTGGGTGCATCAAAATGGCAAACTGCTTTTTTTGTCATACTTCCTGCAGCTACACCCGGTATTTTTGCCGCCGTTTTATTAGGTATCGGCAGGGTTTTCGGCGAAACCATGATTGCATTGATGGCTACCGGAAATGCAGCCATGATGGGTCTCAACCCATTTGAATCTGTCAGAACCCTGGCTGCAACTATTGGAGCTGAAATGGCAGAAGTTGTTTTTGGAGATACACATTACAATGTATTGTTTCTGATTGGCTCTATGCTGTTTATATTCACTTTTGCACTCAATGCAATAGCTGAGTTCTGGGTTAAAGGTAAATTAATGAAAAAAATACAAGGGAAATGATGCTGAAAAATTTTAAAAGAGACGCCAAGGGTTTTATCTTTGAAGGATTGACACTTGCTTCCGCTTTAATCATTATAGCCATATTAGTGGTCATGTTAGTAGTGATTATTATCGGGGGTAAATCAATGTTTAACTGGGAATTTCTTACCACCTTCCCAACCGATGGAATGACGAAAGGAGGAATATTCCCGGCCATCTATGGTACAGCCATTTTGGTAATTATCATGTCGATAGCTGCCGTTCCATTTGGGACTATTACTGCCATCTATTTAACAGAATATGCAAAAGAAAATTCTTTTATTGCCAGAAGTATCCGTTTTGCGGTAAGAACCTTGGCTGTTATACCATCTATTATCTTCGGATTGTTTGGCCTGGGATTTTTTATTAAATTTGTAGGTACCGAAATGGATAGTGTATTTTTAGGCGGGCAGTTAAAATGGGGACAACCCAATATATTATGGGCCAGTTTAACCATGGCTTTGCTTACCTTACCTGTTGTAATTGTTTCTGTTGAAGAAGCCTTGAAAACTATACCCCGAGAATTAAGGGAAGCAAGCTTAGCTTTGGGAGCCACCAAATGGCAAACCATTCGCAAAGTAGTATTACCTGGATCCATGTCAGGCATTATGACAGGTACCATTTTAGCAGTCAGCCGCGGAGCAGGAGAAGTAGCACCTATACTTTTTACTGGAGCTGCCTATTATCTGGCAACTTTACCCGGTTCACTCAGCGATCAGTTTATGGTGTTGGGTTATCATATTTATATCATGTCTACACAATCGGCCAATGTTGATCAAACATTACCGATACAGTTTGGTACAACTCTGGTTTTGTTAATCCTTACTTTTTCACTCAATATTGTTGCCATTATTTTAAGATACAGAATCAGAAGAAGACGCATAGTTTAATATCAAATAATTAAAAATGAAGAATTTAAAAATTCATACAGAAAATATGTATTTGCATTATGGAAGCAAAATGGCCTTGAATAATATTTCCATAAGCATACCCGAGAACAAAGTTACCGCACTGATTGGACCTTCAGGATGCGGAAAGTCAACTTTTCTCAGAAGTTTGAACAGAATGAACGACCTGATAGATTCTGTAAAAATAGAAGGCAATATTTTTATTGATAACATCAATATTTATGATAAAAACATTGATGTGGTCAACCTGCGCAAGAAAGTGGGCATGGTTTTCCAGAAATCAAATCCTTTTGCCAAATCCATATTTGAAAATGTTGCATATGGTCCTCGTATCAATGGGATTAACAATAAAACTGAACTGACAGAAATTGTGGAGAAATCATTGCAAAATGCGGCCATATGGGATGAAGTAAAAGACCGTCTGTACGATTCTGCACTGGGTTTATCAGGAGGACAACAACAACGATTGTGCATTGCCCGTACCCTGGCTGTAAATCCAGAAGTAATATTAATGGATGAACCGGCCAGTGCTTTAGACCCTCTTTCAACTGCTAAAATTGAAGAATTAATTGTTCATCTCAAAGAAGAATATACCATTGTAATTGTTACTCATAATATGCAGCAAGCAGCCAGAATCAGTGATGATACTGCTTTTTTCTATTTAGGTGAACTTATAGAATTTGGCAAAACAAAAAAAATATTTACAAATCCAGACAAAAAACAAACCGAAGATTATATAACCGGAAGATTTGGTTAATTTTGTCGCAATATTTTATTAAAATGACTGAAATGGAAAAATACAGAATTTTTGACAATGAACTCGAAAAGCTAACCGAAAGAGTAGTGAAAATGAGTCATTTGGTTGAAGAACAAGTTAGCAATGCAGTACTTGCTTTAAATAATTATGATATAGAACTTGCAAAACATGTCATAGAAAATGACAATAAGGTTGATAAACTGGATGTTAAGATCGACAAACTTTGTCAGAAAATTTTTGCCTTACAACAACCCGTTGCCACGGATTTAAGATATATTATCTCTTCCTTGAAAATCAACAATGACCTGGAACGCATCGGCGACCATGCGGTGAATATTGCCAAAAGAATAGATGCTTTATGCGATTATACTGATTTTTCAAAAGAATTTGGGGTTGACAAGGTGGCTAATCAAGCGGTAATGTTGTACAAAGACGTAGACCAACTTATTAAAACCCACAACCTGATATTGGCTACTGATATTTTTCAGAATGCCAACCTCATAAAAGAAAGTTGTCATAAAATTTCTGATAAAATTATTGAAGAAATGATGCTACAAAAAGAAGTAATTGTAGTAGCAACCAATATTATGATCATTGTTAACCTGATTGAACGCATTGCTTCCTACTCAACCAATGTTGCCGAATCTATCATATTCGTAGTAGAAGGGAAAATAGTGAAACATCAGAAGAAAGATGATGAAAATAAGTAAATTATAAAAATATTGGATTCCCTTAGCACCCATTTGATAATTGATTTTTTAAAAATATTATAGTTTAATGCATGATGATTAATTAATGTTAACTTAATTTTAGCTTAACATAGCCTGCATTATACTGATGTATATTTGCATAGTTAAAAATAAAACATGCAATTATGAAAAAAATAGTATTATTATCCGGAATATTTATTGCAACAATTTGCTTTGCTCAGGCAGGAGAACCTTTAAAGACAGAGAAAACTACTGAATCTCAAATAGTATTGAAAGGTAAAGTTATTGACAAAAAAACAGGCGAAACTCTGGTAGGTGCTGTTGTAAATGTCGGAAATTCTGAATATAAAACATATACCGATTTAGATGGTAATTTTGAAATTAAAAATATTAAAGAAGGAAATTATAATATAGTTGTATCATATATTTCCTATCATTCAAGTTTACTTGAACAAGCCTTAGTGAAATCTACTAATAATTCCTCTTT
>CAIUKU010000209.1 GCA_903899825.1 uncultured Bacteroidales bacterium | reverse complement strand
ATTTGAAAAAATAGAAGGATAATCCTCAAGCTTAAGTATGGCATTTAATTTGGTGCAGTTGATAAGAAGTAAATAATTAAATATTAAAAAATATCAAATGAAGAATAAATACAGAATTATACTTTATCCATTGATTGGATTGTTATTAATGATGATTTCATCATTAAATATCTATGCACAAAATTATTTTGTTAGTTTTGCTGCAGTTGCTCCTAATGCAACAACCACATATGATAGCATATTGGTTCAGAACTTAACTAAAGGGATTAGCAAGATGATATATCATGGTGAAGTTTTGCAACTTGGACATTTGGGTATTGACAATACTAAAAAGGATCAATCTGTTTTAGACCTTTATCCTAATCCTTGTAGTGATATTTCCGACCTCTTTTTTTCAACCTTTGAGAATGGAGATTATCAGATAACAGTATTTGACGTTTCCGGCAGAAAACTTGTATCCTTATCTAATCATTTAGAAAGAGGGAAACACAGATACTCAATAAGAGGACTCCATCAAGGAATCTATTTTATCAATGTTAATGGTAAAAACTTTAATTATACTGCTAAACTAGTAAGTCAATCAACAACTTCCATGCAATCTGCTATAGAGTATGTCAGCAGCCAATACGAATCCACTTCACAAAAAAATCTTAAAACGACCAATTCAAATGTATTAGTGGATTTTAGTTTTGGTGATCTTATGCTTTATAAAGGGTATTCCTATAATTACAAAAAGATAGTAACTGATTTGCCAACATTCAGCAATACAATCACTTTTTATTTTTGGCAATGTGCTGATACAGATAGCAATAATTATACAACAGTTGATATTGGCAATCAAACCTGGATGGCCGAAAACCTTAAAACTACTCATTTTAATAATTCAGATACGATTTCAAATGTTATGGATAATACCTTATGGAATAGTCTGAGTACTGCAGCTTATTGCGATTATAATAATATTGCAGGGAATTCAGATGTTTATGGGAAAATTTATAATTTTTATTCAGTATCTGACTCGCGTAAACTCTGTCCTGCAGGCTGGCATCTGCCATCAGATACAGAATGGTCAGTGCTTATGAGTTATTTAGGGGGTGAATATTTAGCCGGAAAAAAATTAAAGGAGACCGGAGCGTCTCATTGGCAAAGCACTAATACAGCAAGCACTAACGAAACTGGATTTACTGCGCTTCCTGGCGGAGACCGTGGCAATGGAGGTTCATTTTACGATAATGGAAATTATGGATTCTGGTGGAGTGCTACAGAAGATGGTTCAAATAAGGCCTGGATCAGGTATATGCAATCTGCAAACAGTATTGTAAGTCGGATAAGTTTCAGTAAAAACTATGGTTTCTCGGTGAGATGCCTTAAAGATTAAAAGGATAGTTTTAAAGTAATTTACAATATTAATTATTGTTTTTAACTTTATAAATTAAGCAGATTTAAATTCTAATAATGAAGGTAAGAGAAAGTGGGATGCCTGAAGAAGCAATATGGTCTCAATTTTTTGATATCGAATTGATTTTGTCTGAATTACAAATTAATTCAGTTGTTAAGGATATGGCTGAGATTGGGTGTGGCTATGGAACATTTACAATTCCTGCATCATTGAAAATCAGCGGGAAATTATTTGGTTTTGATATTGAAAAATCGATGATAGAACTTGTCCGGAAAAAGCTATATGGAAATTGTATCAGCAATGTTGTTCTGGAAAAGAAAGATGTAGTAAAAGATTCAACAGGACTGTCTGAAAATTCTATGGATTATGTAATGCTATTCAATATTCTACATCACCATTTACCCGGTGATTTTTTGAATGAAGCGTATCGGATACTAAAACCTAAAGGTAAAATCGGGATCATACACTGGAGAAGTGATATTTCAACACCACGTGGACCCGATTTAAGTATAAGACCAACGCCTGAAAATATCTTACAAATGATTGATCCAGATTTATTTATAGTTGAGAAGCAAGCTTTTTGGCTGCCACCGTATCATTATGGAATGATTATTTCCAAAAAATAAAAATACAAATAAAATATGAAGATAGGTATTATTATAGAAACCAAAGAATTTGAAAAAGCATGGAATGCATTCAGGTTTGCAGTAACAGCCAAAAAACAGCAGCATGAAGTAAAAGTTTTTCTCATGGGGGAGGCTGTAGAATGTGAAGGTTTGATTCACGAGAAATACAATGTGGATGAGCAGTTAAAAAGCTTTGTAAGCATAGGTGGTGAAATACTTGCCTGTGGAACTTGTCTGAAATCAAGACATCTGGAATCTACTGAAAGCTGTCCGCTTTCAACCATGATAGATTGTGTTAACCTTGTAGTTTGGGCCGATAAAACCGTTACTTTTTAATATTTGTTTGATTTAAAGAATTATGCATCAAGCACAATAAATTAAATTTGTATGTAATTTAAATACAATTAGCTAATTGCAATATGTTGTGTATTATATTTATATTGTTTAGCTGAAGAATTATAATAATTTCTATTTTGAACTTTATTTATTTAAAACAGTCCTATTTTGAAAAAAAACATCATTATCCTTACTTATTTTAGTTTTATTTTTTTATTTAATTCTCTTTATGCTCAATCTAATAAAACAGCAATAGTAGTATATAATCAGTTTGAGAATGGGAAACAAATTCCTGATAGAACATTAACTTTGAGATGCAGTAAGGCTGCAGCTTATATATTTAATTCATCTGCAACTGAAAAATTTTATATTGATTTTCGCAAAAGAGTTACAATCAAAACCGGTATTATTCAGGAAAATAAATATGCTGTTATTACAGCTTTTAAAACATTAAGTCAGCCGGTTTTTAAAGATGATTTTGATACTGTGCTTGGTTATAATTGTAAGAAAGCAGTTTATGATGTATTTTCCAATAAAATTGAAGTCTGGTATACCAATCAATGCAGTAAATTTAAAGGATCTCCTTCTATTTCTTTTGCTCCCATCGATGGCCTTGTATTGAAATATGTTGTCAATGGAAACAGAACGATATTGGCAAAATCAATTATTTTTTCAGACGAAGCAATTGATTTTCCAGATAAAGAATTTGTCAAAGTGGATGATGCCAATTATGCCGCAGCACTTATTAAATCGAGATATATTCGTATTCCTGTATTTGAGAAAGAGCAAATTAATTATGATAATGATATTGTTAATAAAGAGGAGGAAATTCTCAATCATACCTATCGTTATGCAAAGGGCAATGTCATTCTAAAAAAAATAAAATTACCAGAGAATAATGAAAAGGGTTTGTTTTTTGTCCAGTTATCCGATTGGTCAAATGGAGATGCTTATGACAGAGTGGGATCCGTATTTACATTTTCTGTAAACAATGAAAAAACCATATTGAATGCTTTACGAAACGGTATTGATAAATTACCTGTTTTTTCAGATAAATCAGGGAATATGTATCAGGGAATAACTGCTACCAACAACTTTTCGCCGGCTATAGAACTGATGCGTTTTTTTACTCCATTCGGGGTAGGCTATTTTAATAACAAACGAATTATTTCAGGTTACCAGTGGAGTGATTCTGCTGTTTTCAAACAGGAAGTTACTTCTTTGATTCCAGGAGATGAAAAAGAAATTTGGATAGGCGTTTACATAGGAAATTATGACAAAGGGGGACATAAAGTAAGTCTCGACCTGAATTTTTATCCTGATAAAGAATTAACATCAACAAATAAATGGATACAACCATTGTTCAGTACTGTAAATATTATGGAGGCTGCCGGGCAGAACTATGGAAAAATTTTTCAGGACGATAGTCTGAAAATGGAATTTAATATCCCTGATTCATTGCAAAATCTAAAATTGCTATTTACAACTACCGGCCACGGAGGTTGGGAAAACGGGGATGAGTTTGTTCCTAAACTTAATCAGGTATTTATTGATGGTGTGGCTGTATTTCAGCATACACCCTGGCGAACAGATTGTGGTACCTATCGTTTATTGAATCCTGCTTCCGGTAATTTCCCTGATGGTTTATCGTCCAGTGATCTGAGCCGTTCCAACTGGTGTCCAGGTTCATTGACACCTCCTTTTATTATTCCATTGATATACTTATCAAAAGGGAAGCATACACTTAAGGTAGTAATTGATCAGGGTAAACCGGAAGGTGGCAGCTTTAGCCATTGGTGTGTTTCTGGTGTATTAGTGGGAAACATTAAATGAGTTTCTTGAATTAAATCCTGAAATTTAATTCTTTTACAGTCATTTCAATTAATATCTCATTATTCAACATTCATTATTTCTCTTTATCTTTGCATATCCTTAAAAAATTCATGAATGAATACCATAGAAGTCTGTTTTACACCCAAACTTTATAGTGAAATTATTACTAAAAAGAATTTTATAGTTGTGATGGTAGATATTTTACGTGCCAGCACTTCCATTTGTGCTGCTTTTGAAAATGGGGTAGCAGCCATTATTCCTGTGGCTACCCTTGAAGAAGCAAAAGCATATAAAGACAAAGGCTATCTGGTTGCTTCAGAAAGAGAAGGAGTGGTTACAGGATTTGCCGATTTTGGTAATTCAGCATTTAATTTTATGACTGAAGCTGTCAGGGGGAAAACCATTGCGTATAGTACTACCAACGGAACTCAGGCAATTGAGCTTGCTAAAAATGCGCAGGCAATGGTTATTGGTTCATTCTCAAATATTACTTTTTTAAGCAAATGGTTAATCCAGCAAAATTCAAACGTAGTCATCCTCTGTGCAGGCTGGAAAAACAAGTTTAATCTGGAAGATTCTATATTTTCCGGAGCATTAACAGAAAGATTGTTGCAATCTACTGATTTTAAAATGGATTGCGATGCAGCAGAAGCAGCGCTGGATTTATGGAGCATTGCAAAAATAAATCCTTTGGAATATATTCAGAAAGCAGCACATCGTCGTCGTTTGAAAAAACTTAATTTAGATGATGTATTGGAATTTACATTTCAAATGGATACAGCAAATGTAGTCCCATTGCTAAAAAATGGAGTCATGATTGGAGAAAAAGATATTTAGATTATTGCTGATTAATTGAGTAAATCATCAAATCTTATTCAGTAGGTTTTTCTTGCTCTGGTGTTGGTTCTTCAGTAATCCCGGCAGCTTCCATACGTTTAATAAAATCATTTCGTTTACGTTCAGTAGAAAGGAAATAGGAATAGGAGGGAAGACCGTTTTCAGCTTCTAACCTACGTTTATCAGGTTTTTCCTTTGTGACAAATTCATTAAAATCTTTGATGGATGAATATGCCAGCATTTGGTTATTAGCATAAGTAAAGAAATACCATTCAGATTCGTCTAATTCCAGATACAATGTAAAAATATCACCACTTCGTTTTTTAATAATCTGTAAATATCCTTTAACATATTTATTAATCTGAGTTTTGCCAACATTGCCTATACCGATTTCTCCCATGGAAATGAAAGATCTGGAAATTGAATCATACCTTAGTTTGACATCTGATAATAATATGGTATAGTCAAGTTTATCAGGAACTTTTCGCATAGCACCATACATATTAATTTCATTTACCACTTTTTCAGCATCATTTTCTCCTAATATTTCTATAAAAGCTTTCTTGATTTTTGTATTCGATGAATTTTCGATACCGGTCAGACTGTTATTGGTGTATAGACTTTGTCCCATCATTTTCATGGCTTCTGAATGGAAAAAGAAATTTAAAGGCATCACCAGATCAAAAGTAGCTTCATTGCTTCTCATATTATTGGTAACATTTCCGAAACTATTCATTTCAAGCCTGCCAAGTTTGGTTCCAAGATTGATATTTCCTTCACCTGCCGTAACACAACTGTTAATATCCATTACTAACATATTCCCTGCTGTATCTTGATTTATTAATTTGTTAGCAGAAGCTATTCTGTATTCTTTTTTTTCTTTAAAATATTTTAGAAATCCATTGGCTGAGATAATTGTATCGCTATAATAGTGTTTAGGCCCGGCAAAAGTTGTATAAATCTGACCTGTATTTGAAACTAAAATCCCTGCACTCAGTTTTTTTCCATTGATATCTAAAGGATCACCTGAAATAGGAATCATAATATCTTTAGGATTGATTTCTGCATTAAATGCTAACCAACTCGGTACTTCCTGAGAGCATGTATGATGAATCTTTGTTCCCCCTGAAAAATATAAAAATTCATTGCTGGCATTTAACTTTACATTTCCTGTAAAATCAAATGCAGGACTTAATGCAAAATTTGAAGAATCTGAAATTACACCTTTTGCATAAGTCTGACTTTTATCAACTGAAATATTGTTAAAGAAAATCTGCTGTTTCAATTCATTTTCATCGATATAATCAGAATAACCACTGGCTATAAATGATTTTCGCCCATGAATAGTCGCAATGGCCTGGTAAAAATTGTGGTATTTAGTTGCTGTATCAGCTATAATCAAAGCATTGTCGAGAGGTTGGATTTCTGCCTGACGTAAAATTATTACTTTTCCACGGTCTGGTGCGATGGCAGCATCAGCGACTCTTATTAATTTTACATCTTCCGCAGTCAATATGTATTCCTTCATATTAAACAAAGCCCTGGGTGACCTGAACCTTAATGAGTCCTGTGCAGGATGTGTTGAAACAAAATCCGAACCCGGTAAATCTGCTGAAAGCAATTCTTTCAACGATAATTTATCAATTCCTTCACTACCGGGTTTTTTTGTATTTCTCAATGCAATTTCATCCTTATCCATTGACCAGTCGAGGAAATCCATAAAACACTGATATCTGTTTATAGGGAAGTTTACACGGGAAACGCCACCATTTGATTTGAATTCCCCGTTCCGCTTCTTAAAATCAATATGAGAACTGTAATTCTCTGTATTAAATGCAAGATCTGTTAGATCAAAGGTTCTTAAACGAAAGTTGGCAGTGTCAGCATCAAAAAGATGTTGCTTAAATTTAAACAGATTTGATTCCATTTCAGCTTTTTCGAAAACCATATTCCCTTTTCCTGTAAGCCCATGAGGTGTTAATACTACATCGCCGTTGAGTCTGGATTCGTTATTATACATTTTAAAAGCACTATCCAACTGATAAACAAATAATGAATCCTGATAAGGAAGCCAGTGTTCTTTTACATTGACTGAGCTAAGTTGAGGGTATTCCATTAAAGTGGTCTGCTCTTTAATGTCAAATTTCTGGGCGATGGCATTCATGGAATCCGGAAAGAAAATAAAATTATCAGAGACGGAAGTTGAAGTCAAATAGTCAAGTTTGCCATGTCCTCTCAGACCTTGATTGCTCAAATCAATTTTATCATAATATTTCCCTTTACCCCCATAATTAGCCAATCCTTCAGGAGGCGTTTTTTTGATAAAACCCAAAGAATAATCGGGCTGTACTTTAAGTGGTTCTGATAGTAGAGGAAATATACCAGCAGATGTTAAACTTCCGTCAAATGAAATGCTTGCAGTAGGAATTCTGTCAAGGTTTTCAATTTTAAATGGCTTTACGCTGAAAAAGAATTTATCTTTCTTATAAACACCATTTTGTATGTTATTTTTATCATAATATACATAAGATTCTTCTCTACTGGTAAAAACAGGGTATTGAGGATATGATTTTAAGCCGGATTTATTGGTAGGATAATCAACCAACAGATCACCTTTTAAATCCTGAATAACAGTTTTTAGTTTTACCAAAGGATATTCTCCTTTTTCGTCAGGTGTAAAAGCCAATACTCTTATACTCATTGAATCAATAACAGGTAAATTTATTTTAAAATCATCATAAATGAACGAACAGCCTTTTGCAAAATAGTCAAAAAATCCGGCATGTATCCGGCCTGAAAATAAAAAATCCCGGTTTTTTTTCACCAAAACTTCCTGATTGCTGGGATAAATAAATACATTTTGAGAATCACTGAGTAAAATAACAGGTATGCCTTTGATTTTTAAATCGAGATTTAATAGACTTAATGAAGCATTCACATCATTATCAACGGTAGAATAAAACTGGAGTGCATCATAATCTGTTTTTTTATTCAATGCTTTGATGTATTCATTTACTTTGTCTTTCACGAAAACAACCTCATCATCAGGATCGTAAATTAAAAAACCCAGATTTGACAAATGTATAAGCATTGCTTTAACCTGCTCAGGTTCAATTTTCATTTGTTTTGAAAGGTCACTGACGTATATCTCTTGAGTTTCATAGGTGTCGACATATTTTTTAATCCGGTACAAAGGATTGACCTCATCTATTCCCTGTAGCTTTGTAAATCGAGATTCAGAATAGTAGTTAAATGACTCAAAAGTTGCCCTGCTGGTTCTGCCGGGTGATCTTATCATACTGAAATCTATTTTTGAATTATCTATTTTCCAATACATAGCTTCAAAATACATATCCAGTTTGTGATAGGTATTAAAGAAAGGACTTTCAGAAATATCATTCATTCCACGAATTAAGGTTAACTCTTTGGTTTCGTTCATATACTTCATTTCCAGACTTGGATGATAAATTGAATCTTCTTTGCAATATATTGTAACAGAAGCCAGATTTGAAGAAATTTTATCCTTGCGGATGGTGAATGATTTTGAAGCAGTAACTACAAATTCTTTCCCGTCTTTTTTAAATTTCAAATAGGCATCCTGAAATTTATCGCCAAAACCTAATAATTTTGCACCATTCAGAGCAAACCCTCCTTCATAATCAATATTTGGAAATATGTTTTTGATACTTAAGCGTTTATCATAAGAATTAAAACGAGGATAAGATGCCCTGTCTTCCGTAACATCCGCCATTACTTTTTCCTCTAAATTCCCTAATAAAGCGTTTGGAAAATAGGATGGATAATAAAACTGAACTGAATCTGCAATATACCTGGCAAATCTCATGTCAATCTTATAATTATTAATTTGAGCATATACCTCCTCTGCTCCGAATCCGGCTCTTTCCCAGCTTACTTTGCCACCTTCACCTAACCATTTGTTTTCAAGTGGATAAAAAACACCTTTGGTATTTGCAATTACAGAACTGTCTTTGTTTGCCTGACAAATTAAATCCAATGATGGAAAAATGATACTGATAGCCGTATCGTTTTCAAAACTAAATTCATTGCTTGATGAATACCATTTGATACCTTTGGTAGTGTATAGATAATTGGAATTTAATAAATTGCTGGTATTTTCAAGAAATGGAACAAAGTATCTGACTTTTTTAAAGTCAAGTAAACTGTTCACTCCTTTCAACCATGCAGTATAACTCTTTTCACTTTGTGTACTCTTTTTAAAATCAATCAGACAGGAAATAAAACTAAAAAAATGAGGAAACGCTTTCATTTTAACTTTCAGCATGGTATTGCCAGTAGATAATAATGCTGTTTTCTGTTGCACATCAAAACTACCTGAATTCCATAATTGTTCAAAGTTCACCATTAAAGCTTCAGCGGAAGCTTTTTGATCTTTATCCGCGTTTTTATCCTCTTTAAAAATAGACTTAATTTCTTCAGGGAAAAAGCTTGTATTTTTGGAAAAGCTTTTGCTGTTTTGAGAAAAAGATGAATGAAGCGAAAATGAAAAAATTAGCGCCATCAGGAAAAAGAAGCGGATTAACGACATTGTGTATGGTTTATTTGATAAATCTAAGAGCTACCCAGTTATTTTTAATGATAGAACGTTCAAGATTGATGTTATATTTTGCACACTCTTCAGTTATTATCTCAATATCCTGAGTGTAAAAACCACTCATTAACAATACTCCTTTGTTATTGAGCGCATCAGCATAAGTATGAATATCATTTAATAATATATTCCGGTTGATGTTTGCAATGATAATATCAAAATGCATACCGGTTAATAAACCGGCATCTCCAAGTAAAACGCTGATACCAGGTTCATTATTCATAACTATGTTTTCCAGGGAATTATTGTAAGCCCACTCATCATTATCAATGGCTACAACATTTTTAGCACCTCTTTTTGCTGCCAGTATTGCCAGTACACTTGTTCCACAGCCCATATCAAGTACAGATCTGTTCTGAATATCTTCTTCCAGCAAAAATTCAATCATATTCGAAGTTGTTTCATGATGTGCAGTTCCAAATGACATTTTAGGCATAATTACCAAATCATATTCTACCTCTTTATTTTCTGGATGGAAAGGTGCACGGATACCACATCTGTTGTTGACGATAACAGCTTCATAATTACTTTCCCAGACTTCGTTCCAGTTTTTGTCTTCCATAAGCTGAAAGGTATAGGAAAAAAGAGAGGGGTTCTCTTTTATAATCTGCATCTCACTGATTAATTGCTCATTAAAAAGTGTTGCGGGAATATAAGCCAGCATACCATCTGTAGTATCAACAAAACTTTCGAAACCCAGTTCACCCAATTCTGCCATTACAATTTCAATTAATGGATTTTCGGGATCCATTTTTACGTTAAGTTCTATGTAAACCATTATTTTAATTTAAAAAGAATCAATAATTTTTAAGAAGTCTGCTGCTTTTAAGCAAGCACCTCCAATTAAGCCGCCATCCACATCAGGATTGGAAAACAAGACTTTGGCATTTTCTGCATTACAGCTACCTCCATACAATATGCTGGTATTTTTAGCAATTTCTTTACCATATTTTTCTGAAATCAGCGAACGGATAAATGCATGCATTTCCTGAGCCTGTTCCGGACTTGCAGTTTTGCCGGTTCCAATAGCCCATACCGGTTCATATGCAATAATAATTTTGGCAAAATCGAGGGGATCTAATCCAAACAAGGCTTTATCCAATTGCTGTTTAACAATATCAAAATGTTTTCCCGATTCGCGATCTGGTAATAATTCACCGCAACAAAATATGGGTAAAATATCATTTTTAAGTAATAATTCTGCTTTTTGAGTAAGTTCTGAATCTGTTTCTTTGAAATGGCTGCGACGTTCAGAATGACCTATGATACAATATTCCACTCCCATTGAATGTAATATTCTTGCAGATACTTCTCCTGTATATGCACCGGTATCAAAGCTGCTTACATTTTGAGCACCCACTGCATAATCACTTTCCTGGGCGTAATCAGTAGTCATTTCCAAAAAGGTAAAGGGAGGACAAATAACTACATTCACATTTTTTTGATTGGCTTCATCCAGGCCATCAATAATTTCATTGATTAATTCATCAGCTTCCTGAAAAGTTTTATTCATTTTCCAGTTTCCTGCTACAATTTTTCTTCTCATATTATGTTAGATTTATTTAAGATAATCTGATTCTGGGGTCTAAGAATCCATATAAAATATCTACAAAGATATTGATAATTACCAATATTATTGAGATAAAAAGTAAAACGCCCATTACTACCGGAAAATCATATTTTTCGAGTGCATCTACTATTACTACACCAACACCTTTCCAGTCGAAAACATATTCTACAAATACAGCACCGGCCATTAAGGAAGCCAGCCAGCCTGATACAGCAGTTATTACAGGATTCATTGCATTTTTCAACGCATGTCTTGTTATGATATGATAGGTAGAAAGTCCTTTCGCTTTAGCTGTACGAATATAATCCTGAGAAAGAACTTCCAACATCGAACTTCTTGTTAATTCTACGATAACAGCAAGTGGTCGTATGCCAAGGGTAAAAGCAGGTAAGATAAGATTTTTTAAATCGAGATGCTCACCATTGCCAAAATCATCTACCGTATACATACTTCCAAACATACTTAAACCGGTATAAGCAGATAATACATAAGCAAACAGCCAGGCAATGAGGATGGCAGCGAAAAATGAAGGCAGGGACATCCCAAATGCTGAAATAACAAGTGATGTTCTGTCAAAAAAACCATCTTTATAGATTGCAGCAAATACACCAACCGTCACGCCTATTATGAATGCAAACAACATTGCAACACCTGCCAGTAATGCTGTTTTGGGAAATGCTTCTGTAATAATTTCTGTTACCATTCGTTTGCTTTGATAAGAACGACGCAAATATGGTTTTTTAAGTACAAGCGAATAACTTCCGAAAGGTATAATTTTTATTGCATTTGAATATTTTGAAGTATCAAGATACCAGTAATTTTGTGCATCTTTAACATTGTGAATGGATAGTATTGATAAATCGTTAAGGTAATTAAAATATTGAGTAAGCAAGGTTTTATCTCTGCCTAAATCTTTATTAATAGCTTCTACTGAAGCCATATCGGCCCGTTGGCCCAACATCATACGGGCTGGATCGCCGGGTAATACATTAAATAACATAAAAACAACGCTTATGACGCCCAGTAAAACCAAAAATCCGTAAAACAGTCGTTTAACTATGAATTGTAACATTTATTTTCTTTGATAAATCTTCTCATGAATTGATTCAGGACATCTCTAAAAAAGATAGATTCAACTCCTTATTCTTCTTTTTTTTGAGAAGGCAAAGTTAATTATATTTTTTATTTTAGTGTTTGACTTTTCATTTCAGTGATGACAAAATGTTTGGCATTATTATTCTTAATAGAAAGAAATATAAGTATCCCATTATATAGGAATATTGCTTATAGAACCGCATATATTATTTTTCTAATAAGCTCAATGAATGATTTTAACAGTAAGCTTTGTGATTTTTTGAGCTTAACTGAAGAATGAAAACTTATTTTTTCTGATTGATGAACAATTCTTTGATGTTATCAAACTCTCTTCTGTAGAAGAAGCCTAATCCCTGAGTGTAAGGTGAAATTGTATTCATAAATTCATTGGTGTTTGAACGATTGAAGACTTTCATTCTGAATCTTCCGTCTTCAGTAATTTTATATTCTACATTAATATCTCCAACAATATTATTTGATGTTTTAGTGCCTTGTGTTGTTGATTCTGTTTTTAAACTTCCGCCAACACCAAAATTGCCGTCAATACTTACTCTGTCATTGAATATTTGAGTAGAGAGCGCCAGTTGCAGTTCTTGTGAAGTGAGCTGATCGCCCGGACGATAATTTACACCAATATCAAAATCTTTACTGATTTGCGACAACCAATTACTAATCTGATTTGAAACCATTTCAAATGAAGAATTTCCAACCCCGCTTCCTACTGATGAGCTGTAAGTATTTCTGTTTTGAGAAATAAAGCTATTGGTTACCAACAATGAAAAGTTTTGTTTGGTCATTTGTTCTTTGTCGTTTCGGTCTAGTAAACTAAAGAATCTATCTTTGGTTTCCTGGTCAATGCTTGGAAGGTTTATATCAAAATCAAGAGAAGGATTGTTTAGCTTGCCTTCAATACTTATGATGCTTTGCACAGGGACTCTCTTTTTGCTGATATCTTCAGAGGTGCCCAGTAATAATACAGGATATAATGAAGCCCTGAGATTATAAATTGCCTTCATTTTAACGGTTGCATCATAAGGATCTCCATTCCAGTTAATATTTCCACCATTTTGAATATTGAACTTTTTGCTGATAAGGTTTTGAATGGAGAAGTAATATAAACCATCTCTTAATGTATAATCTCCAAACATTTTAAATTCTCCTTCCCTGGTGATACTTAACTGAATATTTCCATCGCCGAAAGCTTTGATATTACCTACGGTTTGAGGTGTTTCCAGATTGATACCAATTTCTGCATCCGGAGTAACTTCCAACTCACATTTCATGGATATCCCATCAAAACGATTGCTTGATTTTGTGGGTATTATAAATTCCTTTTGTTTTTCAATAAAAGTAATAAAATTATTTTCTCTGGTTTCTGTTTTGTTAGTCAGTGGAATGAATATTGATGTTTCCTTATCTGTTTTTGCACGAATATCAAGATGAATGTCAGATGTTAAACCATTGATTTTAATAATACCTGATGCAAATGCTTTTCCATAAAACAACTCATTGTCAGTTGACTTTGTATCTAAAACCATTAAGTTTTTATATTTTAAAGTCAGGTCAATCATAATATTCCTAAAACCGCGATGGGTAATCATTCCATCCATCATTGCCCTGCCATTGTTATCAGAAGCAATGCCAACATTCGTAAATTTAAAATAGTTAGTGTTAATTTCTATTGAATCTGTCGGGGAAATCGTATAGGTTACATTGGTATAATCAATTTTTACCTCACCCCTGATTAATAGAATTTTACCATTAATTTCCGGATTCTTTATACTTCCTTTAAGGCTTAAATTACCCATAGCTTGCCCATCAAATTTTGAGCTAAAACTTTTGAAATAATGGGTTAAACTTTTTAGTTTTAGTTGATTTAACCTTGCAGTAAAATCAAAATTATCATCTTTTCTGTTAGGGAAATAATAACCTTTTACAAAAAGAGTCGTATCTTTCCCGATATTCCCGGTGTAAATAAGATTTGTACTTAAATACAAGGCATCTTTTTCTTTGTCCCAGGTTGAAATTATTTTCAAATCGCCCAGATAGCCTTTATTAAAACAAACACTCTGTACTGTTAAGTCAGTTATGAAATTAGGCGATTTATAAAGATCAGTCAATTCAATATTACCATTTATGATCCCGTCAATATCAATATTATTATCAGCTATTAAAAAATCAAGCTGCGATATATTAAAATGATTAAAGTTTAATGTTAATTTATCATCAGGATTCGCTGATATATTACCATCAATTTTAATTGATTGTTTTTCATCACCAAACATCAGATTGTGAAAACCAATATCTTTGTTTTTAAAAGTCAAAGCGTTCTGGCCATATAAATGCCAAACAGAATCATTGATAATTATATCAGATCTTACAATCCGCATATCTAAAACAGGTGCTTTTTCAAAACTGGCAAACCCGGAGATATCACCTGAGTTTTTTACATTCCTTAATGTATCTTTCCAGTATAAAGCGTAAAAAATACTGTCGCTTTGAACCAATGAGTTTATTTTCAGATTATCAATACCCATGCTTTCATTAAAATGAAGATGTTTGCAACCACTTATCAGATAAAGTCGTTTCTCATCGGTTGTCCCTTCTACATAACATTTGTCAAAAACCTGTTTGTTTAAACGTATGGTATCAGCAGTTGCATGTAATCTGAAATTAGAGGATACAGAATTGTAACTGCCGCTAATTTTGGATTTATTGCTTATGTGAAGCATTGGCATCAATAAGCGGGAAAGCACTTCCGTATTTTTAAGATTTATGGTAAAATCAAACATTTGTTCACCGTTTGCAAGCATAGATTTTTCATCTTTAAGTCTGGCAGTGGTAACAGAAGGTAAATAGTTGTTGATAAATTTTTTAAACACAATCGGTAAATCTTCAAACCTGAATTTTCCATACATATTTGCATCAATAAAATCAGAGAATAAATCTATCTTTCTTACTCCCAAACTGTCGTTATAGGTTATCAGTGACAGTTTTTTCATAATATATTCTTCATTTTTTGAACGAAAGTTAGTATTTTCAATTTTAATGGTACCAATAATTTCATCTATTTTCTTTCCGGTAAAATTGAAATTAAGTTGTGTGGAAAGCAATGCATTGGAATCAACATCAATCAGTTTGAGTCTGTAAAGATTTGCATCACGTATGCTGGCAGTGAAATCAAAAACTGGTATATTGGCTGCATAATCAACCATTCCAAGGAAATTGAAATCAATTTTATCATCTTTTACACCCAGAAAACCATTGAACTGATTGTTGGCAATATCACCCTTAATGGCAATGCTGTCGTAAACATTTCCTTTAAATTCCAGGCGGTTGATACCACCGGTCATTTTAACCTTAGCAGTATTGGTTGTAAGTCCTGAGCCCGAGATTTCAGCATTCATATTGAGCTTTCCCAATATATTCGGAATCTTAAAAAATTCACCAATGTTAAACTGATGGGCTGCGAGTTGTCCTTTGTATTCTAATTCTTTATTGAATTCGTTCTTTTTAAGGGTAATATCCGTTGAAAAGTTTCCATTTTGGGTGGCAAAATCAGCATAAGCATTAAAATCGTTGTAAAAACCTGTAAAATCACCTTTTACCATCACATTACCGAATGTAAGCAATTGTTCGGGTATTTGAATATGTTTAATGAATTTCCCCGGGATTACAAAGTTTTCAATGTCAGCTTTGGTTGTTGTAAATTTGTCAACAGATAAGCGTATAAAAGTCTCTTTGAAGTTGGGGAGACCATTTAATGAAATGGCACCTTCAAAACTGGTAGATTTGCCATAACCAAGTTTAAATTCACGGAATTTAATATTGGCAATTTTACCTGAAATTTTACCTGAAAAACTGAGCAAATTGTCCATTCCGTTTAAACCGCTTACAAAATATGCCAGATCTTTCATGTCTAATGTTGAAGAACGAATACTGGTCTTTAGTTCAACTTTATTCATAAAGTCTTTCAGATCTCCGGGATCTGTATAGCTGAAATCACAATCAAGGGAAAGATTGGTTTTGGGCGTTTCAACAGACAGTTGTTTTAGAGCTATGTATCCGGGATAGTATTTAATTCGTGTGGATAAATTGTTCAAAACAAAACCTGACTTATCTTTGAATGAGAATTTTTTGATGTCAATATTAAGGGTATCTCCATTTAACAGCAAAGTATCCATTTTGAAATTCATATCCGTAAGCATGAGGTTATTAAAATCAATGCCTTGATAAACAAAATTCATAAAATCCTGGTTCTGAAACTTAAAACTGGTATTTCTGACTTCAAAGCTATGTCCTGATATTTTCCAGTCTTTTCCTTTGGTTGTGGTAGTATCTTTCGATTTGAAATAATTAATCAGAAACTGAAAATTAGACACGCTGTCATTTTTATATTTTACAATAGCTATTTCATTTTTGTTGAATAATATCTGACTGAATTCAATTTTTCTTCGAAAAAAATTGAGCTTGCGGATTTTACAGTCAATTACATTGGATCTGAGTAAAGTATTGTGATATTGGTCGTTGATGTAAATATCTTCAAGCAGAATATGGAGGGTCGGTGAGATCTTGAGTTTTGAAATGGAGATCTCGGTATGGAGTTCTGCCGATAGACGGGCCGCTATTTTCTGGGCAACATAAGTCTGTACTATACTATTGGATAAGATAGCAAGCAGGAGTATCGGTAAAATAATAATTACCGAAAAGAACCAGGTTAATATTTTGCGAATTTTCCGTTTGATTTTATAAAATTTAGCTTGGAATGTTAATTTAAAAACAAAAATAAATGAAATTCCCCGTTTTTAGCAAATCTAAGTTATTTTTTTTGATTTTTTATGAAAGAATGTAGTTTTACATTGAATCCTTTCAATAAAAAATTTTTTTTAGCCTTAAAATAACTATAATTTTGCCGGACATTAAATACGATACAAACTTAAATGCCTTATATCCTTGCCATAGAATCTTCCTGTGACGATACTTCCGCTGCAGTCATTTTCAATAACAAAATCCTTGCCAATGTAATTGCCAATCAGCAAATCCATGAACTATATGGTGGCGTTGTACCTGAACTTGCTTCAAGGGCACATCAGCAGCATATTATACCGGTTGTAGATACGGCATTGAAAAATGCAGGAATTAAACGTGAACAGCTAGATGCAATTGCTTTTACCAAAGGTCCGGGTTTACTGGGTTCACTTTTGGTAGGTTGCTCTTTTGCAAAAACTTTCGCACTCTCTCTCAATATTCCACTGATTGCGGTTGATCATCTGGAAGCACATATTTTATCCCATTTTATCAAGGATACTGATGAACAGCTGATTCCTGAATTTCCTTTTTTATGTTTACTGGTATCGGGGGGACATACACAGATTATATTGATGAAAGATCATTTTAATATGGAAATCATAGGGCAAACCATTGATGATGCTGCCGGTGAAGCGTTTGATAAAGCAGCCAAGATCATGAGTCTGCCTTATCCGGGCGGGCCTTTGGTAGATAAATTTGCCAGAGAAGGAAATCCGCTTGCCTTTTCATTTCCCGAACCCAATATTGCAGGCTTGAACTTTAGTTTCAGTGGGTTGAAAACTTCTTTTCTTTACTTTATCCGTGATCAACTGAAGTTAAATCCAGGATTTATTGATGATCATAAAAATGATTTGTGTGCTTCTATACAGCATGTAATTGTGAATGTATTGATGAAAAAGCTGATGAAAGCTGCTGTACAAACCGGCGTAACACAACTGGCAATCGCCGGTGGTGTATCTGCCAACAGCGCTTTAAGAAGCCGTTTGCAAACCAGTTGTGATGAAAAGGGATACCAGGCATTTATTCCAAAATTTGAATATAGCACCGATAATGCTGCCATGATTGCCATCGCAGCCTATTATAAATTCCTGAAACAGGATTTTGCTGAATTGAACGCTTCGCCTTATGCAAGAAAGTGATAAGTTATAGAGTTAAAAGTAAAAAGTAAAAAGTAAAAAGTAAAAAGTAAAAAGTTTTAAGTATTAAGTATTAAGTGTTAAGTGTTAAGTTTTAAGTTTTAAGTTTTAAGTTTTAAGTTTTAAGTTGTTAACCTATTAACCTATTAACCTAATAACCAACTACAAACTCCAGTCAATTTCTTTTTTGCCCATTTGCCTGAGTAAATCATTGGTCTTTGAAAAGTGTTTACAACCGAAAAACCCACGATATACAGAGAAAGGAGAGGGATGAGCTGCTTTCAAAATGTAATGTTTCTGAGGATTGATCAATGATGCCTTGGCCTGTGCATAATTTCCCCACAAAATAAAGATCAATCCCTGTTGCTGATCCGACAATGTGCTGATAACCTTATCCGTAAATATTTCCCATCCTTTGTTCTGGTGAGATCCTGCCTGGTTGGCTCTAACTGTAAGCGTGGCATTGAGTAACAAAACACCTTGTCTGGCCCATTTCTCCAGATTACCGCTGCCCGAAATTTTTATTCCGCAATCACTTTCAATTTCCTTATAAATATTTTGCAGTGAAGGAGGCGGCTTTATACCCTGAGGAACAGAAAAACACAAGCCATGCGCTTGTCCTGGGCCATGATAAGGGTCCTGACCTAATATCACTACTTTTACTTCATCGAAGGATGTTAGGTCGAAAGCAGCAAATATCTGAGAACCGCAAGGATAAACAGTGTAATGCTGTTTTTCTTCTATTAAAAAATTCTTTAACTCTAAAAAGTAATCCGACTCAAACTCAGTATTCAAAACTTCTTTCCAGCTTTCATTTATTTTTACACTCATTTTATATTTTTAGCTTATTGTACAATATTTTTTTATCAACTGCGTTTTTCACAATACTTTGTTGAAAATTAGCAGAAATATTTT
>CAIUKU010000208.1 GCA_903899825.1 uncultured Bacteroidales bacterium | reverse complement strand
TTTATCCTTTATAAATCAGCTAATAAGTTAAAAAGCACTAAAATATTAATAATTAAACATTTATCTAAGTTAATAAAAAAGATGCATTTTTTTGCAGGCTTAAGAAAAAAAAATATCTTTGTAGAAATTTACACATTGATAAAGTATGGAAACAGCAATTACAGAACCTACTCATTTTAAAAAATCACTGGGTTTATTTGGTGCCATTACCATTGTTGCAGGTTCAATGATAGGATCAGGTATTTTTATTGTAAGTGCTGACATTTCACGTATGCTGGGTTCTCCTTTTTATTTGTTGCTTACCTGGATTATTACCGGATTTATTACAATAATCGCAGCCCTTAGTTATGGAGAATTGGCAGGAATGATGCCTAAAGCTGGTGGTCAGTATGTTTATCTTACAGAAGCTTTTAATCCTTTGATTGGTTTTTTATACGGATGGACATTTTTTCTTGTGATACAAACAGGGACTATAGCTGCTGTTGCTGTTGCATTTGCAAAATACACAGGGGTTGTAATTCCTTTTTTTAGTGAAACGAATCTGCTGTTGGATATTGGTTTTTTAAAAATATCTGCAGCTCAGATTTTAGCAATTGCCAGTCTGATAATTCTTACAATCATCAATTTTAGAGGCATCAAAAACGGTAAAATTATACAAATTAGCTTTACCATTACTAAAATTATTGCAATTGCAGGTCTAATTATTCTTGGGTTTATTATTGCTTCCGGTCAAAGTTTCTGGACACTCAATTTTAGCGATATGTGGACGGTAAAAACTACCGTTTTTGAAAACAATAAAATTATTTCTATTAATGAAATCAATGGAATTGCAATTTTGACAGCAATAGGAGTTGCAATGGTAGGAACTGTTTTTTCGAGCGATGCATGGAACAATGTTACTTTTATTGCCGGTGAAATAAAAAACCCAAAAAGAAATATTCCACTCAGTTTGTTTTGGGGTGTATTGATAGTTACGATTATTTATATATTGGCCAACCTTGTTTATGTCAGCATACTTCCTTTACAGGGCAATCCCGAAGCCTCTGATGTAATTGGAAGAGGAATTCAATTTGCATCTTCAGATCGTGTGGGTGTTGCAGCTGCCAGTAGGATTTTTGGTAGTTCCGCGGCTTTTGTGATGGCTATACTAATAATGGTTTCAACTTTTGGGTGTAATAACGGGCTGATTTTATCAGGGGCAAGAGTGTATTTTGCTATGGCAAAAGACGGATTATTTTTTAAAAAAGTATCAGGATTAAACAAATTTTCAGTCCCAGGTGTGGCATTAATCATTCAATGTATTTGGGCAAGTATACTTTGTTTATCAGGTAAATACAATGATCTTTTAGATTATGTGGTTTTTGCAGTTTTGCTTTTCTATATTTTAACCATTCTCGGACTTTTCATTTTAAGGAAAAAGAAACCGGATGCTGTCAGACCTTACAAAGCATTCGGATATCCTGTTTTACCAATCATATATATTGTTCTTGCTTTAGCTTTGTGTATTGATTTATTAATTTACAAGCCTAATTATACCTGGCCAGGTATAATAATCGTACTTATTGGCATTCCTGTATATTATTTAATGAAAATAAATCAAATTAAGAAACC
>CAIUKU010000207.1 GCA_903899825.1 uncultured Bacteroidales bacterium | reverse complement strand
GCATTTATTTTCCTGAAATAAATTGTATCGCTTTCAAATATTATAACAGTTTATCATACAAACTATATTGATTAATCAAAAAGCAAAAAGAAAGACTTGCTTTTCTCAAACTAAAAGGATTTTGAACTTTTCAAATCAATGAGTTTTTCCAATTCAAACATTTCGTCTCTAAGTTTTGCAGCCTGTATAAAATCAAGTTGTTTAACAGCTTTATTCATTTCTGATTTTAATAATTGTAAACTCTTTTGTAACTGTTCTTTACTCATATATTTAAGTACCGGTTCAGCTGCTATGTTTGTTGAATCATTTTCAATATAGGGTCTGGGTGCATTTGTTTTTGACTGTCCAAAACTTGAATCTGAAGATCTGAAAATAGTTGTAGGAGTGATGTTGTTATCAATATTGTATTTAATCTGTTTTTCACGTTTACGGTTGGTGGAATCAATGGTCATTTGCATTGAATTCGTGATTTTATCGGCATACATGATTACTTTGCTGTTGACATTACGTGCTGCACGGCCGGCTGTTTGTGTAAGTGATCTTTCCGAACGTAAAAAGCCTTCTTTGTCAGCATCTAATATAGCAACCAGTGAAACTTCCGGTAAATCGAGTCCTTCTCTTAAAAGGTTTACTCCGATCAAAACATCAAAACTGCCTGCTCTCAGGTCTTTTAGAATTTCGATTCTTTCAAGTGTTACCACATCCGAATGGATATATCTGCATCTGATGCCAATATTTGCCATGTATTTCGACAATTCTTCAGCCATTCTTTTGGTAAGGGTTGTTACTAAAGTTCGTTCGTTTCTTTTGGTAACAATTTCAATTTCATCTAACAAATCATCTACCTGATTCAAACTGGGGCGAACTTCTATCTGAGGATCCAGCAATCCTGTCGGTCGGATCAGTTGCTCTACCACTACACCATCTGATTGTTGTAATTCATAATCGGCAGGCGTAGCACTTACAAAAATGGTTTGCTTAACCATGGCTTCAAATTCATCAAACTTTAAAGGTCTGTTGTCCATGGCAGAAGGAAGCCTGAAGCCATATTCCACCAGGTTTTGTTTTCGTGAACGGTCACCACCATACATGGCTCTTACCTGAGGAATGGTAGCATGACTTTCGTCAATTACCAGCAGAAAATCATCGGGAAAATAATCAATCAGGCAGAATGGACGTGAACCGGCTTCTCTGCCATCAAAATAGCGGGAATAATTCTCAATACCTGAGCAATACCCTAATTCGCGTAGCATTTCGAGATCATAGGTTACCCTGTCTTCCAGCCGCTTTGCTTCCAAATGCTTATCATTTTCTTTCAGAAAGGCCATTTGTTTGACCAAATCGTCCTGAATGGCATAAATGGCTTTTTTAACTTTATCGGGAGAAGTTACAAAGATATTGGCAGGAAATATTTTAACTTCATCATGTTGCCCAATAGTATAACCATTGATAGCATCTATTGATTCTATGCTTTCGATGTCGTCGCCCCAGAAAATAATACGATAAGCATAATCTAAATAGGCAGGGTATATTTCCACCGTATCACCTTTAACCCTGAAATTACCCCTGCTAAACTCTGCTTCTGTTCTGGAATACAAACTGCCAACAAATGCAAGCAGTAATTTATTCCTGCTGATGACATCACCTTTTTTAATTTCAATTATATTGCTGTAAAAATCATCTGGATTCCCTATACCATAGATACATGAAACTGAAGCAACTACTATTACATCTTTTCTGGCAGATAACAAGGCCGATGATGTACTGAGTCTGTATTTTTCAATTTCTTCGTTGATGGAAAGATCTTTTTCAATATAGGTATTGGTAGATGGAATAAAGGCTTCAGGCTGATAATAGTCATAATAGGAAACAAAATATTCCACTGCATTATTAGGAAAAAATTGTTTAAATTCATCAAATAACTGAGCGGCCAGGGTTTTGTTATGACTTAATATAAGCGTCGGTTTCTGAACCTGTTGGATGATGTTAGCTACCGTAAAAGTTTTACCTGAACCGGTAACACCCAGCAATGTTTGTGCTTTGTCACCGCGTTGTATGCCTTCTACCAGTTGCCTGATAGCTTCGGGCTGGTCTCCGGTAGGTATAAAATCTGAGGTAAGTTGAAATTCCAAATAATAAATTCTTTATAGCTGATTTTTTATCATTGCAAATTTAGTCAAATAATTTTAACTATAACGAATGATTTCATAAATACTTCAGTCAATTCAACTTCTAAATTGAAATTATTTTCTTTACAGGTATTTACTCAATTAATCAACTTTTTAGTAAAACACACTTGGATCGATCATTGAAATAGTTATGAGTTGATTTTCACTGATTATTTCAGCATTCACACAGTCCACTTTATTGCAAATGCCTATACAATTGGCAAATTCAAGTTTAGGTGTAGTAAATAGGGCAATCAGTTTTTCACCACAACTGCATGAAGAATAAACTGCTAAGGGGGTATTGCAATGCGGACAAAATAAATTTAAAACATCTCCTTTTTTAACATCTATATCCACAAAAATCCGGCTTTTATCACCAAATACAGGACTTAAACCAACAAAACCTTCTTTGGAATTATGAAGTACTTTCAGATAGATACCATCGAATCCATTAAAATTTACTCTTTTATTAATTAAATTATGCCCATTGCTGCAAAAACATTCTTTAAGAATAATCAGTTTATCGTTTTCTTTTTTTTCCTTTTTAGGATTTGGGAAAAGCATCATTCCTTTGTTATCAAATATATTCATGATTGTGCGTTTTTTTTGTAAATATAATAAAAAATAGTTCCAAAACCTATTTTTTTAATATTTATTTGATGCAT
>CAIUKU010000206.1 GCA_903899825.1 uncultured Bacteroidales bacterium | reverse complement strand
ATCTTATTACTGTAATGTGACCACTTTGATCTCCTTCCTTAATGGTATGCAGATGATCTTCCCAGCGGTAATGGAGCTTCCATACATATATGCCCGCTTCGGCAGCGTTGGCTTTGTAATTCCCATCCCATCCCTTGTTTACATCCTTGCTTTCAAATATGAGCTGCCCCCAGCGGTTAAAGATAGATAAATGAAAATCCTGAATGGTATTGACACTTTCTATCTTAAATACATCGTTTAAGCCATCTCCATTGGGCGTAAAGGCAGAGGGGATCCAGAGGTTTAAGGGAGGTTCGCACAATGTATAGATAATGGTATCTGATATAAAACAATCATTGTAGTTTACAGTTAACCAATAGATTCCTGGTTTTGAAACCATAAAAAAATTGTTTATGCTGCCATCCTGCCATAAATAGGATGAATAGGATGAATAGCCTGAATTTACATTTAAAGCAACACTATCTCCTTCGCAAATGACAGCATCATTGCCTAAACTGACAATTGGTAATGGTTTTACATTTACGGTAACACTGGTACATGCTGATGTATCGCAGCTGCTCTCCCAGCGGGCATAATAGGCATTACTTAGAGTCGGGGATGGGATTGTTAAAGTATCGATACCGATACAGTCTTGTCCACATCCTCCTGTATACCATTTCACATGATCACCCCTGCCTCCTGATGTATACAATTTAATATTTCCGTTATCGTCGGCACATATATTATTTCTACTGCACAGTGCTTTGTCAGGAGCTAAAGTAGTTGATGTATCTACATTAACAGTAATGCTTACACAATCAGTAAGAGAAGTATCACAACTTTCCCAGCGGGCAAAATAGGTGGTGGTTTGTGAAGGGGAGGGGATTGTTAAAATGCTGCCGCTTCCTATATAAGTCTGTCCACAACTGCCGGTATACCATTTTAAGGCATTGCCGCTACCTCCGGATGCTGATAATGTAATACTGCCACTATCACCGGCACAAAAATTATTCCTGTTAGTTGTTAAAGTATTCGGCATTTGTACATTACAAAAAATAAATTTTAAAATAAAACCATCATCATCACTATTAGAACCGTTGTTATAAAAAGCTCCATTGCCATAATCTACTGTATAAGCACCGCTTTTTTGAAAGTTTCCGGTAAAATAAACAGAATTTTGGCTATCAACTGCAATACCATAGCCTTTATCCCTACCATTACTTCCATAATAGGTAGCCCATAACCTTTGTCCCTGACTGTTAAATTTTAAAATAAAAACATCATTGTCATAAGGTGCAACTGAACTGGTTGATTGATTATAAGTTCCTACTAATTGTTGCACAGGAAAATCAGAAGAATAAGTTTCTCCGGTAATATATATGTTATTTTGATTATCAGCACATATTGAAGAGGCAATATCAAAATCGCTTCCTCCATAATAAGTAGCCCATTGTCTGACACCTTGATTGTTAAATTTTAATATAAATATATCTTCATATCCGGAACTGTTTGCTTGCCAATAAGCAGTTGCTAAATATTGGGTAGGGAAATCCGATAAATAGGATAAATTAGTATTACCTGTAATATAAATATTGTCCTGCTTATCTGCACATATAGAATTAGCATAGACGTCACTAACACCTCCGTAACAACTAGCCCATTTAAGAATACATTGACTGTTAAATTTTATAATAAATGCATCGTCTCCTAAAATATTATCTGGTTGCCAATAAGCGTTTGTTAATTGCTGGCATGGAAAATAAATTGAACCTGTAGTTCCTGCAATATAAATATTGTCTTGACTATCAGCACAAATTGAAATTTTTGAGGCAACCTGTTTATCTCCATAATAAGTAGCCCATACTCTTTGGCCCTGACTATTAAACTTTAGTATAAAAAGATCCCATCCATAATAATTTAAATCAATCATATGCCAATAAGCTCCAGTTAATTGCTGAACAGGTAAATTCCATGAAAAAGTATTGCCGGCTATGTATATATTATCCTGACTATCTCTACAAATTACTAAACCTCTTTCACTATCCATACCACCATAATAGGTTGCCCACTGCCTTTGCCCTGAATAATTAAACTTTAAAATAAATCCATCTGTTCTATAGCTATTTGATACAGTTGACAGTGTGTCCTGATTGTAACTGCCTGCTAAATATTGGGTCGGAAAATCTTCGGTGCCGGTTACTCCAACAATATAGATGTTATTTTGACTATCTGCACAAATAGAGGTTGCCTCATCCTCCCCTGCTCCACCATAAAAGGTAGCCCAAAGTCTTTGTCCCTGATGATTGAATTTTAATATAACAGCATCCTGCATACAGGTATGATTGGCCTGAAAATAAGCTCCTGTTAATTGCTGGGTTGGGAAATAAATAGGGTAGGAATATCCGGTTATATAAACATTGTCCTGCGTATCTGTAGTAATAGCATTAAAAACTTCGTTGCTGCCATAATATGTAGCCCAAACCAAAGGGTCAATGATTAAGGTTTTGCTGGTGTCGAAATTTGCAATTTCAAATCTAATAGTACTATCATTACTTATTATATAGTTAGTTGCAATTTTTTGTTCTTTACCATTTTTGATCTGGTGTGTTAATAAAGGTCCTTCTTCTATTTTACCTGCGATCGTCTGTATTTGGAGTTTAGTATCCTCATCCGATAAACTGTAATTTTGTGCATTGAGATACTTTATTTTTATATCTTTATAATCTGCCTGAGGATGTACTACAAAATCGTATTTCAGGGGCTGTTCTTTATGTCGGGTGGTGTATATTACCCAATCTATACCTTGGTATATATTTTTTATCGTTATCTTTCCATATTCCTGTACATTGTAAATGCCATCAGGGCAATGAGGATAAAAATAATTGTAATGTCCCTGTTTGCCCGGTTCTTCTTTTATAATATTTGCTTTTTCAATGTTGGCTCCCACCAGATACATATCTAAGCGATAATAGTAAACTTTTTTATTTTCTTCTTTTTCACTTTCACTCAACACTGAACTCCGGACATAGGACTTCTGTCTTCCGTTGCAGTATCGCTTAGCTTTCGGGATTTCGCTTCCCTCAACTTCCTGCTTCACAAAAACATAACTTAAACCTTCGGTAGTAATGTATATATCACAATTGCCATAGCTCATTTTAAATAATATATTACTGTCTGTAAATTGCCCTTTGTTTTCAATAAAAGCAAGGGACTTATTATGATTGTATTGTTTAACGATGTCTTCTTTGCCGACTGTAGTTGTTTTATTGTTTGATAACAATGACGTGGTCCAAAAACAAAACAATATAGCAAAGGCTGTTTTTTGGATAGTTTTCATCTGATGAAAATTTTATTGGCTGTTAAATATTTTCGTCCTTTTTTTTAATTTGTTTCGTCCTTTCGGGACTTTCTTCATTAATTGCAGGTTTTGTACTAACAATCTTCTGCCCCAAAGGGACAATTTCATTATTTATTCTATTTTCTCCATTAGAGATCGATAAAAATAGGTGTATGTCTGATATTTCAGTAAGTGCTGTTTCAAATCTGCTCTGTGCCACTCTGTGTCTGCTCTGTGGCGCTCAGTGTAATATTAAAATTCATACACAGAGTACCACAGAGATTACACAGAGAAACACTGAGAATGAAATTGAGTTATTATTATTTTTTGATACTGTCTCATTTCTTATTCGTTTTTTTTAACATTAATGTCCTACGGTGAATTGAAAATTGAATTGATATCTTTTTCTACAGATATGTATGCCCTGACGGGCAAATTAAACTTAGTTTTTATGCTTATCTTAATGGCATTGCACTTATTAACCATAACCTTTAGGATTATATTAAAATAATTTAAAATTTAGTTCATTGCATAATCCTTATAATATATAAAAACATTCACTTTAATAATTATGCAGCACATCTCTTTGCTATTTTATAGCAATAAATCAGCTTTTAATCAGTTTCCAATACAGCCTTTTCCCGTTTTTATGCTCAAGTATTAAAAAATAGATACCGGACATGCTCTCACGCATATTTATGTTGGTTAATACCTGCACATTATCCCCTCTATAGAATAGTTTCCCTCCACCATCGAACAGGTTCAGGCTAAACCCATCCGCCATTTCTTTATCTTTAAACTGAATATTAAGCTCTTGCTGCAAAGGATTAGGGAATACTTTTATTTCGTTTTGGGAAAGGCAGGCATAGCTGTTAGCAGTATCAGTGATCCCATTAATAATGGAGAAGCTATCTTTAGTAATTAAACGATTTACATCTTCAACCAGACTTAAATGATCTGTTTGCGTATTGTTTTGTGGAAGTGTAATGGGTTGTGGGGGGGACATCCATCTTTTTATTCTATTGCCATTAGCATCGTAATCATAATTTACGGAGTTTTGTGCTAATGACATTATTTGCAATATCATTATCAACATCATGAGAGAGATTGTTTTCATTTTGTGTTAATTTTTTTAATTATCATATATTTTAATATTTCTTGTAATGTAAACTATAAATGAAAAATAATTGATTGATTATTAGAGTTTAATATGTCTATTATTTTATTTTCATTAATATCAATTGTTATTT
>CAIUKU010000205.1 GCA_903899825.1 uncultured Bacteroidales bacterium | reverse complement strand
TTTATTTTCTTGATTTAGTAAAAAAATATTTATTACCTGTTTCTGATGTTTATGCCTATTGTCTGTTGAAAAATCATTTTCATTTATTGTTGAGAATTTATAATGTAGAAATATTAGATGAAAAATTCATCAACAAATTACATTTACCTTTTTCTAATCTTTTTAACTCCTACACAAAAAGTATAAATAAAGAAAGGAACCGAAGTGGTAGTTTATTTCAGGAACATTTACACAGGAACAAAGTTAAGGATGAAAATTATTTAAAACAATTGGTTTTATATATATACACATGAACCCTGTTAAACACTTTAAAACAGATTTTAAGACTTATCCTTTTTCTTCATATAAAACATATTTATCTAACAGAACCACTAATATTTCAAGAGATTATATATTAAGCTATTTTGAAGATACTAATAACTTTGAGTATTGGCATAACATTAATAAAATAAATTACGAAGGAATAATAAAAGACATCGATAAACTTGATATATAATCTACCTATATAGACCTAACAGGTTTTGAAAACCTTTTAGGTCAATACAGCTAGGTCTTAAATATATCTAAATCAAAAAAATTAATTAAACAAACACAAATATGAATCTATCAATAGGAGACTGGGCAATTGTCCTGACATTGCTGGCCATGATGGTCGGAATGGTATTATTCAGCAAGAAACTGGTTAGAAGTGTTTCCGACTTCTTAGCTACCGGGCGAACCGGAGGCAGGTATATTATTTCCATGTTTCATGGTACCGCAGCTTTGGGTGCAATCACTGTTGTAGGCGCAATGGAACAGAATTTTAATGCAGGTTTTAATTCACGCTGGTGGGAAATGCCTACTGCAGTTATCCTTGTTGGTATCAGTGTTTCAGGATGGGTAGTGTATCGTTTCCGGCAGACAAAAGCCCTGACCATGGCTCAGTTTTTTGAAATCAGATACAGCCGCACATTTAGAATATTTGCAGGTTTTCTGGCTTTCTTTTCAGGATTATTCAATATGGTAATCTTTCCTTCCGTAAGTTCCAGATTCTTCATTTATTTTTGCGGAATACCTGAAATCGGATATATTGCCTCCTTCTCTATTACTTTTATTTTAGTAACTGCTGTAATGGTGTTAATTCCACTTTACTTTATTTTTACAGGGGGTCATATTGCAGTTATGTTTACTGACTTTATTCAGGGTGTATTTGTAAATATCGTATTTGTTATAATTGTCATTCTATTATTAATAAAAGTCGATTGGGCACATATTACCACAGCCATTACCAGTGCAGAAGCAGGTAAATCACTGGTGAATCCCTTTGATGCCGGAAAAGTACAGGATTTTAATCCCTGGTTCTTCTTTATAGGTATGTTCGGACTTATTTACACCAAGCTTTCCTGGCAGGGTAATTCATCCTTTAATATTGCAGCCAAGAGTGCACATGAAGCCAGAATGGCGGATGTATTAACCAACTGGCGACTGGTTCCTCAATGGGGTTTATTCCTTGTTTTTGTTCCAATAGTAGCCTATACTTTGTTTCATCATGTAGATTTTAAATCAGTTGCAGATTCTATCAATGCTACATTGGCAACTGCAGGAACCACTGCTGAACAGAGTCAGTTGAGGGTTCCTATGGCATTGAATTATTTACTGCCAGTCGGGATTAAAGGCGCTTTTGTTGCCATCATGCTGGCTGCAGCTATTACCTGTCATAATACCTATATGCATTCCTGGGGAAGTATTTTTGTTCAGGATTGTATTATGCCTTTGCGTAAAAAAGCATTTGAACCCAAAGAACATTTGAAATACCTTAAGTTATCAATTTTGGGTGTTGGTATAACTATTTTTGTGTTAAGTATTATTTTCCAACCTAAAGATCTTGTATTCTTATTTCTCAATATATCAGGAGCTATCTTTGTTGGTGGTTCTGGTGCTGTTATTATTGGCGGATTGTACTGGAAACGCGGAACCACTGCTGCTGCCTGGGCTGCAATGATTACCGGTGCCTTAACAGCTTCCCTGAATATACTTTTAAATAAAATCATCCCTGATTTCCCTATAAACGGACAATGGGGCTGGTTCATGGCGATGGTTGCCGCTACACTCGTATATATTGTAGTTTCTTTACTAACCCGTCAAAACAAAGTAAACCTTGATCAGTTATTACACAGAGGAGAATATGCTGAAAAAGTAATTGTAAAAACCGATGACGGACAGCCGCTGAAAGGTTGGAAAGTGCTGGGTACTACCAAAGAATTTACCAAAGGTGATAAAATAATTTATATTGTAACCATGGGATGGACTTTCCTTTGGGTATTGGTATTTGTAATAGGAACCATCTATAATTTCTTTGTACAGAAAATAACCAATACCGAATGGATGCATTTCTGGAAAGTTTATACCTATATTTTCCTCACCGCTTCTATCATTGTTACGATTTGGTTTACGATAGGTGGTATTAAAAACCTTAAGGAAATGATATCCGCTTTGCGTCATAACATCCGCGATCACAGCGATTCTGGATTTGTGGATAAAGAAAATAAAGACTAATTTATTTTACATTTGTATATTATTAAAATTAAAAAAATATGAAAAAAAAACACCTAATTATAGCAACAATAGCTTTATTTCTGTTTTCATGTAATAAAAAAAACGAAGATACTATGAACAAAGCAGCATTGAAAGATGACTTAAAATCTTTATTAACAGCACCCAAAAATTATGTTTGTTATCGAACTGATGAAGCTATCGTTATAGATGGTAATCTTGATAAAAAAGCCTGGCAACAGGCTGAATGGACCGATTTATTTCAGGATATTGAAGGCGATAAAAAGCCAAAACCTGCTCAGGATACCAAAGTAAAAATGTTGTGGGATGATACATATTTATATATAGCAGCGCAACTGGATGAAGAACATATTTGGGCTTATTTAAAAAATCACGATGATATTGTTTATTACGACAATGATTTTGAGGTTTTTATTGATCCTGACAATGATGCAAAGAATTATTTTGAATTTGAAATCAATGCAATCCAAACAGTATTTGATCTTTATCTTCCCTATCCATATCGTCATTCATCCTTTGCTTTGCATAACTGGGATTTTAAAGGTATAAAAAAGGCAGTAAAAATTGATGGTAGCCTCAACAACGGAAACGATAAAGATAAAAAATGGTGCGTTGAACTTGCCATTCCTTTTACTGATTTGGCATTTGGACTGGATAGTGCAAAACCGAATCCTGAAAAATTATGGCGTATCAATTTTTCACGGGTGGAATGGGATACCAAATGGGAAAACGGTAAATATGTCAAGTTAACTGACAAAGACGGGAAACCGCTTCCTGAACACAACTGGGTTTGGTCACCACCGGGAGTTATCAGTATGCACATGCCTGAAAGATATGGATATCTGAAGTTTTCCAATAACAAAGCAGGAACAACCAAAGAAGAATTTAAAATGCCTGAAGTTGAGCAACTGAAACGTGTTTTATGGGCAGTTTTTTACAGAGAAGAAGTTTTTTTTGAAAAGAATAAAAAATTTACCTCCAGTTTATCAGAACTGGGAAATGATATCAATACACTGTTCGATGCAAAAGCCTATAAACTGAGCATAATTACGGCGGAAACCATTTTTGAAGCCAAACTGGAAAGTCTGGACGGGAAGATCAAACTTTATATTACGAATGAAGGTTGCGTTAAAGATTTGAGTACAACCAGCAAATAGAAATATTCATGCTGTTTTCTTAGGTTTTAAATATAAACCTGAGTTCGGGTTAAGCAACTAATAGCAATTGTTTTTCGAATTGCTCAATAAGCTTAGGATTAGTTTCTTGTATATCCATTTTAATGGATGGTTTTTTAGGGAAGAATGAATATGCAGCAATTGCACCCATAATATTTAGAAGAAAACCACTTATAGAACGATGCCGAGTGTGTTCTATTTGGCATAAGTTTTTAAGTTCATCATTAACGGTTTCAATTACAGATCTTTTACGCAATAATAATTTTTCCTCGTTACTTAATGCTTTTGACTTCATATTTCTTCTAACAGCAGTAATAAGTTGAATTCCATTACCAAAAAGTAAATCGCTGAGAGCTTTTGATATATATCCTTTATCTCCAAATAGTTTGCCGAAAATTTCTTTGGTCATATGTGTGATTGTCTTTGCATCTCTATCGTCACAATTTCCTTTTGTTAGGTAAAAAGACAATATTTCTCCCTTATCATTAATAATAAGATGCAATTTAAAGCCAAAGAACCAACCCATAGTTGATTTACCGAC
>CAIUKU010000204.1 GCA_903899825.1 uncultured Bacteroidales bacterium | reverse complement strand
TCTTTCAATATTAAATTAACGTTAAATATAATACAAAGATAATGGATTGATAGTGACAATTCCAAATAAATTATCAATTTTGCAAACAAATTAATGTTAATTTAATATTGGATTGATATTATGTTAATATGTTTTTAGAAAACAATAAATAATTATTTGTTTATTGTTGTTAATTTAGATACTTTTGAATTTTAAAATAAATACTATGTTTGGATTAGATACCGGTTTAACCATTTTATTACTTTGCTGTATTATAGCTACCTTGGCTTTTGAATTTATCAATGGATTTCACGATACTGCCAATGCAGTAGCTACAGTTATTTATACAAATACACTCAAGCCAAATGTAGCAGTTGTCTGGTCAGGGATTTGGAATTTTATTGGTGTTAATGTTGGTGGAATTGCTGTAGCTATGGGCATAGTAAATTTATTACCTACCGAAGCATTGGTAGATCAGAATATTTACCATGCGGTTGCCATGATATTAGCGCTGGTACTTACTGCGATTATCTGGAATTTAGGAACCTGGTATTTTGGAATTCCGTGTTCAAGCTCACATACACTGATTGGTTCTATTTTTGGAGTAGGAATTGCCTATATGTTGTTACCTGGTAGTCATGCTATTGCGTTAAACTGGAAAAAAGTAGAGGACGTAGGTTTATCATTGCTGGCTTCTCCCATTTTTGGGTTCGGACTGGCATTATTGCTCATGTATATATTACAGAAGGTCGTTAAAAATAAATTGATCTTTAAAGAACCACCTATCGGTAAAGCACCTCCATTATGGATACGTTCAATTTTAATATTAACCTGTACGAGTGTTAGTTTTTCACATGGTTCCAATGACGGTCAAAAAGGGGTTGGATTGCTGATGATTATCTTAATCGGTATAGTTCCTGCACACTTTGCATTGGATCATTCAAAATCTCCTGAGCAATTGTTTAAAAGTGTTCAGAATATTGAAATTACATTAAAACAAGCAAATGTATCTACTTTTAATGATGAGAATAAAGCAGATTATGCTAAAATAACATCCCGAATAGATTCTTTAAAATTAATGTTAACTAACATAAAGTCTTTTGAAGAATTAAAAGATAACAAACATTTTGAAGCACGTAAAGATATTTTGCTGATTTCGAAGAAAACAGAGGCATTTATATCTAAAAATGCTGATAAAGGATTTGATAAGGATAGAGTAAAAGCTATCAAATCAGATATCAAGAGCATGAAAACTTATACAGAATACTCTCCATGGTGGGTTATTTTAATGATTTCGGTATCTCTGGGACTTGGAACGATGGTTGGCTGGAAAAGAATTGTGGTTACCATTGGAGAAAAAATCGGCAAAACACATTTAACTTATGCCCAGGGTGCAACTGCTGAAATTATTGCAGCAAGTACTATTGGTGTTTCAACCTGGTTAGGACTCCCTGTTAGTACTACCCATGTATTATCATCCGGGATAGCAGGATCCATGGTTGCAGGAAAAGGAAAAGGAAACCTTCAGATGAAAACTGTAAAAAACATAGCCATTGCATGGCTGGTAACACTTCCTGTTACAATTTTAATGTCTGGTTTATTATTTTTAATATTAAGATTGATATTAGGATAAAAAATTGTGTACTTTTGCCCGCTTATTTAAATATTTCTATTATGATGGATTTATTACATCTACTCCTCGATTTTATTTTACATATTGACAGATACCTCAACGAATGGGTTACAACTTATCAAACATGGACCTATCTGATTCTGTTCATCATTATTTTCTGTGAAACAGGATTGGTAATAACTCCTTTTCTTCCGGGAGATTCTCTGTTATTTGCAGCAGGAACCATTGCAGCAATGGATGGCAATCCATTGAATGTTAGTGTGCTTATTATTGTTATTCTTGTTGCTGCTTTTGCAGGAGATAATACTAATTTTTTTATTGGTCGTTTAATAGGGAAAACTGTGTATGAGAAAAATTACAAGCTTATCAAACGTGAATATCTGGATAAGACGCATGCATTTTATGCAAAACATGGTGGGAAAACCCTTATTATTGCCCGATTTATGCCAATTATCAGAACCTTTGCCCCTTTTGTAGCTGGAGTTGGAGAAATGAAATATTTTCGTTTTATTTCATTTAGTATTATTGGTAACCTTTTATGGGTATTTTCGTTTATTCTGGCAGGCTATTTCTTTGGCAACATTGATTTTGTAAAGAAGAATTTCACCCTTGTAATTTTGACTATTATCTTTATTTCACTGCTTCCACCAGTAATTGCAGTTATCAAACAAAAACTTCAAAAGAAGTAATTTTTATATAAAAATGAAAACATCCAAATCGGTTGGGCATATTAGTAAACTTAGTGCAGCTGGCTTATTGATAACATTGGGCATCGTATATGGAGATATCGGAACTTCTCCGCTCTATGTGCTTAAAGCAATTATTTCGGGAAGTGCTGTAATTGATAAAAACAACATCTTTGGTGCTTTATCCTGTGTAATATGGACATTGACATTACAATCCACTGTAAAATATATTATTATCACTTTACGGGCAGATAATAAGGGAGAAGGTGGTATTTTTTCCCTTTTTGCACTGATCCGAAAAAGAGCAAAATGGGCCTATGTATTTGCTATTATTGGTGGTTGTGCATTACTGGCAGATGGTATCATAACACCTGCTATTACGGTTACTTCTTCTATTGAAGGGCTCAGGATGATAATTCCCAATGTAAAAGTTATTCCTATCGTAGTTATTATTATTACATTTCTTTTTGTGATTCAACAATTTGGCACTAAATTCTTAGGTAAATCATTTGGCCCAATGATGTTTATCTGGTTTTCAATGCTTAGTGTACTGGGAATTGTTCAGATTATTAATTATCCTACAATTTTCCACGCTTTTAATCCCTATTATGCTTATAAATTCCTGACAGAAAATCCGAATGGCTTTGTATTATTGGGAGCCGTTTTCCTTTGTACTACGGGAGCAGAGGCTTTGTATTCCGACTTAGGACATTGTGGTATCAAAAACATCAGAATGACCTGGATATTTGTTAAAATTTCTTTGATATTAAACTATCTCGGACAAGGGGCCTGGATTCTTAGTCATTCTGAAACTGTGGTCAGGTCTGTCAATCCATTTTTTGCCATTATGCCATCCTGGTTCTTAATCATAGGTATTGCCATATCTACAATTGCTGCTATCATTGCAAGCCAGGCATTAATCAGTGGATCTTTTACATTGATTAGTGAAGCCATTTCGTTGAATTTCTGGCCAAAAGTAAGAATTAATTACCCAACAAATATTAAAGGGCAAATGTATGTTTCCAGTATTAACTGGTTGCTTTGGGCAGGCTGCCTGTTTGTGATTTTTTATTTTAAAGGAGAGTCTTCCAATATGGAAGCAGCATACGGGCTTGCCATTACAATTACCATGTTAATGACAACTTTTTTGCTTAGTGTCTATTTGAATTATTTGCATATTCCCAAATATATAATCTTGGTTTTTTTACTTGTCTATTTATCAATTGAAGGTGCATTTTTAATTGCCAATCTCAATAAATTCATGCATGGAGGCTGGGTTTCATTATTTATTGCAAGTATTTTGTTTATCGTAATGTATATATGGTTTCACGGAAGACGAATTAAAAATAGTTTTATTGAATTTGTTCAAATTCAGAAATATTTAGAAGTCCTGAAAAGTTTGCACAATGATGTATCTATTCCAAAGTATTCAACAAATTTAGTTTATATAACCCGTGCCAAACGAAAAACAGAGATAGAATCAAAAATTATGTATTCAATCTTTAACAAACAACCCAAGCGTGCGGATGTATATTGGTTGATACATGTTGATATTGTTGATGAACCTTATGAAATGAGTTATACAGTTAATCAGCTAATTACTAAAACATTATACAGAATCGACTTTAAATTAGGTTTTAAAGTACAGCCAAGGGTCAATCTGTATTTTCGCCAGGTAATCGAAGAAATGGCTAAAAACAATGAAATTGATGTGTCAAGTCATTATCATTCATTGAGACAGTACAATATTATGGCTGATTTTAGATTTGTAATCATTGACCGTATACAGAATTACGACTTTGATTTTGCACCTTTCAAGCAATTTTTAATGAATTTGTATTCCTTTATTAAAAAATTCGGGATTACAGAAGTCAGAACCCTTGGACTTGATACCAGCAATGTTAGTATAGAACAGGTCCCCCTGGTTATTGACAGCAAAGCAAAATCGGAATTGATCAGGCATTAGAAGAAAGCTAATTCCATAATAATTAGGGGTTTCTTTGAAAATGCTTCATCTCCATTGGAATTACCAGAGACAATTCAACATATCCCATATAAATGCCATTTTCATACCAGGGCGTCTGATAAATCATTTTTTTAATCCCGTTTTTTTCGATGGTATATGCATTGGTGGTTTCATCGGTCAACATAGCTGCCAACATTGATTTTGCCGGTTCCGGATGACAGTTAAGTACATTTTCACCTACAAGATTACTTGCTCCATATTTTTCAAAAGTAGCTGCAGATTTTTGGTTCATATATAATATTTTCCCTTTTGTATCGCAAACTGTAATAGCTAAAGGTAATTCTTCGTACCAATTGGTTTTCATTTTATTTACTATAAATTCATAAATACAGCTATTGAAAAAGCCCCAATCCATTAAAATAGTTCAAGGCTTTTTATAGCTTAAAATATTTCAATTTCTATATCCATCTTACCAAACTGAAATCCTGACGATGGGGCAGATCTTTGTTTTTAGGGTACATCCTGAAGGCATAATCATATACACCAGCAGAATTTGACGGAAAATCACATTTGAAAGTCAATACATCATTTCCTGATTTCTCCACTTTCATTTCTACAACAAACAATGGTTCTTTCACTTCATCATTTTCTTTTTGTCCGAAAACCACTTCAAGACCTAATTCAATACCAGCTAATTCATTTAAACTAATTTGAATTTCGGCTTTAAAATTTTCACCCAACATCAGCGGTTTTTGAGTAGAATCTGGTAAAATTACAGACAAAACTTCAATACTATCCCAGCCTCTTACTACTTTGCGTTTCCATTTTGAAATTTTTCTTGCCATCAAAAAGTTATCATTTTGAAGCAATGCAGTACGATTAATTAATTTAGTATAGTATTTATCGAAATAATCATCCAACTGTCGTTTCATCGTGAAATGAGGTGCGATTTCTGCAATGGTATTTTTCACATACCCTATCCATTTAACAGGTAAATTTTCTGAGGCCTTATCATAATAAGCCGGAATAATTTCATCTTCAAAAATACTATAGATGGTTTCAGCATCCAGTTCATTCTGAAAGTCCTGATTTTCATAAGTTTGTTCTTCTTTCAATGCCCAGCCGGCATCAGATTTGTAGCCTTCGGCCCACCAACCATCCAGTACACTAAAGTTTACCACTCCATTCATGATTGCTTTTTCGCCACTGGTACCAGATGCTTCAAGCGGACGAGTAGGTGTATTTAACCAGATATCTACCCCTCTGATCAGGTATTTAGCCAGTTCTATATCATAATTTTCAACAAAACAAATCTTTCCGATGAACGCTGGTTGTTTAGATATCTCCATGATACGTTTTATCAGGTCTTGTCCTGCCCTGTCGTTGGGATGTGCTTTCCCGGCAAATACAAATTGTACCGGTTTATCAGCATTATTTACAATTTTTGATAAACGTTCTAAGTTGGAGAATAGTAAATGTGCACGTTTGTAAGTGGCAAATCTACGGGCAAAACCAATGGTGAGTGCATTCGGATTAAAAGCATCCATCATTTTGAAAATCAATTTAGGATTGTCATTTCTTTTCGTCATTTCGTCTTTAAGACGAATGCTTAAATAATTGATCAATTGTTGTTTTTGTTTGAGCCGGATGTTCCATATAACTTCATTGGGTACATCATGAATTTTTTGCCAATAGGTTGGATTTGACTGATCTTTTAAGAATTCATCGCCAAATTCTTTTGCATACAATTGCTGCCATGATTTTGCAGCCCAGCTTGGAAAATGTACCCCATTGGTAACATAACCGACATGTATCTCACTTGCAAAATAACCCGGGTATAGTTTGGCGAACATTTGCTGTGAGACTCTTCCATGAATACGACTTACACCGTTAACCTCCTGAGAAAGCTTAAATGCCAGTACACTCATCGAAAATTTTTCATTGCTGTCATTTTCATTAAAACGACCTAAATTCATGAATTGTTCCCAGCTTATATTTAATTTTTCAGCAAAATAAGGCATATAAACCCTCATTAAATCCTCACTGAATGTATCATGACCGGCAGGTACAGGTGTATGGGTTGTAAATAAAGTGGAAGACCTTACTACTTCCATTGCTTCTTCGAAAGCCAGCTTTTCATGTTGAATAAAGTACATCATACGTTCCAGCGTTATAAATGCAGCATGACCTTCATTACAATGATAAATTGAAGGATTAATGTTCAATGCTTCCAGCATTTTGATGCCACCTATACCCAGTAATAGCTCTTGTTTTAAACGGTTCTCCCAGTCCCCGCCATACAAACGATGGGTAACTGAACGATCTGCATCTGAATTATCCTCAATATCAGTATCGAGCAAATACAAAGGAACTCTTCCAACATCTACTCTCCATATTTTGGCAAATAATGTTCTTCCAGGTAAACCAAAGCTTATTTTAATCCATTCTCCTTTTGTATTTCTTACAGGAATCAAAGGTAACTGAGCAAATTTTTGAGGTGTATAATTGGCTATCTGATCTCCAGAGATGGAAATATTCTGTTGAAAATAGCCGTATCTGTAAAGTAAACCTATACCCACCATATTTACATTACAATCACTGGCTTCTTTCAAATAATCGCCAGCCAGCATTCCTAAACCTCCTGAAAAGATTTTCAAGGTATCATGTAAACCAAATTCCATACTAAAATAGGCAATTTGCTGTTGAGGCTTTTCATTATTCTTAGCCATATAAGCATCAAATTGCGCTGTAACTCTTTTAAGTTTAGCAAGAAATTTTTCATTTTCGCCCAAAGCTATCAATGATTCCATTGAAAGTGCTTCAATTAAAGCAATCGGATTGTATTTAAGTTTTATCCATAATTGGGCATCGGCCATTTCAAAAAGTTCAGCTGCTTCATAATTCCAAGTCCACCATAAATTTTTTGTCAATCGCTGAAAACTTTCCAGCTTTTGTGGAATACCCGGTTTAATTAAAATTTTCTTCCAATCAGGTGTTAATTCTTTGTTTTTATGAACAGTACGTACAAATTCTTTATGTTTTTTGTTGACATATAAGTCAGATCGTTTTAATACCTTAGCAATAGCCAATGAATAGGTATTGTGGTAAAAGGAAATCAGATTTTTCCATAATGCACTTCTAGAAATATCAAATGATTGTTTGCGGATTTCCAACATATTTTCGGAAGATTTTAACGAGCAGCTAAAAATTGTATCGTTGATTTGAGCTACAACTTCAGCATCATTGTCATCAGTCCTGTCTATTACATTGATACAAGTCTGGGATAAATCATGATCGGTCTTTATCCATAACCCAAAACCGGCAAGTGTTGTGGTAATGGTTGGAATATGAAAAGCAAGGCTTTCCATTGGGGTGTAACCCCAGGGCTCATAATAGGAAGGAAATACCGAACCGTCGAAACCAATCAGAAAATCATAATATTCCATATTAAAAACACCATCGTTCCCATTGAGATAAGCAGGGATAAAGAAGATTTTAACTTTATCCTCAGGAGAATTATTTAATCCGTTCTTGTGGATATATTCTAATACAGGGTCTTTATCGGCATCATACAAACGATGTGTCAGGTATTTATTACTTATTGGATTCCCAAAATCAGGTTTTCCGATTCTATCCAGTAAATCATAGTTTAAACCTGCCTGATGAGCAGGAACAGCAATTACAGCAATAATATCACGGGACAAATCTTTTCTTTTATTAAGTGCTCCCATGGCATCAATAAATAAGTCAATCCCTTTGTTCTTAAATTCATACCTGCCCGAATTGATGATTAACAGGCTATCTTCCTTTAAAGATTGGTTTGTTAGGGCACTAAAAACAGATAAAATTTTCTCGCGAGCATATGCTCTTTTTCCATCAAAAAATTCATCAGTAGGAACGAATGAATCTTCAAATCCGTTAGGTGTAACAAAATCGACTGCTTTAGCAAAAAACTGCTTACATTCATTGTTGGTTATTTCGCTCACAGTTGTAAAACCATCAGCTTCTATAGCTGATAATTTTTCGAGGGAAAATTTTGAAACAACACCAAATTCCCTGGATATAATATCAGCATTGAATGATTGTAATTCCTTATACAAAGGCAATCCGTTTCCTGCAATACACCTTCCTAAAACTGTAGCATGTGTAGTAAAAACGGTCGCTATCTGAGGTACAAATTTTTTAAGATACAAAATCCCTGTACCTGTCATCCATTCATGAAAATGAGCTATTATTTTATCGTTGGCTGATAAGTTATAATCATAGAAGCTTTCAATAATTTTCGCTGAAGCATAACCAAACAATGCAGGTTCTATATAATCCCATTCACCTGATAATGAATCTAATTTGTAGTGTTCCCAGAATTCAGCAAATACTTTGTCTTTATCCGCAAAATAATGTGTAAAATCTACTAATATTGTAATTGGATTCCCGGAAATGTTCCATCTCCCGATTCTTAAACGCAAGCCTTTGGCTTCGGCTTCTTCTCTCCATGATTTATACAGATATTTATCTTCAGTAAATTCAGGATTCGGAGTAGTGCCCATCCAGATATCAGGACCTATCACGATGTAATTATCATTATAATCATTAACAATACTTAATGCCTTGGTTGACAATACAGTATAAATACCTCCTACTTTGTTGCAAACTTCCCAACTGCATTCAAATATATAGTCAGGTTTTAATAATTCTTTTGTCATAAAATTTAATTTCTTTTCATTTTTTTTTGAACCCGGGTTCAATAGTTTATAAAATTTAATAGCTCCGCCATAAATGACGAAGCTAATAAGGTAAACATAAATAGGTATTTATCTCAAACCTTGTTTTCTTAACTACTTAAACAATAAATTTCTTTATTTCTTTAAGTAAAATTTTTTGGGCCTGTTCTGCATCCTTTTTTGTTAAACCACTTAAATCATAGGCAATCAATTCTTTTTGCTTTGCTACAGTTAATGTATCAATTAGAATAATACGAATCTCTTTTTTTACACCTTTTAATGATTTAGCAAGTGTTTCAATACCGATATTCTTAATAATTTTCTTAATTTGATCTTCATTTAAACTTGTTAGCACATTTAAACTGACTGATTTATTTTTTACATCCTTGGTCTTTACAACTTCAATGTTTGCAGGTTTTTTAGTTTTTGAGGCTGGTTTGAACGTTTGAGGGATTTCTTCAGCAACAATATTTTTTATGATATTCTTATCCACTGAAATTTTATCATAATAGTGGTCGATTCTTATCATAAAATCAGACAGCACATTCATGTAATTTATAAAAGCCTCATAAGGTGTGCCATAGGGATTAAAATATTTATGTACATCCCCATCAGAAAACCATTTGGTACACATATAATAAAAATGGTCAGAGGTCTGCAAATACCTCCATTCCACAAGTAACTGAAAATCATTAATGGCTTTTACTTTATGTTCAATCGCATATACAGCATCAAAAGCTTCGTCCTGTAAATCATTTCCCAGCCATGCCGTTAAATCACGCTCCTCATCAGCCCAGGAAATCGGATGAGGGACATAGATGGCTCCGACAGGTTGTAAAGCAGCAGATACTTCTGAAGGAGTATTAAATGTAAAATTAGAATGTGAAAATACCCTGGCTGGCAATGCCCGCATAAAATTAAAAATACCTGTTTCCTGCCATTGATGTTCACCAAAGGTTTCGTAATCCATAAACAGGTTTATAACTTCTTGTTTCTGATCAATCTCATTGATCCAGTCAACAAATTTTTCGGTTGTCAACGGCCAGCCTTCCCAACTTTGTTGAGAAAAACGGAAAGCAATATCATCACTTAGCTGGAAATTTTTAAGCAATAACTTCAGTTTAGGATTTATTGCATTACAATACATATAATTAGGACTTTTCCAGCCTAAAATATGTTTGGCACCTTCTGTGAGCATGGTTTCAAAACCCATTTCAGCAACCATTTCTCCTATACCATCAGAATATATCAGCTCAGTATTTCGAAAGGTTTTAGGTGTAACTCCAAAAAGCTGCTGTATTTTATTTCTGTGTACCATCACCTGAGTTGTAAACTCATCTTTACTCTTTAAAGCAGATAATGAATGGGTATAAGTTTCTGATAAAAATTCAACACAGCCTGTAGCTGCCAATCGCTGAAAACTTTCTATTACATCGGGTGTATATTTTTCAAACTGATCTAAAGCTGTACCTGAAATAGAATAACTTATTTTAAAACGACTGCCATATTCCTGTATCAATTCCAAAAGCAATTGATTGGTAGGAATATAGCATTTATCAGCTACCCTACGGGCAATATAACGGTTTTGAAATTCATCAAAATAATCATGATTTTTCCCTATATCGAAAAAACGATAGGTTCTCAGTCTGAATGGCTGATGAACCTGAAAATAGAAACAAATTGACCTCATAATATCAGAAATTATATATTTTTACTGTTTAATTTAAATTTAAAGCTTTGAAATAAATATCCTTAATGGATTTTGCAGCATTATCCCATTTCATATTATCTACTTCATCTTTCCCGAATCGTATAAACATTTTAGATAAGGCATCGTAATGCAGCAAACCATAAATGGCATCAGCCATAGCATCAATGTCCCAAAAATCAATTTTCAATGCATATTTAAGGACTTCTGAAACACCTGATTGTTTGGAAATTACAACTGGTACACTTGAACGCATGGCTTCTAAAGGAGATATCCCAAATGGCTCTGAAACAGAAGGCATTACATAAACATCACTCATAGCAAACATTCTGTCAACATCTTCAGCATCCAAAAAGCCGGTAAAATGGAATTTATTTGACATACGCAGTTGAGCGACACGTCGTATCATCCTGTTCAACATATCACCGGAACCTGCCATAACAAAACGAACATTCGGGTCTTTTTGCAAAACTTTATAGGCTGCTTCTACAAAGTAATCAGGTCCTTTCTGGAATGTAACCCTTCCTAAAAAAGTAACAATTTTCTCTTCAACATGCTTTTCCTCAAAATAATAATCGGAACGGCTAGAAGGTTCAACAGCATTGTGAACCGTAAATACTTTTTCAGGAGCAATACCATATCTTTCAATAATAATACTACGTGTCAGATTGCTAACAGCGATAATTACATCGGCAGCCTCCATCCCTTGTTTCTCAATGTCATAAACGTTTTGATTTACGTTTTCACCTGAACGATCAAACTCAGTAGCATGCACATGAATAACCAAAGGTTTATTGCTTATTCTTTTTGCGGCAATGCCTGCAGGATAGGTCAACCAGTCGTGGGCATGAATAATATCAAAATTATTTTGAGACGCAATCGTACTGGCTACCAAGGCATAGCGCTGAACTTCCTCCATCAGGTTTTTCCCGTATTTACCAGAAAACTGATATGAATTACTCAATATAGATTCATGTATAGAACTTCCGGCAGGAGTTCTTTGATTGATGATATTATAAAATTCATCCGGCGAAAGATAAGGCACCAAATTAGATCCCACTTCAATATAAGAAATATTTTCCCAATAGTCTTTGTAAATAGAATGTTTAATATCAATAGTAACATCACTTGCATTTACCAGACTTATTGATTGCTGATTTTCATCTCCGTATGCTTTTGGTACTACAAAAATAACTTCTACTCCCTGATGTAAAAGACCTTTAGTTAACCCAAAACATGCAGTACCTAAACCACCGGTAATATGTGGAGGAAATTCCCAGCCAAACATTAATACTTTCATTGTCATGTATTTATATAATAAGTTATTAATTATCTATGAACTATTTATGTTACAATATTCATAATTTAT
>CAIUKU010000203.1 GCA_903899825.1 uncultured Bacteroidales bacterium | reverse complement strand
GATAATTTAGAATTTTAGGTGTAATGTTTAAAAATCTTAAAAAATTTTAATACCAAATAAAATTTATTCCTACATTTACCAAATGAAATTTCAATTTTATATTTTGGCATAAAATTTGAATAAAAAAATTGTAAAAAAATTAATTTTAAAACAAAAGGATTATGAAAAAACTAAGTTATTTTTTATCGGCAATGATGATTATTGCTGCTATAGCCACAGGTTGTAAATCAAAGGAAAAAATTGCAGCACCACCTCCTCCTCAGCCTCTTCCAAAAGGTGAAGTATTAATTAACAATTACTGTGCAGGCGAAAAAGAGTTTATGAGTACGAAAGAATTATTCAGAGCAAGTGCAGTTGGCGAAAGTATGGATCAAATGGTTTCAAAGAAAAAAGCCATGACGAATGTCAAAGGTGAATTGGCAGGTTTGATTCAAACCACTATGAAAGGCGTTACCGACAATTATATTAAATCAACAGAAGCCAATAATGTAGAAGGCCTGGAGGAAAGATTTGAAGGTAATACCCGTGAAGTAATCAATCAACAACTGAATGGTGTAAGGGTAATTTGTGAAAAACAAACCAAAACTGCTGATGGTAATTACAAAACTTATATTTGTATTGAAATTACTGCCGAAGACATTGTTAAAGGTATTGGAAATAAATTATCAGCTGATAAAGAGTTGAAAATTGACTACGATTACGAAAAGTTCAAAAAGACCTTTGACGAAGAAATGCAGAAAATGGAAAATCGTTAAACATTGGAATGTGATGACAATGATCACAAAATTAGGAATTCAGATTTAAGTAAAAGCAAAAAAGGGAATGTTTCTTTCCCTTTTTTTATTATCTTTGGCATAAGATTTGATAAAAAATTTAAACGTTAATATTAACCATAAAATTTAAAAAAATGAAGAAGATTTTCAAATTATCCGTTGTGGTTTTTGCAATATTTATCAGTGCATGTACGCCTACCAGAGAGGTGAAACGCGTTGCTCCCGATCAACAATTCGATTTGAGCGGACGATGGAACGACAGCGATGCCAAAATGACAGCAGAAGCTATGATTGCTCAGGTATTGAGCGAAGCCTGGTTACCTGAGTTTCAGAAACAATTTGAAGGAAAACGACCTATCGTTATTGTTGGCCTTGTAAACAATAAAACCAGCGAACATATCAGTTCCGAAACTTTTATCAAAGATATTGAAAGAGCTTTTCTGACCGACCGCAGGGTACGATTGGTACAGGCTGGCGATAAAAGAGAGCAGTTGCGTGGAGAAAGGGCAGATCAGCAAGATTATGCTTCAGCCGAAACTACTAAGAAATGGGGGAAAGAATTAGGGGCTGACTTTATCATGCAGGGAAGCATCAATGCTACAGTTGATTCATTCAACAAAGACAAAGTAGTGAATTATAAAATCAATCTTGAACTTACCAATATCGAAACCAATGAAATTGTCTGGATTGGTGATAAAGAGATTAAAAAAATAATTTCAGACTAAAAAAGTAAAATTTATACAAATAAACGGAGTAAATTAATTTCTACTCCGTTTATTTTGATGTGTTTCCATTTACAATCCATTAAATTTTAGTTATCAGCGTTTAATATTATGATTTTGTGGCTTGTTTGCAAACAGTACTATTAAGTAATAATTACATAAATAACCAATTGCATGCGAAATAAAATTACGGTTTTACTATTAGCTTTGTTCCCATTGTTTTTGTTAAATTCTTGTGCTACTTATTACCAGCAAAATTTAAAATTCCAAACGCATGTTGCCAACGGTGAGTTGCCAAAAGCCAAGGAATTACTTGAGAATGATAAAGGAAAAACGGGGAAGAATCGTGTATTGTATTTATTCAACAAAGGTTGGCTCAATTGGATGATGAATGAAAATACCGAAAGTAACCTGGCATTCGAGGAAGCTGATAAAATGATAGAAGATCAGCAGAAAAATTATGGGCTTGAAGCATTGGCATTGATTACCAATCCAACCATAAAACCATATAAACCTGAAGACTTTGAAGTAGTAATGGTTAACTATTTTAAAGCGCTGAATTATTTAAATACCGGAAAATTCAGCGATGCATTGGTAGAAGTGAGAAGAGTAAATGAAAAGCTAAACCAGTTGAACGATAAATACCCTGATCATAAAAACCGATACCAGGCTGATGCCTTTGCACACCTTATCATGGGTTTAATCTATGATGCCAATCGTGAGTACAATGATGCCTTTATTGCTTACCGAAATGCATTGAATGTTTACGAAAATTCTTACCTGAAAAACTTTAACATACAGGTTCCCGAACAACTGAAATGGGATTTGATGCGGGCAGCGTATCGAACTGGATTTAATGAAGAACTCAGGTTTTATGAGCAAAAATTTAATCTCAAATACGAAAACAAACCTAATGATGGAGGCGAATTGGTTTTCTTTTGGCACAATGGTTTTGGTCCGGTTAAATCCGAATGGAGCATTAATTTTACAAAAACAGGAAGTAACAATGGATTTGTAACATTTGCCAATGAACAATACGGTATGTCATTCCCCATTTACATAGGAGATAAATCAGATAATGAAAAATCGGGATTTTCAAAACTCAGTTTTTTGCGTATTGCTTTCCCAAAATACCTGGAACGTAAACCCGTCTTTACTAATGCTGATATAAGTGTAAACGGGAAAACCTACCCTTTACAATTTGCTCAGGATATCAATGGAATTGCATTCAAAACTTTAAACGACAGGATGCTTCGTGAAATGGGAAATGCAATTTTAAGACTGGCTACTAAAAAAGCACTGGAAGCCGCTGCCCGCAAAGAAAACGAAGATTTAGGCGCTGCAATTGGAATTGTAAATGCATTGACAGAAAAAACGGATACCCGCAACTGGCAAACATTGCCTAACTCAATTTCCTATACAAGAATAGCATTGCCATCAGGAGAAAACACGATTGATTTTTCGGCTTATTCTTCTAACCCTGCTCCTAAAAAAGAAACACTAAAATTTAATATTATTAAAGGTAAAACTACTTTTTTTACTTATACCAGTATCGACTCTTTACTTCCTGTAGAATAATTTTTTCTTTGATTCCATTAAAATTTTCATACTCAGATAAAAGAAAAATAATAATTGATTAAGTCCTAATTTTTAACTAATTTTGCAAAAAAATTATATATTCCAATTTAATTTTAGAAAAAGATGAGTAAAGGCAGGATATTATTTGTTACCCAAGAGATTACACCGTATTTAAAAGAAAGCCATATGGCGAATATCGGACGTTATCTTCCTCAAGGCATTCAGGAAACAGGTAAAGAAATCAGAACATTCATGCCACGATTCGGAAATATCAATGAAAGAAGAAATCAATTGCATGAGGTAATTCGTCTTTCCGGTATGAATTTAATCATCAATGATCAGGATCATCCTCTGATTATTAAAGTTGCTTCTATTCAATCGGCACGAATGCAGATTTATTTTATCGATAATGAAGATTATTTTCAACGTAAAGCTGTATTCGCTGATAAAAGCAATGTTTTTTATGATGATAATGATGAACGCGTTATCTTCTTTTCAAGAGGAGTTATTGAAACCGTTAAAAAACTTAGCTGGTCACCCGAAGTCATTCATTGTCATGGGTGGATGACGAGTTTAATTCCTCTTTATATCAAAAAAGCGGTTAAAGACAACCCCTTGTTTGCCGATACAAAAATTGTTATTTCTTTATACGACGACGATTTTAAGGAAACAATGAACAAAGATTTTGCCACAAAAATCAAATTACCCGGAATAACAGCCAAAGATACCAAACAATATAAAACTCCGACTTACGTTAACGTAATGAAAGCAGCTATTGATTTTTCTGATGGTATTATCTTAGGGAGCGAAACAATAAATAAAGAGTTGTTAACCTATGCCCAAAACAGCGGAAAGCCATTACTTTCTTTCCAAACCAAGGAAAAATATATAGGCGCTTACGCAAAATTTTATGATGAACTGCTTATTACCGAAACAGTAGTTTCATAACTGCTAAAAATTTAAAATTATTAAGGAATCAATGAATACACAACTATTTAGTTTAAAGAACTTTGCTCTGCTTTTCCTGCTGGGTTTTATGATTGTTTTATCTTCATGTGAAGACGAACCAGATTTAATCGGCATGAGTTTACAATCGCAAAATGAGAAATTAGGCGTAGGATTTTCAGATTCTACATCAATTATCGCCTATTCTGTGTTTGATGATTCTTTAAGGACAGATAATTATTCAGCCAATTTACTCGGTACTTTTAATGATGCTGTTTTTGGAACAACTTCTGCAAGCATTTATACACAGCTTCGACTCTCTACCAACAGTCCTGTTTTTGAAACTACAGCAGTTTTTGATTCATTGGTTTTATATTTACCCTATTCGGGAAGCTATCTATTGAATAAAACCTCAGCCAGATTAACGCCTTTACATATAAAAGTGTATGAAGTTGATCAAAAAATGGCTGTCGACAGTATTTATTATGCTGATCGTTTTCTGAGTACTAAATCTGTTGAAATCGGCAATTTAACTTTTACGCCCAGTCCCAATGATAGTGTTAAGATTAATGGAATAAAATATCCTCCTTTATTACAAATTAAACTGAGTGCTTCCCTGGGAGAAGCCTTACTTAAAGCTTCTGCAGCTGATTTAGCAGACAATGACAAATTTACAAGCTTTTTCAAGGGTCTTTTTATCAATGCATTGCCATTAAATACCACCGAAGAAAATAAAGGTTCAATATTGTATTTTAATTTGTTATCTTCATTGGCAAATATGACATTGTATTATAAGAAACAAGCAACAGACACTATCAGTACACGGTACAATTTCGTAATCAACGATAAATGTGCTAAATATACCAATTTTAACCATTATAAATATAAAGGATTAAATGCTACCCTTTCTGCCAGTAATGATTTTAAAAATCAGCTCGGAGTGGATATTCCGGCACCTGATACCAGTTTAGGGCAACAGAAATTATATTTACAATCCATGGGTGGAGTCAAAGTAAACTTCAAGTTTCCATTTTTAAGAGATTTAATTAAAGATAAAAAAATTGTTGTAAATGAAGCTGTTTTGGTGATTAAAAATCTTGACCCTAATGATAAAAACGCACCACCTTCTTTATTAACAATTCTAAAAAAGCTTGCGAATGGCAAAACTGCTTTTTTACCTGATATTTTTGAGGGTAGTGATTTCTTTGGAGGAACTTATAAAAATGGAGAATATAGAATGCGAATTACAAGGTATATTCAGGAGATGTTAAATACACCAACCACAACTCCCGATTATGGTTTGGTAATGTTGATTGACAGCAGAAGAACCACAGCCAATCGCTTTGTTTTTACCGGAACCGATAAAACATTGGCTAACAGAATGAAACTTGAATTAAAATATACAGTCATTAAATAGCAACCAATTAAAAATTTATGTGTGGAATAGTAGGTTATATAGGCCCGAGAGAGGCTTACCCAATATTAATAAAAGGCTTGCACCGTTTAGAATACAGAGGTTATGACAGTGCAGGAATTGCCATTCTAAACAGTAAATTACACGTTTATAAAACCAAAGGCAAAGTAGCTGAATTAGAAAATTTTGTCAAAGATAAAGATTTAACAGGAACCATTGGTATTGCTCATACCCGTTGGGCTACCCACGGTGAACCCAATGATGTAAATGCCCATCCCCACTATTCACAATCCGAAAATTTGGCGTTGATACACAATGGGATTATCGAAAATTATGCTATTTTAAAAGGTGAGTTGATTAAAAATGGATACACTTTTTGTAGCAATACTGATACAGAAGTTTTAATTCAACTGATAGAATATATTAAAGAAACCAATAAAGTCAGCCTTTTACATGCTGTTCAGCTAGCTTTAAACCAGGTTATCGGTGCTTATGCAATTGTAATTATTTCTAAAGATGATCCAGATACTTTAATTGCTGCTCGTAAAGGGAGTCCATTGGTTGTTGGAATAGGTGAAGACGATTTTTTCCTTGCTTCGGATGCAACACCCATTATTGAATATACTAAGAATGTGGTATACCTGGATGATGAAGAAATAGCCATCCTTAGAAGAGGTGAAAAATTACAGGTGAAAACAATCAAAAATGTTGAAAAAACACCTATGATACATAAACTTGAAATGAATCTGAGTGAACTTGAAAAAGAAGGCTATGAGCATTTCATGTTAAAGGAAATATACGAACAGCCCAAAACCATTTTTGACAGTTGTCGGGGCCGTATACATAAAGAAATCAGTCATATTTCATTAGCCGGTATTATCGACCATAAGGATAAATTTTTAAATGCCCGTAGAATTATCATACTTGCCTGTGGCACTTCATGGCATTCGGGTCTGGTAGGTGAATATTTGTTTGAAGAATTAGCAAAAATACCTGTTGAGGTTGAATATTCATCAGAGTTTCGTTACCGCAAACCACTGATATACAAAGATGATATTATTATAGCAATTTCTCAGTCAGGTGAAACTGCCGATACATTGGCAGCAATTGATCTGGCAAAATCACAGGGTGCTTTTATATACGGGATCTGTAATGTTGTTGGGTCTTCTATAGCAAGAGCAGCCCATACAGGTTCATTTACACATGCGGGTCCTGAAATTGGAGTAGCTTCCACCAAAGCATTTACAGCACAGGTTGCAGTACTTACACTCATGGCCTTAGCTATTGCACAGGAAAAAGGAACAGTTGATAACCAGCTGTTTAAAGAAATTGTTGACGAACTGGAATCAATTCCCGACAAAGTTACTGAAGTTTTAAAGCAAGACCATAACATCAAAGAAATTGCAAAAATATTTACCTATGCAAGAAATTTTCTCTATTTAGGCAGGGGTTACAATTTTCCGGTTGCTCTGGAAGGTGCATTGAAATTGAAGGAAATCTCTTATATACATGCAGAAGGTTATCCTGCTGCCGAAATGAAACATGGTCCAATTGCATTGATAGATGCTGAAATGCCTGTAGTAGTCATTGCTACCAATCAGGGAACCTACGAAAAAGTTATCAGTAATATACAGGAAGTAAAGGCACGAAAAGGTAAAATCATCTCAATAATCACGCAAGGTGATGTTACCGTTAAGGAACTTTCTGATTTTTATATCGAAATCCCTGAAGTTAAAGAAATGCTGGTTCCGATTTTAGCAACTGTACCTTTACAGCTTCTGGCCTATCACATTGCCATTAACAGAGGTTGTAATGTGGACCAACCCCGAAATTTAGCCAAATCAGTTACCGTGGAGTAGTTTCCAACGTGATTTGGTTGATGGGCTTGATAGATGGTAGTTTCAGAAGTATCTATTTTTTTATGCGAAATGCTATCAGGTTGGTGATTCACCATTTTGTTTTTCAAAATACTATTAAAATCGGTTAGAACTGGCAATTTGAAGTTAATCTTCAGATGATGTAAATTCGTTTCTGGATTATGATCTACTATTATATTTTTTAAAATTAATTTTAGCAGGTTCTTTTTATTTCTAAGGGACATATCCTGATTTTGCGATAGATGTAGTCCAAATTCATCAATCCATTCCAACCAAGCATTCCTATCCTTCAGATGTTCAAGTTCGGATATTAATGATTCTATTTCAATCTTTGCTTGTCTATAATTTTGATTTAATTCTTTATACACACCTTTGTATATTTCACGTGATGTGTATTCACCACGTGCATTAGATGATTCAACTTTTATTAGTGCTTTTTCTAGTTGATATTTCTTTTCTTCAAGTTCTTTTATTCGTAACTGTTTATTTTTAATATAATTCCTAATTTGTTTGGTATCCAGACCATCACCAAGCAAAGATTTTGTATTAAATTGTTCTTTTATTGATTTTGTATCCATTAGTATTCTAACTATAACGTCCCAAACTTCTTTATCAGTTGCTGGTATACTTAATGAACGTTTCATATTACATTTTATATCTTTTAAATAACTGTTATTAAATCTTCTTTCAGGTATTGGACAATAATAAAAATTAATGTTTCTTTCTTCATAAATCCTTCCACCCATTGGTGTATTACAGCTACCACAAATCAAAAAATCACGAAACAGATAAAACTTACTTGTTCTATTAAGCTGCCCTTTTCTTAGCAAAATATCTTGCCGATGACTATTAGCTTCATCATACAGTTTATTTGGTATAATCTGT
>CAIUKU010000202.1 GCA_903899825.1 uncultured Bacteroidales bacterium | reverse complement strand
GGTTTCTTTTGTCTGTTAGTGTTTCCATTTCTTATGTATTAAATTGATTGTTTGCTAATTTGTTGAATTGTATAATGTCTATATTTCTGTTAGTGTCTACAACTACCTTTGTAGATATATAACTGTTTGAAATTTCAAAGGAAAAAATAAGGCCGTTTTTCCTTATTTCTCCCCGTTTTTTACCTTCCCAGTAATAAACTTTTTCATCTTTTAAACTGTTGTAAAAGTTTAATATTTTGCTTTGATTTTGGTTTTCCTGCTCCTGATACAAGCGAAATTTTTTCTCTGTATATTCTACCCAATTCGTTAACTTTTTTGTTGTCATTACTCCAACATTTTGGGGTTCTTTCAGGCTTCTTTTTATCTGTTCTTTTTCTGACGTTGTAAGGGTTGGAAAATCTGAATAATTATAAATAAGAAAGTAATATTTATTATGTTGATTTACTTTTCTTATTTGAATTTTACAAATGTCAGATTTTAAATAATGTTGAATCCTTTCAATAAAAAAAACCTGTTCTTTTTCGCTGTTTTCATAATAACCACCATTAACCAAAAAATAAGAGGGGTAAAATTGATTATAATTTTTACTTTCTGTTTCTGCATCTGTAATTAATGCCTGATTGTTAACTGATAAATTGAGCGTTTTAATTTCCTCTAAAGTATAATTTTTCATTTTTTTAAGTGTTTGATTTATAAATACATAGGTTTTAGAATATGCCTTCATCAGCAAAGCTGTAGTATTTTTCAAAACTTCCCAGAATTAAAGAGTCCACCAGATTAATAGTTAAAAAATTTCCGCTCTCTTTTATTTGTTTTGTAAGTTTTATATCTGCTTCGCTGGCTTTCAGGTTTCCGCTGGGGTGGTTGTGTGCTATTATAATATTGCAGGCGTTTGAATTTAAAGCAACAGTAAAGATATTTCTTAAGTCTGCGACTGTTCCGGTCTTTCCTCCTGCTCCTACTCTGTAAGCTCCTATTACTTCGTTTGCTTGTGATAAACAAAGTAGTTGCATTTCTTCGGCAAATAAAAAAGTATCTTTGTTGAATACTTCAGTAAAGCAAATAAAAGCATCTTTACTACTTCCGATTTTATAAAGCTGACCAGGTTCGACCTTTGTCATTGTTACCTTTACTTTAATTTTTGGTATTACTTTTTTTTGTTTCATAATAAAAAATTTTAGATTTATAAATTGAATTTTAATAAGTTATAAATTTTGTTTTGTCCCTTTTCAAATGTTCGGCATTTCCTACGGTCTATTTTCAACTGTATAAAAAAGGGGTTTAGTGTTCATTGCATCACTGCTAATTAACTGATTTTCAATATGTCAAGTGTTTGCTAAGTTCCTTATGCTTTTCTGAGGATTTCTCCGGTTTAACTTTTTTATACACCTGTATTTCAGGCGGTTGTAGCGGTTTGAACTTCCTTTCTCATTCCTCGAACAACATATCTAAGGTACGCAATTGATGATTTTCCACAAAATAAATTCAGTTATTTTATTGTTAAATTAACACTTTTTAACATAATTTTAAAGTTATTATTATATTGATTATCAGGCTTTTAACATGGTCTTACTTACATAAATTGAGTTAGTTTGTTGATTAACAATTTTTTAAAGATAGAATAATGGGTTTTTCACCCATTACTCTCTATCTTCAACGTGCCCCGCCCTAAGTTTTTGGAAATTT
>CAIUKU010000201.1 GCA_903899825.1 uncultured Bacteroidales bacterium | reverse complement strand
GGATTTAAACCAGGTATAAATGGGAATTATACCATAACTGCTACTATTTTGAATAGTTTTATTCCATTTACCTATATTTATCTGAGAGATTTAACTACAAACAATATTACTGAAATAACTCAAAATTCATCTTATTCGTTTACTTCAACAATCAATGATAGCACCAATCGGTTTCAGCTGTTATTTTCATTATTACCATTCAAATGGTTAGGTAATGTTTCAAGCGATTGGGCAAATATTGCAAACTGGTCAAACAATTCATTACCTACAATCTCAGATGATGTCACGCTTAATTCATGGACTACCTTTCAACCTCATGTAACAAATACTGTTGCCAATCCTGCCATTTGTAATAACTTAAGCATTAATCCAGGTGCAAGTCTTACTATTGAAGCTGGAAAGGCATTAACTGTAAACGGAACGCTTACGAATAATGCCGGGAACACTGGTTTAATTATCAAATCCAATGTAAACGGAACAGGATCAATCTTACATAAAACAACAAATATTGCTGCCAGTATCGAGCGATATATTACTCATACGAATGCTGATGAATTCCACATGTTGGCTACACCTGTTAAAACTCAAACTATAAGTCCTGATTTCAACCAGTCAGATGGATTTTATCTATGGAATGAGCCTACTTCAAACTGGATTGAATATGCAGATCTCACTAATTTCACTGCTGCCAATGGAGGAACAAATTTTGTTCCCGGAAAAGCCTATGCAATTTCATATCCTAATACTGTAACAAAAAGCTTTTCAGGTTTTTTAAACCAGGGAAATATAAATATTCCTCTCACTTATACAAATGGCATATATAGTGGATGGAATTTCATAGGTAACCCCTACCCTTCGGCAATTAACTGGAATGCAAGCAGTGGATGGGAAAGAAATATATTAGAAAATGCATCTGCCAATGATAAAGCTATGTGGGTTTGGAATGCAACGAATGGAAATTACGGTGCCTACATATCAAATGCAAGCATTGGCACCAATGGTGTTACCCGTAATATTGCTCTTTCTCAGGGTTTTTGGGTAAAAGCATCATCTTCCGGAACTTTGAACATGACAGATGAAGTAAGAGTACATGCTTCACAGGCTTTTCTTAAAACATCTGCATCAAATACCGAAATGATTCGCTTAGTTGTTTCAGGTTCAAACAATAATTATAGCGATGAACTTATTATCAACTTTGGAAATCTAAACGATGAGGGTGGTGCTGAAAAAATGTTTAGCATGGATATTACTGCACCGGGAATTTTCTCTATCAAAAATAATAAAAAATGGAGTATCAATAATCTTACATCTGTATTCAGCCATGCTGAGATTCCTGTTGGTTTTAAGCCTGGTGAGAATGGAGTCTATACCCTATCAGCAATTGATCCTTGTGCAAACATTCTGCTGGAAGATCTTCAAACCAACACATTTAAAAATTTATCGACTGATCACAATTATTCTTTTAATGCATCAACAAGTGACAATTACAATCGTTTCTTATTGCATCTAAATGCATCCGTCACAAATGATATTATCGGTGAAACACCAGCAGTTTTTTACAGTAAAGAAACCATTACTATTTTCAATCCATGGTCTGGAGTATCTATATTAAACTTTTATGATGCTAAAGGTAAACTAATTCAATCCTTTGAAATTATGAAAGGTGATAAAAATTATCATTTCAATTCTGCACAAGGAGTTTATATTATTAAATTGATAAATGAACAAAATGTATATGTAAAAAAAGTGGTTGTGTATTAATGAATAACCAAAATCAAAATTGCTTTAATCAGAAATTGTGATTCACTTTCCGCAACCACAAAAAAATAAGTCATTAAGGTTTAATTCAATTATATCATCATTTCTAACAAGATTAGCCGCCTAAATAAAAAAAGGCTGTAACATTATTATATGAAACAGCCTTTTTTTAATCAAATTAATCAAAATATTAACCCAAATAAGTTTTTAATATCTTACTTCGGGAAGTATTTTTTAATCTTCGAATAGCTTTTTCCTTAATCTGGCGAACCCTTTCGCGGGTTAAATCAAATTTTTCAGATATTTCTTCCAATGTTAAATGCTGACAACCATTTAATCCGTAAAAATACCTGATTACATCTGCTTCTCTTTGAGTAAGAGTACAAACAGCTCTTTCAATTTCCTTGCATAAGGAATCATAAAGCAAATCTGTTTCAGGAGTAGGATTGTCTTCCATTTTAAAAACATCCAGCATAGTGGTATCTTCTTCCTGTACCAATGGAGCATCCATTGAAAGATGTTTTCCTGAATGACGCATTGTATCTCTCACTTCGGTTTCAGAAATTTCCAAAAGTTTGGCAATTTCACCATCATTAGGCGGACGTTCAAATTCCTGCTCTAATTTGGCTGAAGCTTTTTTGATTTTATTGATAGAACCTAATTTATTAAGAGGTAATCTAACAATTCTTGATTGCTCCGCGAGGGCTTGCAGAATAGATTGACGAATCCACCATACAGCGTAGGAAATAAATTTAAAACCACGAGTTTCATCAAATCGTTGAGCTGCCTTTATCAGGCCGAGATTTCCTTCGTTTATTAAATCAGGAAGGCTTAATCCCTGATTCTGATATTGTTTGGCTACAGATACTACAAAACGTAAATTAGCCTTGGTTAGTTTTTCAAGCGCAGCCTGGTCTCCTGCTCTGATTTTTTGTGCCAGTATCACTTCTTCTTCAACAGAAATAAGCTCAACACGACCTATTTCCTGTAAATATTTGTCTAGTGAAGCGAGCTCACGATTAGTAACTTGTTTAGTAATTTTTAATTGCCGCATTATTTTTTTTGATTTATTAAAATCTTAATGATAAACGTTTATAAATAAGAAATGTTACAAAATATAAATAAAAATTAAAGAAACTAAAATGCTGTACTTTCAATATTCAAAAGCACAGCATTTTATATAATAATGTATGGTTATTTATTTCTTTCCGGACGAGGTAATAAAACTTTACGTGAAAGTTTTAATTTGCCGGTTTTTTTATCTATCTCTATTAACTTAACTTGTATTTTATCACCAACTTTAAGAACGCTTTCAACATCTTCTAAACGAGTCCAATCGATTTCTGAAATATGAAGCAATCCATCTTTTCCCGGTAAAATTTCTACAAAAGCACCAAATGCCTGAATGTTTTTAACAACACCGTCATATACAGTATCTATTTCAGGAACAGTAGTAATCCCTTTAATTCGCTGAATTACTGCATCAATAGAAGATTTATCAACAGCAACAATATCAATAACACCAAATTCGCCAACTTCTTCAATAACAATTACAGCACCTGTTTCGCGTTGCATTTCCTGAATAATTTTTCCTCCAGGTCCGATAATTGCACCAATAAATTCTTTAGGAATAGACATTTGAACAATACGAGGAACATGTGGTTTGTAATCTTCACGAGGCTCGGTGATTGCTTTTGCCATCTCACCTAAAATATGTAATCTGCCTTGTTTTGCCTGATTTAATGCTTCAGCCAGAACTTTATGTGATAAACCATCTACTTTAATATCCATTTGGCAAGCAGTAATACCATCTTTTGTACCTGTTACCTTAAAGTCCATATCACCTAAATGATCTTCATCACCTAAAATATCGGAAAGTACAGCATATTTACCGGTTGAAGAATCAGTAATTAATCCCATTGCAATTCCTGAAACTGGTTTTTTAATTTTAACACCAGCATCCATAAGTGCTAATGTTCCAGCACAAACTGTTGCCATAGAAGAAGAACCATTCGATTCTAAAATATCAGAAACAATTCTTAATGTATAAGGAATATCAGATGGCAATGTAAATTTTAAAGCTCTCATAGCCAGATTTCCATGTCCTACTTCTCTTCTGCTGGTACCTCTGTTGGCTTTTACTTCACCTGTTGAAAATGAGGGGAAGTTATAGTGTAAAAGGAATTTATTTTTCCCTTCAAATACAACACCATCAATAATCTGTTCATCTAATTTGGTACCCAAAGTTACAGTAGTCAGGGATTGAGTTTCACCTCTTGTAAACAAAGCTGATCCGTGAGCTGAAGGTAAAAAATTGGTTTCACACCAAATAGGTCTGATTTCATCTAATTTACGCCCGTCCAGACGGCTTCTTTCATTAAGGATCATGTCTCTTACAGCATCTTTATGAATATCGTGGAAATAACGTGAAATTTGAAATTTCTTTTCTTTTTCCTCTTCACTTAAAGTTTCAACAAAAGCAGTTTTAACTGCATCAAATGTTTCAGCACGCAGATGTTTATCAGCGATACCTTGTTTTGCTATTGCATATAATTGATCGTAAACAGCCAATCTCATTTTTTCTTTAAAATCAAGATCGTTGTTTTCGTGACAATATTCTCTTTTTTTTGTTTTTCCAACCATTTCGGTCAGTTCTAATTGAGCTTTGCATTGAATTTTAATAGTTTCATGTGCAACTCTCAATGCTTCTATCATATCTTCCTCTTGTACTTCTTTCATTTCACCTTCTACCATCATGATATTATCATAGGTAGCAGCGATCATTAAATCAAGATCTGCAGTCGGAATATCCTGTAAAGGTGGGTTTACAACAAACACTCCATTTATTTTAGCAACCCGGACTTCCGAAATTGGTCCGTTGAAAGGAATATCAGAAACTGCCAGGGCAGAAGATGCAGCTAAAGCTGCCAATGCATCAGGAACAGTATTTTTATCGCCTGAAATAAGGGTAATCTGTACCTGAACTTCAGCATGATAATCACTAGGAAATAATGGACGTAAGGCCCTGTCTACCAATCTGGATATTAATATTTCGTATTCTGACAAGCGGGCTTCTCTTTTAAAAAATCCACCAGGGAAACGACCCAATGCAGCATATTTTTCCTGGTATTCAACAGAAAGTGGCATAAAATCAACATTTTCAGCAGCTTCCTTTTTTGCAACAACCGTTGCCAATAACATGGTATCTCCCATGCGTAACAATGCAGAACCATCAGCTTGTTTTGCCAATTTTCCTGTTTCGATGGTGATAACTCTACCATCAATTAATTCAATTTTTTTTGTAATAACTTGCATAATAGCACTTTTAAATTTATTTCAATACAAAAAAAGGCAATTATAAGTCTAATTGCCCTTTAAATTTTTGTAAAAATAAGTATACTTATTTTCTGATTCCCAACTTCTTGATAAGTTCTCTATATCCTTCGATATTTCTATCTTTCAAATAAGCTAACAATTTACGTCTTTTGCCTACTAACAAAACCAATGAACGTTCTGTTGCAAAATCTTTTCTGTTTACTTTTAAATGTTCTGTCAGATATTTAATTCTGTTAGTGAATAAAGCCACCTGACCTTCTGTAGAGCCTGTATCAAATTCTGATTTACCGTACTCTTTAAAAATTTCTTTTGTATTTCCTGTTTTGAATTGCATATTCTAAGATATAATTTTGTTTGGTCTTAAAAATGAGTTTGCAAAGATACACTTTTTTTTAATAACTAAAATGTTTTTGCTGCATTTTTTTAAAAATAGCTGCATTTTTAATTAATCCACTGTAAATCTGATTCATAAATCTCAGTAATGATTTTTTATTTATCAGATTTTTCTTTTTACCTTGAAATTTGTTTTACTTTTGCTAAAATTCAATTTATTTTCATGAATATAATTATAACAGGTAGCAGTCGAGGTATTGGATTAGAACTTGCAAAGCTATTTTGCAAAGATACAAATAATTCTGTTATCGGAATATCCAGAACCGGTAAAAATCATTCCATCATCAATGAATTTGGAGAAAAATCAATCTTTATCCCTTTGATATATGATATTTCTTCAGTTCAACATGATTTCAAAGATAAAATTAAAATACATTTTAAAGAAATTGATATTCTGATAAATAATGCTGGTTACCTGGTGAATAAACCTTTTGAAGAATTATCAGAGGATGATTTTGATAAAATGTTCAATGTAAATCTAAAATCTGTTTTTAAAATTACCCAACAACTACTTCCTCTTTTTAAGCTAAACGCTCATATTGTCAATATAAGTAGTATGGGTGGTTTTCAGGGAAGTGAAAAATTCAATGGACTTTCATTGTACAGCGCAAGTAAAGGAGCTTTAAATACACTTACAGAATGTCTTGCAGCCGAATTAGAAATAAGAAAAGTAAAAATCAATAGCTTAGCATTAGGTGCTGTGAACACAGAAATGCTCAGAGAAGCATTCCCCGGATATCAGGCATCTGTGCAGCCTTACGAAATGGCTGAATTTATCAAACAATTTGCAGAAAATGCCCATCATTTCCTGAATGGGAAAATTATACCTGTTTCAGTTTCTACACCTTAAAAAGAACAAACCATAGAAATGAGTTCAGAAAAAAACCAGATTTGCCACAATGGGGTTATACAAAACATAGATGAGAAGTATATCTATGTTATGATTGTTGCTAAATCTGCCTGCTCAGCATGTCATTCACAAGCAATGTGCAGTATGACAGAGATGAAAGAAAAAATAATTGAAATAAATAAAGAAGCGTATTCAAATTATAAAATTGGAGATCAGGTTGAAATTATAATGAATCAATCAATGGGAACCAAAGCTGTTTTTCTTGGATACTTCCTCCCATTCATTTTTATGATGATTACAATGCTAACCACATTTAGCATAAGTAAAAATGAGGCATTAACAGCTTTATTTACAATAATGATACTTGCCATTTACTATTTATTACTTTTCGTTTTCAAAAAACAAATCAGTAATACATTTTCATTTAAAATTCAATAAAACATCCTTATATTCCTAATTTTCAGCCATCTAAATCTATTGTTAAATTTATAACAATTCTAAATTAAACTATAATTAACATTTCATCAGTACATTATAGGCTTTTGAACTTCAATTCAAATTAAAATATTTTTTTAACATTCTGATTTACTTCTATTTCCATCCTTTAAAAAAAAAGCTAAAAAAAATAGTATTATAATATTTGTTGCTAATTTTGCAAACATTAATAAACAAAGGTATTATTATTAAAAAGAGGAGATTTCTAAGTGAATCAGGTTCTAATTTATGCCATTATCGCCATAAGCTCTATTGGAGCATTATCGGCACTTATACTGTTCTTTGTTGCTCAAAAATTCAAAGTAATTGAAGATCCAAAAATTGATGAAGTTGCCGATATCTTACCTGGTGCAAATTGCGGTGGTTGCGGTTATGCAGGCTGCAGGAATTTTGCAGAAGCCATCGTTAAAGCAGGAAATCTCGATAATTTAAATTGTCCTGTAGGAGGAAATACAGTATTGAAAGACATTGCTCCTGTTTTGGGAATTATTGCTACAGAAAGATCACCTCAGATTGCCGTTGTAAGATGTAGTGGATCTTATACAAATGCCCCTAAAAAAGTTGAGTACGACGGTGCATCAACATGTACATTTGCCAACAATCTTTTTGCCGGTGAAAGTGGATGTCCCTTTGGCTGTCTTGGTTTGGGAGATTGTGTATTCTCTTGCAAATTCGACGCAATATATATAGATGAAGCAACTGGACTTCCTGTTGTAAGTAACGAAAAATGCGTAGCTTGCGGTGCATGTGTTAAAGCTTGTCCCAGAAAAATTATAGAAATCAGAAACAAAAACAAAAAAGACCGTAGAATTTTCGTTTCTTGCATCAATCAGGAAAAAGGCGCACCGGCTAAGAAGAATTGCGAAGTTGCGTGTATAGGATGTGGTAAATGCATGAAGGTATGTACTTTTGAAGCAATTAGCATCGATAAAAACCTTGCATATATTGATTTTGAAAAATGCACCCTTTGTCGCAAATGTGTTGATGAATGCCCAACGAATGCAATTATTGAGCTTAACTTTCCTCCCCGCAAAGAAAAGGCGAAAAAGGAAGAAACAGTAAATACAGAATTATAAAATTTTCATAATCATATAAACTAAGAGGAGGATACATATTGAAAACCTTTAAAATAGGCGGTGTTCATCCCGAAGAAAACAAGCTGACTTCAGACAAAGCCATAGAATTTCTTGCCATCTCTCAAAAAATATGCATTCCTGTTACCCAACATTTAGGAACTCCTTCTACATTGGTTGTAGAAAAAGGTGAAAGCATAAAAACAGGGCAACTGATTGCAAAAGGCGATGCATTTATTTGTGCAAATGTTCATTCTTCGGTTTCAGGTAAAATTTCAAAAATTGATACTGCTATTGATACAAGTGGTTACAAGAAAACATCTGTTTTTATTGATGTAGAAGGTGACATATGGGAGGAAACCATAGATCGCACAAATACAATTAATAAAGACATTTTATTATCAAAAGAAGAGATCATTGCCAAAATTAAGGATATGGGAATTGTAGGTCTGGGTGGTGCCACCTTCCCTACCCATGTAAAGATGATGGTGCCAAACGGGAAAAAAGCAGAATTTCTACTAATAAACGGAGTTGAATGTGAACCTTACCTTACATCAGATCATAGATTGATGCTGGAAAAAGGGGAAGAAATATTGGTCGGTATTTCAATTTTGAAGAAAGCATTGGGTGTTGAAAAAGCAATAATAGGTATCGAAAACAATAAGTCAGATGCCATCACTTATTTAACAAAATTAGCATTGAATTTCACAGGAATTGAAGTACATGCTTTAAAAATCAAATACCCTCAGGGAGCTGAAAAACAATTAATCAAGGCTTTATTAAACAGAGAAGTTCCATCAGGAAAACTTCCTATTGAAGTAGGCTGTGTGGTAAGCAATATAGGTACAGCTTTTGCTGTTTACGAAGCTATTCAAAAAAACAAGCCACTTTTTGAAAGAGTTGTAAGCATTACTGGTAAATCTTTAAAAAATCCATCTAACTTCATGGTTAGAATTGGTACTCCTGTTATTGAATTAATTGAGAAAGCAGGTGGATTGCCTGATGATTCCGGTAAAGTGAACAGTGGTGGGCCTATGATGGGAAAAGCATTGAATTCATTAGATGTTCCCATAGTAAAAGGCACTTCCGGTATATTAATTATGACCAGAAAAGAATCAAAACGACCTGAAATACTAAACTGTATCCGATGCGGAAAATGTATTACAGTTTGTCCTATGGGACTAGAACCTTATCTATTGGCTCAGCTTGCTGAAAATGGAAATTTCGAAACCTCAGAAAAAGAAAAAATAATGGATTGCATGGAATGTGGAAGTTGTCAATTTACCTGTCCTTCATCCAGACCATTACTTGATTATGTCAGACTGGGAAAAAATAAAGTGGGTCTGATAATTAGAAACAGAGCAAATAATTAAAACATGAATTTACTAACAGTTTCAGGGTCTCCGCACTTACATGGTGACCAATCATTAAAGAAAATTATGTGGGGCGTAGTTATTGCTCTTGTTCCTGCAATGATGGTTTCTTTCTGGTATTTTGGATTAGCTGCTATTATCATAACACTAACTGCAGTGGTTTCCTGTTTGATTTTTGAATATCTGATTCAAAAGTTCTTATTAAAGCAAGCTCCTACTATCACCGATGGTTCTGCCATAATTACGGGTATATTATTGGCATTTAATGTTCCAAGCAGTCTTCCTGTTTGGCAAATGGTAATTGGGGCTTTAGTAGCAATTGGTATTGCAAAAATGTCATATGGAGGCTTAGGAAAAAATCCTTTCAATCCTGCATTGGTAGGACGTGTTTTCTTATTGATTTCATTTCCTGTAGATATGACCTCATGGCCGCTACCAAAACCAATATGGTCAATGGTTGATGCCATCACAGGACCAACTCCTCTTGGTGTTTTAAAAGAAGGTATTGGTAAAGGAGATACAATTTCTCAATTGGCTGCTCAACTTCCTTCTTATCAGGATATGTTTATCGGAGGTATTGGTGGTTCATTGGGTGAAATTTCAGCAGCAGCATTGTTACTGGGAGGATTATTCATGATGTATAAAAAAATAATCACCTGCCATATACCTGTATCTTATTTGCTAACAGTATTCGTTTTCACAGCTATTATGTGGCAGATAAATCCTGAACATTATATAAATCCATTATTTCATCTTCTGGCTGGAGGTCTCATGTTAGGTGCAATTTTTATGGCAACAGATATGGTAACCTCACCCATGACTTATAGAGGAATGTTATTATATGGTTTTGGTTGCGGAGTTTTAACAGTACTCATAAGGCTTTGGGGTTCTTATCCTGAAGGTGTATCTTTTGCAATTCTTATCATGAATGCTGTAGTTCCATTAATTAACAAAGGTTTCAAACCAAAAAGATTTGGGGAGGTAATAAAATAATGGCAAAATTAGAATCAAACTTAAAAAATATGGTACTTTCCCTGGTATTGATTTCCATGGGAATGTCTGCAGCTTTGGGCTATGTATATGTACTTACAAAGGGACCTATTGAAAAAGCAAATAAAGAGAAAGAAGTGGAAGCTGTAAAAATGGTATTACCCGATTTTGACAATGATCCGGTAAAAGACATGAAGGAAATTGATGGTTTGTTCTTTTATCCGGCAAGTAAAGGAGGACAAACAGTTGGATATGCAGTTAATACCTTTACAGATAAAGCTTTTTCAGGTAAATTTACATTAATGGTAGGTTTTTTACCGGATGGAACAATCAATAAATCAATGGTTTTAGATCAGAAAGAAACGCCAGGATTAGGCACTAAGATGAAAGAACCTAAATTTTACAAACAGTTTGAAGGAAAAAACCCAGCTATATTTAAAATGATGGTAAAAAAAGATGGCGGAGAAGTTGATGCAATTTCTGCTGCAACCATTTCGTCAAGAGCTTATTGCGATGCAATAAACAAAGCTTATCAGCTTTTTATGAAAGAATTTAAAAAGGATGCTCAGATTGTTAAAGATTCAACATCTTTAGTTAATGTAAATGAAACTAATAAAAAGGAGGATTAATTATGGGTAATATGAGGTATTTATTAAACGGACTCTGGAAAGAGAATCCAACCCTGGTGCTCGTATTGGGTACATGTCCAACACTCGCTGTTACTACTGCAGCCATGAATGGCCTGGGGATGGGAGCAGCTACTACCTTTGTATTGGTATTCTCTAATCTATTTATTGCTTTATTAAAAAACTTAATTCCTGATAAAGTGCGTATTGCTGCATTTGTAGTTATTATAGCATCATTTGTAACCATAGTTGATTTAACTATGAAAGCATTTACACCCGGCTTGTATGCTGCTTTAGGCGTATTTATTCCATTAATTGTGGTAAACTGCATTATTTTAGGCAGAGCTGAAGCATTCGCTCAGAAAAACAAACCCATTCCTGCTATTTTAGATGGCATTGGCATGGGAATTGGATTTACATTAGCACTCACCATTATGGGAGCAGTAAGAGAAATATTGGGAAACGGAAGTATTTTTGATATAAAATTGGTTAGCGAAAGTACTAAAACGATTATCATCTTTATATTGCCTCCTGGAGCATTCTTTACATACGGATACTTTATTGCCATAAAAAACAGATTATCAGCAAATAAATAATAGGAGAAACAGAACATGGATTATATTAATATTATCATTTTAGCCCTTTTTGTAAATAATGTTGTACTGGCTCAATTTCTTGGGATTTGCCCATTTTTAGGAGTTTCCAGTAAGGTTGAAACATCATTGGGTATGGGAGCAGCTGTTATCTTTGTAATGGCCCTTGCTAATTTTGTAACCTACATGATTTACTTTTTTATATTGAAACCATTGAACATTGAGTTTATGCAAACCATCTCTTTTATTCTGGTAATTGCATTTCTGGTTCAGGTAGTAGAACTCATACTAAAAAAAGCTGCACCCTCATTGTATCAGGCACTGGGAATATATTTGCCTTTGATTACAACTAATTGTGCAGTATTAGGTATAGCTATTCTTGCTGTTAAGGAAAACTACAACATGGTTATGAGTGTTGTATATGCCAGTGCTATTGCAGTTGGATTTACGATTGCATTAATCTTAATGGCAGGTATCAGAGAACAAATGGAAAACACCGGTTATCCAAAAGGAATGAAAGGATTCCCGATTTCATTAATAACAGCAGGACTTCTTTCATTGGCATTTATGGGATTTTCGGGATTGGTAAAATAATAAAAAAGATATAACTCAAATTTGTTAAAAGCAAAAAGCGTCGGTAATTTTAAAATTATCGACGCTTTTTTATAAAAAATAAAATCATTAATTATTCACGAATAAATATTTTTGAAGTATGTTCTGCTTTTCCTGTATTCATTTTAATAAAATATACACCAGGATTTACTTTTCCTGATAACGAAAGAGGTAAATTGTAATTACCAGTGTTCTGGTTTTCATCAACTAATATATCTATTAATTTTCCACTTATATCATATAAACCGATAGTTACATCAGATAATTCAGTTAATGAATATTTAACAGCACTTTGACTGGTAATTGGGTTTGGGAATATATTAAACTTATCTGAAGACAAATTTTCAGTCACTCCAACAGCAGGTGCCCAATCAATTGTCATACCTGTAAGACTACCAGTAGTACCATAGGTATAATCAGCAGGTGTTTGATGATCTGAAGTTGCTCCTTTAGTAAATGTGAATGATTGAAACAATTTACCTGTGGTTTGTGAAGACCCCCAAGCAAACTCAACCCAAACTTTATAAACACCATTGGCTACTACAGTACCACTAACATCAGTACCATTCCAAACTACAGATAATGCACCATTTGTAGTTCTGGTACTACCTGTTATAGCATCCACAACATTAGAACCGGATTTACCAGTCCAGGTTGTCAAATGATCTAAATTACCATTTGAGCACATCTTTAATTTAGTTTTGATAAAAGTACCACTGTTGTTTTCAATCCAGACTGCGATGCAGTGTTTTGGAGAATAGCTGGATGAAGAGGCCGTTGTAAAATTAAAAGTCATGGTTCCTGCTGTCTGAGCATGTAGTACAGAAGTTGAAATCATAAAAGCAATTACAAAAAATGCGATAAGAGTAAGTAAGTTTTTCCTTTTCATAAATATTAAATTTTATTAATAATCTACAAAAGTATAAATTCTTTTATTATTATGTCATAAAGGAAAGTGATTAATAGTAAAATTATTATGATTTTTATCAATTATCGTTTGATCAGTTTTTTTCTTTGTTGAATTTAAGTTAAAAATTTAACTTTCTGGTTATGCAAATTTTAATATTTAAACAATAGTGATTTAAATTTCATGAATTTTCATTCTCATTAGCCTCATTTATATTTTTCTTTTTATGTTTTGTATAATAAACTGATATTGTAATTGATATAACTGCTAAAAACATAAATGCAACAATTCGGTATATAATACCAACGCTTGCCAGATCAACTATAAAAAGATATATAGCAGCAGCAACCATAGTAAAAATTGCCATCCATCTATATTTAATATTGCGAATCAAAATACTTACAATAAAATATGCCACTGCTGCAATAGTCCATGATAATATTACATATTGCATTGGGACGGCTTTATATAGTGCATAAAGCATTGCAAAAAAGCCAATGATCAAATATACATTTCTAAGCAAATCCGTTTTAATATCAAGCCTGCTTCTTTGAAGATTTATAATACGTGCTGTAATTATTGATATTAAAGCAAATGAAAAATTAATTGAATTTACTGAATCTGGAGATGAAAAATAAGCTATCATTAAAAAAACAAAAAGGAAGAAATTCATTAGAACTATAATCTTAGACCGGAACCAAATTGCCATTGAAACGACCAATAAACTTTGGATGGATAATAAAAGATAAGCCAGAGGCAAACCAAATAAACCATAAATTGCAGTACTTATAGCTACAAACCCATACAAAGAATAAAAAGCAGGAGTATACTTCCATTCTGAATATTTCTTCAGGAAAACTGAAAACAAAATACAAATCACAAAAATCGAAAGAAATATTCCAACATAATTATTCAGGTAAAAACTTACCATATACATGCTTAGAACCAGTGTAAAAAACAAACCATTGAGAATAATTATTATAAATACAATTGTATCTGGAATTAAAGCTTTATGTTTAAATAAAGTAATCATTGAAAAAGCAGAAACGCATATAAAAAGGTATGTAATACTATACTAATCTGTTAGAATTTCAGGTAAACTATTTTTAGCATTAATATTAACGAGAT
>CAIUKU010000200.1 GCA_903899825.1 uncultured Bacteroidales bacterium | reverse complement strand
GGTGAATCCAAATCCAACACTAGCTTCAGTAGTTCTTACACCTGTTTGTGTAGGTGCAACAACTATTCCGGTTAAATTAACCGGTTTACTGCCAGGTGTATCAGGATCTGCTACTTTTGAAGCACGCTTAACAGTAGCTCCATATACAGTTTATGGTTTTGGTACAGTGACAGGTACTGCTGATGGCAGTGGTGAAGCTTTGTATTCTTATCCACTTTCTCCAGTCGCAGACTTGACTTTCAATAATTTGACCTTACATATCACAAAACTTGCTACAGATGCTGGTTGTGAGACTATTTTCACAACGATCTCAGCACCTATTAAGGTCAATCCAAATCCAACACCTGTAATTAGCGGTAATTTTGCAGTTTGTGCAGGTTCTCAGGAAGTATATCATAATGCTCCGCCAAATCAAGCCTATTCTTGGGTTGTAACAGGAGGAACTATCAATGGTTCAAGTACTGTTGACCCGATTACTGTTGATTGGGGAACTGGATTAAGCGGAACGATACAGGTTACTGAAACCAATACAACTACACACTGCTCTACAACTGTATCTGAAAATGTAACGATTACTCCATTGCCATTGGTAGATGTTGTTGGAAACGTAACCATTTGTGGTAGTTATATTTTACCTGCCTTAACCAACGGTAATTATTTCACAGGTATGGGTGGTACAGGAACTGCATTATTTGCAGGAGATACTATTAAAAACACTCAGACTATTTATGTATATGCAGAAACTGGTTCATTGCCAAACTGTACCTCAGAAAGTAGTTTTGATGTAACCATCAATCCATTACCGATTGTTACTGCTGACCCATACCAGGCTGTTTGTATTGATGCTGCTGATGTTACTTTAAGTGGTACTCCGGTATCAGGTGGCGTATGGACTGGTATTGGTGTATCAGGTAATCTGTTTGATCCTTCAGTCGGAACACAAACCATTACCCATACCTATACAGATGGAAATGGCTGTACTGATTCAGCACATACAACTATTGTTGTGAATCCATTACCAATCGTTACAACAGGTTCCTACGGCCCTGTTTGTATGGATGCTGCAGATATTTCCTTAGGTGGTACACCATTAACAGGAGGTATGGGCGAATGGACAGGAACGGGTGTTAGCGGAAATATCGCATTAGGTTTTGTTTTTAATCCTTCAGCAGGAACTCAAAACCTGACCTATACTTTTACAGATGATGTTACAATGTGTAGTAATTTTGCAATCACTACTGTGGTTGTGAATGCATTGCCATCAGCACTTCATGTAGATACGATCATGCAACCAAACTGTCTTACTTCATCTGCCAGTGTTGTGTTAAGTGGATTGCCAACAGGCAACTGGACAATTAATCCAGGCGCTTATACAGGTTCTTCTTCAACTACAACCATATCCGGTTTAGCTGCTTTATTGACTTACAATTTTACAGTTACCAATGATAACGGATGTACTTCTGATACAGCGGCCGTTGTTGCAATCAATGCACAACTATCTACACCTACTGTTACTATAACAAATCCAGCAGCTGTAATTGCACCTGCGACGGTTGATATAACTACTCCTGATATTACAGCCGGTTCTTTATTGGTTGCCAGCTTTAGTTACTGGACCAATCTTGCTGGAACAATTCCTTATACAACACCTACTACTGCTACTGCAGGAACCTATTATATCAAGGGAACTTCTGTAGCAGGATGCTCTGACATCAAACCGGTTGTTGTAACTGTAACTCCTTTAATTCCTACATGTGATTCTGTTGCTTATGTAAGTAACAATAACAATAGTGGAGCAGGTTCATTGCGTGAAGCTATCTCAAGGGTTTGTGATTACGGAATTGTTCGTTTCAACCTTGCTGTTGATGGCCAAACCATTTTGTTAACTACCGGAACACTAACCATTGATAAAAACGTTAAATTTGATAACAATACCCATACATTGGGTGTTACCATCAATGGTGTAGGTGACAACATCACCATTCTGGCAGGTAAATCACTAACTCTTTTAAGTGGAAGTAAAATTACTGTATTGGGTACCATCAATAATGTATCCAAAGGAAATGCTGGATTGGTTATAGCTTCCGGTGCTTCGCTTATACAGAATAACATCAACTTACCGGCTACCGTTCAAAGGTATCTGACAGGTGCTTGGCATTTGTTTGGTTCTCCATTCAAGAAAAATGCAGGTGCTGCAGTTGGTAATCTTCTTCCTTCAGGCGGTAGTGTTCAGGCGAAACCATATATTGGTGGAACTAACTGGGATGCACTCATTACTTCAGCAACTTATCAGTTGACACCAACTGTTGGTTATGCTGTTAAACCTAATGTTTCATTTACTACTTCGCTTACCGGTAAGCTTTATTACAGTCCGTTGGCATTTGATTATACAAATTCTCTGGTTTATACTGGTTCAGGCGCAAGTCAGAGCTGGAATCTGTTGGCGAATCCGTATACTGCTTATTTGAACTGGAATTTATTAGGATTAACGAATGTAGCCAGTACTCTGTACCTATGGGACAATACGTTGTTTCCAAATTCAAGTCCGGTTGCTAGTACTTCTTATCTGAGAACCTATAATTCATGCAACAATGTCGGTGTTCCTGCTAATACGAAACCGTTCATTGCACCATTACAAGGCTTCTTTGTAAAAGCAGTATATAGTTCACCTAAGCTTGCTTTCACTCCATCGGCACGTACCCATGCAACTTCAAGCTATTACAAAGATTTTTCAAATAATGAAATCTTGTTGCGTTTGAAAACTGAAACCGATGAAGGAATTGATGAATTGGTAATTTGTAAAAACTCAGATTCAAAATTAGATTTTGAAAGATTTGACTCTGAAAAACTCTTCAACGATTTACCAGTAGCCATGTATTCTCAATCTACAACCGGCGAAAAGCTGATTATCAACTCTATCAATACTACCAATAATACTATCATTCCTCTGGGTATCATCGGAAATACAGGCAAAAAAGCAAAGATTACTGCTTTTGGTCTTGAAACTGCTGAGCAAGCTTATTTGGAAGACCGTATGATGGGTAAATTGATCAGTTTATCAGAAAATACAACCTATGAATTTGAATTCCCAACAGACGTTATTACCGGAAGATTCTTTATCCGTTTCGGAAATAATAATGCAGTATTGAGCAGTTCTGATGTCAAAGTATTTGAAAATGATAACCTACTTAACATCGTAGCCCAAACCGGCGAAGAGTTACAGGAAGTTGAAGTGTTTACCGTAACCGGTGCACGCGTTTTCAAAGCTGAAATTGGCAAAACGAATGTATATGTTAATGAATTACAACTTGCTCCGGCTATTTATCTTGTGAGAGTTAAAACCTCTATTTCAACACAAAATATTAAGCTAAACTGGAAATAATTCGTTATTAGCTAATTGTTATTAATAACTCTTTATTAATAATCTATAAAAAAAGCCTGTGTCATTTGGATGCAGGCTTTTTTACTTATACAGAAGTCTAAACTTTCCAATGCATTTTCAAATTATTCAATTTCTCAAATTTTCAAATCATCCAATCATCCGATAAAATGTCTATTTTTGCAAAAAGGAATTATATTTATGATTATGCTGGCACCCTTACATGGTTTTACTGATTTTATTTTCCGCAACGTATACAGTCGTCATTATGAAGGGATTGATTATGCTATAAGTCCTTTTATTTCGCTGACAGCTTGCGATAAGATAAACCCGAGAAAAGTCAAAGATGTATTGCCTGAAAATAATGCAAAAATGCCGGTTATACCTCAGATACTCGGTAAAGAAATTGATTCATTTATTCAGATGGCGGATTTTCTCAATGCCTGGGGTTATGATAAACTAAACTGGAATTTAGGCTGTCCGGTAAAAAGTATCGCTCATAAAAAAAGAGGTAGCGGTATGCTTCCCTATCCTGAATTGTTGCGATCTATTCTTGATGCCATTATTCCTGCAATCGGTCAACAGCTTTCAGTAAAAATCCGCCTCGGATATTACAATACAGATGAAATTTACCAATTGATTGCTGTTTTTAATGATTATCCACTCGATAACATTTGTATTCATCCACGCATTGGTATTCAAATGTATGAAGGTAATATTCATCATGATGTATTGCAGTCGGTTATTCACGAATTTAAACATGAAATTGTATACAATGGGGATATTACAGGACTTGATTCATATAAGATGATTCAACCAAAATATCCAGGTATCAGCCAATGGATGATAGGTCGTGGAATATTCAGTAATCCGCTTTTACCGATGCAGATTAAATTGGATAGGGTAGAAGAAAATGCAAATGATACTGAACGTTTTCGTTTGTTTTTAAATGACTTAATACAGGAATTGAGATTTTACAAAACGGAATCCCAAACTGTGAATAAAATGAAAGATCTCTGGCGATTGTTTAGTTATGGTTTTATTGCACAAGCAAGGGTATTGGACAGCATTATTCATGTTCAAACGTTGGATGAGATGAAAACGCTTAGTAATCATATTGTTGAAACTGAAATCCGATGCATCGGTAATGATGCCCTTCCCATTGTTTAGTACTATCAAAATTATTTTAAAATTTATTAACAAGCTGTTTTCGTAAAATAATTCTATCTTTGAAAACAAAAACCCTTAGTATGAACATCCATATTTATTCCAAAAAGCTGCTCAATTATTTTATGCAAGGGCTGTTATACATAACTCCTTTGGGCGCTACCATTTTTATCATCTATTTTATTTTTAACAATATAGATAGCCGGGCAAACGATTTGTTGGATAATATTCTTCATATCCGTATTCCTGGATTGGGTATTTTATTAACAGTAAGCATTATCACCACGGTTGGTTATTTTGGGAAATCGTTAATAGCGAAACCCATGGTTTCATTGGTAAATGCTGTGATGGAGAAAGTTCCGTTTATTAAAGTGATTTATACTTCCACCAAGGATTTTATGTCGGCATTTGTTGGACAGAAAAAGAAATTTACAGAAGCTGTAATGGTACAAATGAATAAGGATGCCGAGATTTATAAACTGGGATTTATTACTCAGAAAGATTTAACAAATCTTGGTATTAAAGAAGGACTTATAGCTGTATATCTTCCTCATTCTTATAATTTTTCGGGAAATTTATTTATTGTACCTGCTGAAAATGTTACGCCTATCCATGCTCCATCCTCAGAAATCATGAAATTCATTGTTTCGGGTGGTATTACTGAAATTAATAAGTCTATTGAAAATGAAGAAACCTAAGATACTCATTACCAACGATGATAGTGTTGAAGCACCGGGCATCCGGAAACTGATTTCTATCATGCGTCAGCTGGGTGATGTAATTGTAATGGCACCCGACAAACCACAATCAGGAATGGGGCATGCTATCACCGTGGCTCATCCATTAAGGATTAAACTGATTGCTAAAGAAGAAGATTACGAGGAATATAGTTGTAATGGTACTCCGGTTGATTGTATAAAACTGGCTGAAAAAGCAATACTTCATGCAAAACCCGACCTGATCGTTTCCGGCATCAATCATGGTTCTAATGCTTCCGTTAATGTAATCTATTCCGGAACTATTGCAGCAGCTATTGAAGGATGTATTGAAGGCGTTCCCTCCATAGGGTTTTCACTAGACGACTACTCCTGGGATGCAGATTTTAGCCATGTAGATGAATATATTAAAAAAATCACACTGGAAGTGCTCAAAAAAGGTTTGCCAAAGGATACCTGCCTCAACGTAAATATTCCTGCATTGAATGGCATTGCTATAAAAGGGATTCGGATTTGCCGTCAGGCCCGTGCAAGTTGGGATGAAGTATTTGATGCCCGTAAAGATCCTCACAACAGAGATTATTATTGGCTGACCGGTGTTTTTCAAAGCGACGATTTTGAAGAAGATACCGACCAATGGGCATTGCAACATAACTTTATTGCCATTGTTCCTTTACATTTTGATTTAACGGCTCACCATCACCTAAAAAACCTGAACGCATATGATTGGAAAATTTAAAAAGGATGATTATTTTTTTGGTACGCTTATTGGGTTGCTATTTCCACTTGTCTCTGCAATTATAATATATATTGTATTGTATTTTCTAGGTTATAG
>CAIUKU010000199.1 GCA_903899825.1 uncultured Bacteroidales bacterium | reverse complement strand
GTGTTTAAAAATAAAAAACAAATTCAAAAAGAGGATATAAAAGTATCATTTTTAAGAGTAATTAAATAGGAAAAAAAATAAAAAAAATTGGGAAATAGAAATTAAAAATCAAACAGAAAAAACAGAAAACACCAAAATAGTTGATATTGTAGTGATTTAGAGGTTGTAGATACTCCCATCATCTACCCTAAAAAAACCGGTTTGTTTTACAAGCCGGTTTTTTTTTGCAGTTAAGCATTATAACGATATTTATTTCTTCAGCAATTTGCATTTTATGTTTTGCTGATCGCTTACGATGCTGAGAATATATATACCTCTTGACAAGCTTTCAATATTCAGGTTGTTTTGATACTGACTGATGTTTTGCTGCATTAGCAATTTACCCTGTAAATCATAAACCAGCAAACTGGCATGTGTTAATTCCTGTTGTTTAAAATCGATATTTATCTCATTATGAGCCGGATTTGGATAGATAACTACAAAATCCTGTATAGATGTTTTGTGTTCAGCAATTGTACTGGGAATTCCATTTTCATTAAATAAAGTCAGACCTCCTAAATCAACACCTATCCATTTTGTATTATTCGCATCTATGCTGATACAGCTGATATTATCAAAAGGCAAAGCTGAATTTTCTGAATTATAGGATGTAAAACTGTTGTTGGCATATTTTAATAAACCGCCTCTGGAATTAAACATCGTATAGCAGCCTATCCAGATGGCTCCATTGTCATCAACAGCCAATGATTTCACAAAATCAGAAGGTAAAACATGGTTGGTCGTATCGAAAACAACCCAGTTAACATCATCAAATTTTGCCAGTCCATAGCTAGTAGCAATCCATTTAACATTATTATGGTCAACTACCAGTGTATTAATATAATTATCCGGAATTCCTGAATTGGAGGTATTGTAGTTAATCCAGTTAATTCCGTCAAATTTTACAACTCCGCCTCCACCCAGACCTATCCAGATATTGTTATTGGTATCTGTTGTAATACGCTGAACATGATTATCGGGAATCCCTGTATTTATCGAATTATAAACCGTCCATATCGTATCCACTATCTTTACCAGACCATTGAATGTACCTATCCATTTTTTTCCAGTTTCATCAATGCATATGCTATTTACCAGATTATGGGGTAAATCAGAGTTGGAGGTATTATAAACCTTAGAGTTTGTATCGAATTTAACCAGTCCTGCTCCTGTGCCTAACCATTTGCTTCCGTTTGCATCAATTTCAATATCATAAATGTAATCAGAAGGCAATGCTGAGTTGGTTGTATTATAAACCGTCCAGGTGTTTGCATCAAACTTTATCAGTCCATAGCCTTCGGTTCCTATCCATTTCACAGAATTGTTGCCGGATTTAACAGAGGTAATTGCTGCTGAAGATAAACCCGAGTTAGAAGTGGTATAAGGAGTCCAGACTGAACCGTCGAATTTTGCTAGTCCGTTTGTAGTACCCACCCATTTATTTCCATCTGTACCCAGCATTAAATAAGTTACATTATTTCCGGGAATGGAAGAATTTGAATTAGTATAGATTGTCCAGCTGTTATCTTTAAATTTAGCAAGACCATTATAGGTAGCTACCCATTTGTTTTCTGATCCGTCTACAATAACCGAAAGCACATAATTATGAGGTAAAGCTGAGTTGAATGTATCATATTTTGTAAAGACAGTATCATTAAACACGACAAGAGCATTGTTTGTAGCTATCCATTTATTGCCAATTGAATCAAAAGCAATGGAATTGATCATATTGTCGGGCAGACCAGAATTGGATGTATGATAGCTTGTCCAGCTGCTGCCATTAAATTTTGATAGTCCGGCATTGCAACCTATCCATTTGTTTCCAGCCTTGTCAATATTAATTGTATTTACATAATCTGACACTATACCGGAATTCAGTGTATTGTAAACTGTCCAGCTGCTTCCGTTGTAGCGCACTAATCCTTTAGAACTTCCTATCCATAAAACACCGCTGCTGTCGATGGTGATGCAGCTGATATCATCAACAGGCAAACCTGAATTAGCGCTGTTATAGGTTGTCCAGTTGGTTCCGTTATATTTTATCAATCCGAAAAAACTGCCAATCCATTTGTTTCCGTTATTGTCCTTCACAATTGATGTAATAAAATGATTAGGTAAACCTGAATTGGCTTTCGTATAAAAGCTAACTGCTGCAGTTGTTTTGTTAATTTTCGCAAGTCCACCGGTTAAACATGCAAACCAGACATAATTTCCATCTTCTACCCCGGAGAAAATATATTTTCCGTTGGTATAATTAATCCATTGCGGATTTTGTGCATTTGCCATTATTCCATACAGCAATGCAAGCATTAGCATATATCTTTTTTTCATAACAAAAATATTAAAGTTTTACGTTAAAAATGAACGTACAAATTTAATCACAAAAGGGTCAAAGTCAGCAATTGAACCTAAAAAAAATAAAATTTAATGAATAAAATTTAATAAGACCGGAGCGGCTTAGCTTTTCTCCGCTAAGCGAAGAAAAATCGCTAAGCGGAGAAAAAGTAGCGGGTTTTAATACATATTGTATCTTTTTCCGAACTGTATATTGATATAGAGGGTCAGGAAATAATTGGGATATTTATTGAAAGCCATCATGGGAATGGAGGCAAAATAATAATCAAACACCCCTCCTACTTCAATGGCTCTTATTTTTTCATCGTATTCGCCGAATTCAAAATTAAAGCCAAATTTCCCGTATAAACCAGGGTAAGGTTTGATATTTTCAAAACCTTTCAACAATGGCCCACCTCCATAAATATTTTCTTCAAAATGCTTGTCTGGATTGTAATGCTCCAGTGTAAGCTGGTAGCCATATGGACTACTGTTATCAATATTAATAATATAAAGATATTTGGGACGGGCCAGAGCCAATGAGGCACCCCCGAAATAGATATAACTCAGCTGAACCCCACCCCAGTAAGGTTTATCATTCAACATTCTTTTAAACCCTATTCCACCTCTCAGGATATAGAGACTGTTGATCTGACCAAATACATAGCCATGTGCATCTCCAAAATAAGGATTTTCTGATTTTGTTTCCTTGGGATGGCTCATTCCAACAATTTCGCCTTCTATCATGCGCGTTTTATTGAAAGCCAAATGATTACCCTTACGATAACCAATCCCCCAGCCTTCGTTGTGCAAAACAAAAAAAAATGCTTTCTCCTTTCGGTACAAAACATCCTTATCGAGATTGGTAGGTGATTGACATATAGCTGTATTACTTATAAAAAGTAATAAAAAGGAAACAACAGCTAATAAAATATATTTTTTTTGCATGCTTATACTATCAATAAAACCTAAAGAATCCAGCATACATTCACCCGTTTCAAAGGGCTTACACAATGAAAATGAGGTGAAAAGGCAAGAATCAATCTATTAATACCCGACTTTTTCCACTTTATCTCTGTGGGTAGAACTGTAGGCATCACATTTATGATGTGCCGCACAGGCAGAAAAAATAACAACCATTAATATAAATGAGACGAGTAATATTCCAAGTTTTTTCATATTTTTACAAACTAAATTTTTAAT
>CAIUKU010000198.1 GCA_903899825.1 uncultured Bacteroidales bacterium | reverse complement strand
CTTGCACAAATATAAAACATCTATTAAAAAATATTTTAATATGGAAAATAAAGATATTCGTTGGGAACAAAGATTCTCAAATTACAGAAAAGCACTCTTAAAGTTAAGCCAGGCTATAGAATACATCAAAGAAAACATTGAAGAAGAGGATATTGAAGAAGCTGAAGATATTGATGAAATTGAAAATGTATTGGAAGAAGTGCTAAAAGAAGGGCTTATTCAAAGATTTGAATATACACACGAGCTTGCATGGAATATCATGAAAGACTATGCCGAGTATCAGGGAAATACTACCATTAAAGGCCCACGGGATGCTACAAGAGAAGCTTTTAAGATGAAGCTGGTAAGCAATGCTGAAGCGTGGATGGAAATGATGCAAAGCAGAAATCAGACTTCCCATACCTACAACGAGGAAACTGCAAATGCAATCTATCAAAAAATAATTGAAGAATATTATCCTGCTTTTTTGCAATTTGAAAAAACAATGGAAGAAATACGAACAGGAAAACAAGGTGATTTATTTGATAAAGAATGATGCAATACGGATTAAAACAACAAGATATAGACAGCATTCAAAATGTTTTTTCTGCTTTTAATGAAGTGGAGAAAGTTATTTTGTATGGTTCCAGAGCCAAAGGCAATTACAAACCTGCTTCAGATATTGATATTACACTTATTGGTGAAAAACTTGACATTACTTTGATGAACAAGTTAAGCCTGGCATTGGACGATTTATTATTACCCTATACTTTTGATGTATCAATATTTTCACATATTAATAATGAAGATTTACTGGATCATATTAACCGGATAGGTATTGTTTTTTATACTAAAGTTGAAAAGATATGAGTGAGTGGAAACAAGGTAAATTAAGTGAAATAGCTACAATTATTATGGGACAATCTCCACAAGGAGAAACTTGTAATAATAATGCTATTGGAATGCCTTTATTAAATGGGCCTACTGAATTTAGCACAAAATACCCAATAGCAGTTCAATTTACAACAGATGCAAAGAGAACCAGCTATAATAATGATATACTTTTTTGTGTAAGAGGTTCAACAACTGGTAAAATGAATTGGTCTGATATTGAATATGCATTAGGACGTGGATTGGCTGCAATTCGACATAAAAAAGGGATACTATATCAATATTTTCTAAGAGGCATCATTGATTATAATTTACCAATATTATTAGCAAGTGCCACAGGTTCAACTTTCCCAAATATTTCAAGAACTCAGCTAGAAGAGTTAGACATTTTAATTCCTTCTCTCAATGAACAAAAAGGAATAAGCGAAATATTAGGTAATATAGATGATAAAATAGATTTACTACATCGCCAAAACAAAACCCTGGAAAAATTAGCTGAAACGCTTTTCAGACAATGGTTTGTGGAGGAAGCGGAAGATAGTTGGGAGGTAAAAAAAGTTAAAGAAGTATGTTCAACTATTACAAAAGGAACAACTCCAACAACACTTGGTAAACAATTTAAAGAAACGGGTATTAATTTCATAAAAGCAGAATCGTTAACAGATATTGGAGGGTTTATTCCTAATAAATTTGCGTTTATTGATACAGAAACAAATGAATTATTAAAACGATCTAAAATACAAAAAGGTGATATTTTAATAAGTATTGCAGGAACAATTGGAAGAATTGCCTATGTAACAGAAGAAATATTGCCTGCAAATACAAATCAAGCTATTGGAATAATGAGAGCCAATCAAACAATAATATCACCCTATTTTCTTTATTGCCTTTTTAATACTTCTGAAATCAGAAATGATTTTGAGGGAAGAGTTGTTCATGCTGTTCAACCAAACTTGAGTTTAGGTGAAATAGGAGATATTGAATTTAAGCTACCACCTAATGAAATATTAAAGTTTGGTATAGAAAATATTTCAAATCTCTTTAATAAAAAAGAAAAAAATTCAAACCAAATCCTCACCCTCACCCAATTAAGGGATACTTTATTGCCGAAATTAATGAGTGGGGAAGTGAGGGTGGAAAATATATAATTTATGGAAAATCTAATCTCACCGAAATATCAAATGAAATTGGTTAAAGATGTAATCGATGCTATTTGGGCTGAATATAAATCATACAAAGATGTAAATTTTTATATCTTAAAATGGCAAGTTTGGTATGATAGGAACAATGTAAACTTTACAATCTATACAAAAGATAACTCTGAAGAGATTGATTTAACAAAGACAATACATGAAATTGGAGGAGAATTATTATTACAAATTGCAGTTGATTTAGGAGTTGATACGCCCGATTTTATTCCTTCAGTCGCTACTTTCAGAAATGAATTAAAATCTGATTATAAAACGGCAAGTGCAACTTTTGAAAAAGCTTTTAAACAAATTGAAACACATCCTGATATTGCTATTGGGTTAGTTAATTCAGCTTTAGAAAGTATCATTAAAGAAATTTTCAAAGATGAAAGAATAGTAACAAAGCCAAAAGAAGGTAAAACTTTATATGATTTAACAATTGAATTACTTAAGGAGTTTCAACTATTTCCAAATGCTGATTTACCTACTGAAATAAAAACAATAGGAAGCTCATTGCTTGCAATCAATCAGAATATTGAAAAGCTAAGAAGCACAAAAACAGGCTTTCATGGAAAAACAGATGATGATTATTTAATAAATGATTCACTATTTACTTATTTCATTGTAAATAGTGTAGCAACTGTTGGGCTTTTTTTGAACTCATTTTATAAAAAGAAATTTCCTAAGCCAGAAGTAAAAAATAATCTTTTTGATGATTTACCTTTTTAAATAAATAGAAATGGATAAAAATGAACTCTTAAGAAAACTTGCTGAAGAGACACTCTATTCTGCCAAAGGTCATTTCAAATCATGCGACCTAAGGAGGCAATTGATTACATTAACTATTTGGTTATGTGCTGTAATCAATGTCGTAAGTATAATCGGCATAAATTCTATTTTTGATAAATGGATGGCAACTATTGGTTTATTTGGAACAATAGCTCTGTTAATTTGGAATGAAGGTGAAGGTAAAAATTATAGAGATAAACATAAACAAGCTGGAGAAAATTATTTGGCATTACATAAAGAAATTAGAAGCCATTATTATCTGAGTGATTCAAATATTCAAGAAATTGAAAGATTAAATAAAAAGGTTATTGAATTTGATAAAAGTCCAAAACCAGAAATATCAGGATTTGCAAGGCGATGGGCAAAATATTCAATAGAAAAAGAAGATAGTGAAACTGACAATTGGTTTTTAAATAAAGTATAGATATGAGTATAAATAATAAACTTGTTGCATTTGCACAAAATGAGTTAGTCCTTTCTCATAATGATACTGAACGTGATAAAATCAAAGCTTCTTTAACTCAACTTGAAAAAGTATTAGGTAATAAATTAGGTGGAGAAATAAAAGAATTTATTCGATTTGGTTCATTTACAAGAAATACAATACTGCCAAGGAAATACGATCCAAATTCTGATGTTGATTTAATGGTTGTTTTTAATACGAATTTTAACAGATATAATCCCGGTACTTATCGTAAGTGGCTATTGGATGTTGTTTCAGCAGCTTACCCTGATTCAATTTCAAAGAAAGATTTCCCAGTCGTTAAATTACAATTAAATCATATAATGTTTGATATTGTACCAGCTTATTGTGAGGAATACTGGGGTAAATCTTTCTATATACCAAGTTCGAGTGATAGATGGCAAGGTACTACTCCAAATGATATAAATGAAACATTAACAACAAAAAACGTAAATTATGGTAATAATGTAATTCGAAATACAATCAGATTATGCAAGCATTGGAATGCTTTTGCAGGTTACCCGTTAGGTTCTTATTTGATGGAAAAAGATATTCTTAACCTTATTTTCTGGGGGGATGAAGATACGTATGAAAGATTTTTAAAAACCCTAAATAGCATTGCAGGTAATAGGCCTGGGGTAAGACAAGCATTAGATTATATTAATCAATACAAAGGCAATAGTTGGACTGCACCTAATGAACAAAAACAGTTTGAATGGTTGCAAAGATTATTACCGGAGTTAAAATAAATTAAGTTATGTGGATAAAGAAATTATTAAGTAAAATATTAAAAAAATTCAGTAAAGATTGTAAGAAACAGCTTGAACTTAGTCGTGAAAGAATCGCTCAACACGAAGCAGCACATGGTATTGTATGATATTTATTCAAGGAAAGTTGGATAGTTAACAGCTTAACAATTGAAAGAAATGGATTGCCAGATGACAGCATGAATGGTGCATTACATATTTCAGCGAATTTTGATGTGAAAAGAGAAAACAGCATTGAAAGAGCAAATGAAATATTTGCTATAGCGTTAGCGGGAATGATTGGTCAAAATATTGAATTAATAATTCAAAACGAACTCCTGTTTTTGGAACTCAGCAAAAAAAATTTCAACCAAATTTTTGACAAAACTGGTTGTGGAGGTGATTTTGAAATAGCCAATAAATTTCTATTTGATTTAGGTAAAGCATTTAATACTAACGAAGTAACATTTGTTCAATACAAAGTATTGGATTTAGTTATGATGTTTCAAAACCATTGTAAAGTTCAGGAGTTACATATGATGCTTTCTAATTTATTGATTGAAAAAGGGACATTAACTAGTAAGGAGCTCATTGATTTTTTCACCCAAAATAATTTTCAAGACTATATCGAAAATGAAAATTTAGATTTGAATTTTTTCCATAAGGCATAAGTAAATATGAAACCCATAACCGAAGATATCATATAATCATCCACAAATGAAATAATACAGTTGAAAATGGTTAAAAAAACTTTTGCCTGAATTAAATTAATTAAAAAATTAAAAATGAAAGGAAAGTCAACATTTACAAAAGCAGAAGCAGAAAAAATAATTGCTTTAATAAGGTTAAAACTCAAAGCAGATACCAATACACAAAAAGGTATAAGAAGCAAAATCAGAGATTTGGGATTTTATGCCACTGATTTTGGCGTTGGGAATGCTTATACTGAACATGATTTTTTAAGAGTGGTTACTATCAAAAATGAAACTATCAAAGCAAATCTTTCTGTTCATGAGCCTATAATCACTCAGAAATCTGAAAAAATAAAAATAATAGCAGAAAAAACTGTGAATAAAAGAAGTAATAGTGATGAAGCCTATATCATTGATTTATGTGATGAAGTATTAAAATCAAAAGCAAGTCGTCAACACAGATTTGATTTCTTGATAGGAGATGCAGGTACAAAATTGCCTGTTGATGCTTTTTATGAAGAACATAAATTGGTAGTGGAG
>CAIUKU010000197.1 GCA_903899825.1 uncultured Bacteroidales bacterium | reverse complement strand
TAAACTTAAAAATAATACTATAGAATTAGTAGGTGAAATAGATAAAATTAATTTTAATAATTTTGGATTTTTCCTGAATGACATTTCTAATAAAGAATTAAATATTGGTTTAAAAATTAAATTATCAAACAAATTTATTAATGACTTTGCAAATAATTCAAGAGGAGGGATATTCCAAAATAAAATAACTGAATTTGGAGATACAGAAGTTCTTGGTGGCGCAGAAATTCAAAGAAATGGTATTATTGGAATTAAAGGTAAAGTAAATAAAGATATAATCAAAGAGGATACTAAATGCTTTATAAACGACAACTCTATTTTAGTCCAAAACTTAGTTGCCCATATTGAGAATCCAATAGATCATATTAAAATAACGGCTTGTTTCCCAGAGAAAAAAGAATATGCAATAGTAGATACAGTAAATCAGTTAACATTTATTGATGGGTATTCAAGTAAAGTATTTTGGTTATTACTTAACTCCAAGTTAATTAACTGGTATTGCTACCGCTTTATATTTGCAAGAGCTATAAGAACAATGCACTTTGATAATTCAATTACAAATAGAATACCCATACCTTTGAATTTTATACAAGAACATCTATTAGAAAAAGCCAACACAATGCTTTTTCTCAACAAAGACTTAAAAGATTCCTCTCAGAAATTTCAACGAACCATTCAACGGAAGTTTGAATTAGAAGACTTATCAACCAAACTACAAGACTGGTATAAATTATCATATCCTGAGTTCATCAAAGAACTGGCAAAAAAGAAAGTAAAACTATCATTATCACAGGAAGCAGAATGGGAAGATTATTTTAATCAGGAAAGCAAAAAAGCACTGGAATTAAAAGCTAACATAGATGCTACAGATAAAGAAATAGATAAAATGGTGTATGAGTTGTATGGGTTGAATGAGGAAGAAATTGCTATAGTAGAGCAAAGTTAATATTTCAAATTTTTTAGTACCGGTATTTTATTACAATTTTTTATCTGCTGGTTTTTTCTTGTCCTTTTTTTCTCCCACTTTCCACAATATTTTTGCTCCATAAATTCTACTTATGGCAGTTAAAAATTCTGAAATAGCATCATTCTTTGAGCAATTAGCCCAAAAGCATAAGCAATTAAATCATACCTCCATTGATAAACATTTTTATCGCATGGAGTTGAATGATTTTGCTGCAGGTGTAACTGGTTTCAAAGGATTTAATATGATTCTTGAAGTAATGCCGCTAAAGTACGATGGCAATAACAACGACAATGCTTTTAAAATAAGGGAAGTTGCTTTTATCATCGTTAAATCCTTAACCATCATTAATAAAGAAGCCATTTCATTGGCTTTTGATGAATGTGAGGCTATTGTAGATGATATCCTTTCAAAGCTGAACAATGCCCGTTGTGGCTTCAATAGCACTGTTATTTCTTACGATCCCTCCTCCATAGAAGCCCATCAAGTTACGGATGGTAAAAATTTTGGAATCCGTTGTCTGGTAGATGTAAAATCATGTCATTCTTTTGATGTTGTCCCTGAAAACTGGAATCCATGATAAGCATCACAAGACAACCTAAAGAAATAGATTTTTGTGGAAATGATTTACGGTTTAATGTAAATTCATCCAGTGCATATTCAGCTTATGGGAGTTTTGCTGAATTGACTATTAATGTAAATGCTATTTTAGTTACCGGCAATGAATTTACCTTTGCTTTTGGTCAAAGAATCATAAAATTTACTACTGTTACCCTACCAGATAACAGCGGTTGTTCATTCCTTTCAGGTAGTGGAGTAATTGAAATTACAGAAGTTTTAAAAAAGAATTATCTTCTTCAGAAACATTATAATATTACTCGGTTAGCCAACAGAATTACACTTATACCAAAACAATCCGGTGCTTACTACAGCCTTACATTCTTTGCCAATAATGCAAATATTTCGTTGTATAGTAATACTCCTGGTAGTGATAAAACGTTAAGATCAGCTTATAAAACTTTGTGCGAGATTTATCTTGAAAAAGATAGAGCAAATAATATTTTTGAATTGCTTGCTACATCCATGCACAATGTGGATGTTAATGGTGTATGTAATATTTTACCTGGTCTTTTGCTGTCAAAATATTTTACAGATACTGATCTTCCAGATTATAATCAAACTGCTATAAAAAAAGTAAACAAAATTGCTAAACGGTTATTTTTGAAATTAGCTGAAATGTATGAGGGTTCAGTGAAATCAGTATTAACAAATAGTATGTTTTATGCGGTGGATGGGAAAATAAACAATGCTTTGTTTACAAATAGTTTTGATTTTATTACTGAAGCTACAGCTAAAAAATGCTATCTGCTAGATCCTTCTGTTTTAAAAATTGAAACATGGAT
>CAIUKU010000196.1 GCA_903899825.1 uncultured Bacteroidales bacterium | reverse complement strand
TTTATTTTTATTTTTATTTACTGCGATAATTTATTATTTTTATAGCTTCAAATAAAATTGATGTTTAAACTAAAAAATAAATAAAATGATACAAGCCAATGTCTATAAATTTTTGCTTGATTTAGCTGACAATAATCAGAGAGAGTGGTTCCATAGCAATAAAAAAGCCTATGATGAAACCAAATCATCAGTTGAAGCATTTATTAAAGAGTTGATAAAAGGTGTGCAGTCTTTTGATGCAACTGTAGTTGGAATCGTGCCTAAAGACTGTATGTTTCGCATCAACCGTGATGTAAGGTTTTCTAATGATAAATCGCCCTATAAGACCAATATTGGCGGGTTTATTGCAAAAGGTGGCCGCAATGCCATGAATGCGGGTTATTACCTGCATATTGAGCCCGGGAAATCCTTTTTAGGTGGGGGAATATATATGCCTCCTGCTGATAAACTCAAAATGATACGCAACGAAATTTATTTCAATGCTGCAAACTTTAAAAAGATAGTTGCTCAGCCAGATTTTATAAAATATTTTACTGAAATATGGGATGATAATAAGCTTAAAAATCCTCCTAAAGATTTCCCGAAAGATTTTGAAGATATTGATCTGCTGAAATTTAAAAACTATACCATATTGCATCAACTAAAGGATGAGCAGGTATTACAGCCTGATTTTTATCAATATGCAATCGATGTTTTTAAAGCCATGTATCCTCTGAATAGTTTTCTGAACAATGCTATCAACAACGGATAAATTCATAATTTTATTCTGAATAAATGCCTTGTTTTTAAGTTGAATGACTATGTTCTAAGAAGGGGAAGGGACTGATTTGTAGATTTTCTAGTTGTTTTTCTGATATTATGAATTGTAAATCTTATCGATTTCTTTTTGATATTTTTCAAGCATAAGTTTACGCTTTAGCTTTAAAGTTGGTGTTAATTCACCTGATTCCACAGTCCATTCAATACCAATGATTTCGAATTTTTTTATTTTTTCTGTTTCACCGAAGAATGTATTGTATTTATCTACTTCTTTTTGAATCCTGTGAATGATGATATTGTTTTTTACCATTTCATTATCATTGCTATATTTATGTCCTTTGATTAAACACCATGACGCAAGATGATTGAAGTCTGGTACAAGCAAAGCAGCTGCAAACTTTTGATTTTCACCTACTACCATAATATTCTCAATAAATGAAGATTCTTTGAATTTATCTTCAACATGTTCCGGACTTACGTATTTTCCATTCGATGTTTTAAACATGGTTTTTTTACGTCCAATGATTCGCAGTTGACCTTTAGGTTCAATAAATCCGGTATCACCTGTATGAAACCATCCGTTTTCGTCGATTGCTGCTTTCGTAAGTGCTGTTTCCTTGTAATAACCCAACATAACATTAGGTCCTTTGCAGAGAATTTCACCATCATCGGCAATTTTTAAGCTAACATCAGGTAGGGGTGGACCTACCGTTCCATATTTTCTTCCATTTTCGAAGAAGGTATTTACTGCAATAACCGGAGAAGTCTCTGTCAGCCCGTATCCTTCAAGGACAGGAATGCCTGCAGCAGTATAAATTCTGGCTAAACGGGGCTGTAACGCTGCTCCACCGGATACGATAACTTTTACATTTCCTCCCAATGCTTCACGCCATTTTACAAATACAATTTTGTTTGCTAAAGAAAGCTGAATATTATATAACCATCCATTTTTATTTTCTAATTCATAGTTTTCTCCCAGCTTTACTGCCCAAAAGAAAATCTGGCGTTGCAACCATTTAAGTTGTCTTCCCTTATCTATAATTTTATCATAAATTTTTTCCAGTAAGCGGGGAACTGTTGAAAAAATTGCAGCCTGTATTTCTTTGATATTATCTGCTATTGTTGCAATGCTTTCTGCATAATAAATTGAAATACCTAGGTATTGGTACATATAGTTGAGAATTCTTTCATAAGCATGGCATAAGGGTAGGAAACTGATGGCATTTTCGCCAGATCTTACAGGGGAAATATGAGAAACAGCAATTAAATTGCTGATAATATTTGCATGTGAAAGCATAACACCTTTTTGCGTACCTGTTGTACCTGAAGTATATACAATGGTCGCTAAATCATTCGTTTGTATTTTAAGTTTAAATTCTTTTAATAACTGAGATGCAGGATTTTGTTTTCCGAAATTTACCAGTTCAGCTAAATCTTTATAGGGTTTTGAGGGAGTAAAAGTGTAAATTTGTTTGATACTTTCAGTTGCTGGCAATATATGTTTTATTTTCCCAAGCAATTCTTCGCCTTCACAAAAAATGACGCTTGCGCCAACATGATTAAAGATGTAAATATAGTCAGCTTCACTGATATTTGGGTAAATAGGAACAGTAACTGCGCCAATCTGCATAATACCCATATCAATAAAATTCCATTCCGGGCGGTTGTTAGAAATTATTATAATTTTATCAGCTTTTTTTACACCCGTAGCCAGCAATCCATAACTAATATTGTCTGCAAATTCAATGTATTCATCTATGTTATACCCTTTCCATTTTCCGTTTATTTTTGCAGACAATATCTCTTTTTCAGCCGGATAGTTTTCTTTGTGATATTGTAGTAAATCAAATAATCTCAATATTTCCATAAAACTGAAATTTTTTACAATTATATAGTGTTTTTATTAAAAGCAAAAAAGAGGTTAATATATTGTATATTAACCTCTTTCGGATAAAATAAAAAAATATTTTTATTTTTTTACATTGATAGCTTTTTTGCCTCTGTTATCTTCAGCAATATCATAAGAAACTTGATCATTATCTCTGATTTTATCTAGTATTCCAGATACATGAACAAAGATTTCTTGTTTTGATTCGTCATCAAGAATAAATCCAAAACCTTTTTTTTCGTTGAAAAATTTAACTGTGCCAGTTGACATAATATAAAAAATTAGTAATTAATATGCTACAAAGATAATATTATTTTTAATACATAGTTATTTTTTTTAAAAAAAAGTGAATTTTTTTTTTCATATGTGTTTTTTTTGTATTTTAGCCACATACTTATTTATAAAAATTATGATTGGAAAAATAATATTTGGTGAAATAGTTATGAATGAACAGCTATTTACCTATATCACAATATTTATAGTTTTATTATTGGTTTTTGGCAGTTTTAAGCTTTTTCAATTAATTAAAAAAGTAAAAAAACAAAAAGCGAATATGCAAAATTTAGTGAAAGAATATGAGAATTTTTTAAACGAAAGAAACAAAAAATCAACATAAATTTTATTTTTATTCTATCAGAACTTTTTTTGTAAACACATTCTTTTCCGTTAAAACTTTTACAATATAATAAGCTGCAGTAGTTTGAATGTAAAAATTACGCATAGTTTTATTATTTCCAGATTGCCTTAGAATTTCCTGTCCCAGCATATTGTATACTATTATTTCTTTTATCTCTTCAAATGTTTGAATAAATATTGCATTATTTGCTGCATAAATGCAAATGTCATTATTTTTATTTACGATGCTGTTATTTGAAAGCATGCTAAAATACAATAAAAATCTATTCTCGTTATCAGTGGTTTGAGCTGTAAATTCATAAGATAAATTGGCATTCATATTTTGTTGAATACCCAGTTTCTTATCCTGAAGGACAATGTTGTATAACAGTGGGTTTTCGCTGAAAGTTAAAGTATAAAACCCATTCACTCCTGCCCTGAAAAAAAGTGGAACAAAAGGATGATCATTTAAGTTTGTTAAAAAATTGATACTCCATTTTTTATTGTATTTTTGAGTATATAAATCAGGAGCGGTTGTTTCCGTGCTAAACATCTTTTCAGCACCATATTGATCGTTCGTTTTACCAAAACTGATCATCGTTTCATCACTATAAGGATTAACAGCTCCGCTAACTTTGATACGTATCGAATTTTCAGTTGTTGCTGAAACTTTTAAAAATGGCTGCATTGAATGTTCTCTTGCACTGTTATTTATACTGAAAATCCCGGGATTCGATGCTTTCACCCAAAATCCCTGTCCAACAGCAATATGCTGGTTTATACCATTGGTACCCGAAGTATTGGATATATAGCATCCATAGTTAGCAATTGCCGGATTCCAGATCCAGATTGCTTTTTCACCTGAACCAGCATCTTCCAGTATTGTTCTGGAAAAGCCAGTGCCTGAATTCCAGTTGATGGCAGAAGGGTAGGGGTTGGCAACTAAATTCCATCCGCTAAAACTTCCAGTGCTCAATGTAAGTGGAATGCTAATGGTGTCTTTGTTGAATTCTCCGGTAAAACGTTTGTTAATTATCGAAGAAAAAGATGCTGCATAGCCTTTTCCTGCAATAAAACTATTTCCGTTGTTTGTTGCTAAAAATGCTGGTTCTCTATAGCTTATCCAGTTTGCGGTTGTTTCACTCCATAAATATAAACTGTCTGTTGAAGATAGTATTGAATCTATGGGCTGATTCACTACCGGAGATGACAGCAAGTGAAATTGGTCAGGATTGGCAATAAAGCGTTCTAGGATATTTGATGCTGAGATCAATGTGCCATTGTCAATCAAGGAAGCGCTTCCACTACTATCGGATGCCAATGTCAACACCCCTTTTACGGTCAGGCTTTTTGATGGATAGATGCTTAACTGTGCCAGTGCTGAAATGCTCAGATTGTTGCAGGACATATTCAAATTGTTTACAACTGCAAACTTATTGGCAGGGATACTTGCATTATAAAGGCTGTCAGGGATGCCGTTGCTCCAGTTTCCTGTAATGTTCCAGTCATTGCTAATTGCAGCTGTAAATATCGTGGTATTTGGAGAAACAACTACATTAGCCTGCGAGGAAACTGCTTCAGGACATCCGCCGTTTTTAACAACTGCCCGATAATACCAGCTGCCCAAAGCATTGGGAAGCTCTGAAAAGGGATTGGCAGTAAACAGTAAATCTGTCCACAAACTATCACCATTGTTTGATTTTTGCCATTTTGTAATACTTCCAGCATTGGCAGCCAGTGTAAGTATAACTGGCTGACCACCCAAAACGGATGAAGATGTTGCATTTACGTTGCCTCCTAATGTCTGGATTCCGGAAGCTGTAACTGTACGATTGACAGCAGCGGCTCCTCCTCCTCCGATAACAATGCTTCCATCATAAGTTATAACTGCCGTAGGCGAAAACTTGATATAAACATCCTGACTGAAATTTCCCCCGCTCTGTGGAATGCTTAAGGTGGATGTGTAAGGACCACCTGATGAAGTAGCATAGCTAAAGCCGTTTAATGCTGCTACTGTGACATTTGAAGCCGTTAAATTAGTTCCTGTAATCTTAAAACTGGCAGGACTCGTCGTGGTATTGATGCATTGACTGCCAAAATCTGAAATCGTATTTACATATAATGTAGGAGTAAGCGGGTTTACACTTCCTCCAATGGCTAAGCCATAAGTACCAGATGAAGGAGAATTAAATCCCCATCCTCCGGTGGTTGTTTGTCCGCTCGCATAATACCGCAATGTAATTGTAGTTCCTGAGGCTATATTTTGCAATGCTGCAATATTGGCCAGATTGATCTGAGTCAATGTTAGTGATGTAGACTGAACCGCTGAACCTATCAAAGTGAAATTTACTCCATCTAAACTATAGGCAAATTGTGACATTACACCTGGACTGGCAACAAAGCTGGCTGTACCTTGAAATCTTGCATCTATTGTAGAAAGAGAAACTTTATATCCGGGAATTGCAGAAATTGTGATCTGAAAGTAATCCGTATTTGCAGTTGAAATGCCTTCATTCTTAAATCCCTGGGTTCTGAATGAATTATTTGCTGTACTCCATGCTGCCGTGGATCCTCTTGTAATAGTATTAGCCCCTGAAGATGAAACTAAACTGGAATTGAATAAAGTTGCAGCATAACTTGGTAATGATGCTGATCCAACTCCTGTAAAATCCCAGGCTGCAATGGTAGCGAGTGGCAAATTAACTGTTAAGGTTTGCTGAACATCAATCGCAGCAGAATAGTTATTGTTGCCCGGCTGAGAGGCTGTAATAATAGTACTGCCTCCGCCCACAATATGAATCTGGTTCGCAATAATTACAGCAACTGCAGCATTAGAACTGGAATAGCTGATGGCATTGATTCCTGAAGTAGGAGAGCTTGCTCCCGGGCTGAAATCAGGATCACCGGTGTTTTTATTGGGAAGTGCTGCAAAACTTATGGTTTGTGGAGCTTTTGTAATATTGGCTGTTAAACCAGAAGGTTGTACCAGGGTGTATTTCCCTGCATCAGCACCTGTAAGTGTGAGTGCTGCATTTACGGGAATGGCTGTTCCGGCATTAACATCAGTAAAAAATCCTGTACCGGTAAAATTTACAACATCGCTTCCAACAATGCCTGTCAATACACCTGAAATAATAGCAGCATTATTGCCATTGTAAACCTTGTCGGAAGCGAATGCTGATGTAATTGTCAATGGTTTTGGGTTTACTGTTAAGGTCCGGCTATTATCCGTTGCCGGGAAATAGGATGCATTGCCGATTTGGGATGCGGTTATGGTAGTAGTACCAATACCAGTTATGTTTACGATATTAGCCGATATATTGGCCACAGCTGTATTTGAACTTGAATAAGTTATACTTAATCCGGAGCTTGCAGTAGCTGATAAACTGAAATTTGCATCCCCGTAAGTAACAGCTGAAAGTGCCCCAAAGCTGATGGTCTGGGAAAATAATTGTGAAAAACGAAAAGGAGTACCAATATTGCTGCTTCCATCTGAAAGTTGTAGTTGGATACTCAATCCATCACCCGGATCTACAATCTCAGGAATTGTAACGCTAAAGTTAGAAATTCCGTTTGTATTGCTTGTAGTAAGCAGATTCATATTGTTTACATTGGCGGAAAGCGTATCTCCATCAATTAAGTAATTTTCTACATGAAGACTGTCATTATTGGTTATAAAGGCATCATATTTAAATGTATAGCCTTCCACTGAATTATTGTACTGGTCTCTTGCTGTGCAATTTATAATACGTGTTGAATTCAGGTTTAGAGCTGAATCGATACTAACAGTCGAATTAGAAGTAGGAACACCGGCTTTGATTTCCTGGATGATAGTGTCAGTTGAATATCCGAAGGCATCTATGGTTATAGCTTTTGAACCAGCTTCTGTCAATAAATTATTGCCTCCGGATGGTTTAAGCAAAATATTGCCTGCATTGATGACATAATCAGTCGAAGGTATTAAGCTGATATTCCCAATTTTAAGGGAAATTATATTTGCCCGCCAGGCAGCATTGTCAGTAAAAGTAATCTGAATAGTACTATCTACGCTGTTGTTGATGGTATCTGCTGCTAATAAGGGAGGAGATAAAACGGGATCCATGTAATTTGTAATGCTGATGTCATCAATATTTATTCTGTTCGTATTTGAAGTTGTTTCAATGTTGAAGCGGACATTTCCGGGTTGTTTTATAGAAAAAACAGCGGGTGTGAGTATGGTATCTGTTGATATAACCGGATTTCCTACATAATTCCAGGTATTGCCTTCATCGATAGATAATTGCAGCTTCCAGATTGCGTTTGCATCATTTCCGTATTTTGCATGATAGATGGTGATGCTGTCTACTCCACCTGTTTTATCAAAAAACATACGCAAATTTGCATAACGAAGTCTGGCACTTTTTGATCCGGATTTTCTGTCGGAAGCAGAAGTGCCGATTAAAGCATCAAAAAATATCCAGTTACCCATGCTGCAATTAACTGTGTCATTTGCATAAATAGTTTTGCTGCCAGTTTCAAAATCCTCTTTCCATAACAAATTTGAAGTGGTATCACTGGCTGTGGGTACCGTTGCATTTGTTTTGTAGTTAATATTACTGCCAAGATTGGTATAGGGAAAAATTTTAAAATAGTACAATGTTCCTGGAAGTAATGTTGTAAAAGTCACTGTATGCATTCCCTGTTCAACCAATTTCAGCAGATTGCCGGGAATTTCTGGAATACTGTCCTGAGGACTGGGTATTTGGTTAAATCCTGTCGTAGATGCACGGATAAGATATCCATCAGGTAACACAGCACCGGTAGCATCTGTCCAGCTAAGTGTAATGGTACTGTTTAATGGGTTTGTATTTACAGCCTGAAAATTGCTGATATGATTGCTGGGTTCCGGTTTAATAACCACACTACCTCCCCAGATGGCCTGAACGTATTCAGGATGATCGACAAAGGGATTTCTGTTGTGTTGTCCTGTATTGTAATAAATTGCATTGTTTCTGTTGATTTCTTTAGTGCTTACTGTATCCGCATTGTGCCAAGCAATTAACATATCTATAAACCACTGTTTGAAATTATTGGTGGTTGTGTCGATTATATATCTTGAATCATAAGTCGGGTGAATTTTTACCCAGGCACCAATGCTGTCCATATAGCGTGTTGCGATATAGAAATAAGCCCTGGCAAAATCACCTTTGTATTCATTGATAGGTTCAAAAACCACTCCGGTATAACCAGGAAAAGAACAGGGGCCGACCTTGCTTCCATTGGACGAAATATAAGTGTAACTACCTACCTGACCAATGGGATTATTGCTTTTGTAAAGATTTACATATTGATCAGCAGGAAATAAATGATGTAAATCTGAATACTGAGGATGTGCTGCATCGTCAAGTCCACCCCACCAGGAGTTTGGTACGCAATGCTCGCGTGAATAACAGTCTCCCTCATTGCTTGCCGTGCCACATTGATTCGTGTATAAGGTGTAGTAATATAATGGTGTTCCTCCCGGAATATCTGAATACATATCCCAGATTTTTGTATTTAAGGGTGCAGGACGAACATCGGTATAGGCATACGCATTCCAAACTCCCGGAGTATAAACTAATTTTACATGGCCGTTGGTAGTAATATTTCTCAATGCTGTTCTCAGGTTATTCCCCGATAAGCCCACAGCTGCATTGTAATATCCTGAAGGAATCTGTCCGTAAGAGCTTGATAGCAAAAGTAGCAGTAGGAATATCCCGATAATTATTCTTTTTTTTCTCAAATTGAAAATGTATTATTTTTTTCTTTGCAAAATTACAATAAAAATCATTTTTCAGCAATAAACAAATAAGAAGGTAGTTGTATCAAGGTAAGTGCAAATAATTTATCAAAAATATATACGTTTTTTTATTTTTCTTATACTTTTTTCTCTTAAGAAAACACTATGAATTAAACTGATAATCAATAATATAAAAAATACAGAAAATAACAATAAATAAATTCAATTAACTTATACAGGAATAGATTTTCTTAACCTGTTTGAAAGTGTAAACTGTTTTAAACTTGATAAAAAATGCAAAAAATCAAGACTGACCTTACCTAAAGAGGCTGTCTAAAAGTTCTCTGTGGAACTTTGTGAAAAGCGCTGTGCCACTCTGTGAAGTTTATAAAATATGATTACACAGAGAACCACAGAGAATACACAGAGAACCACAGAGAATCCACATCTGCTGTATTACTTGCCAGCCCCAACGCTATTTTAATGTCTTGTTTTGTAGCGTAAATGATTTGAGGTCGCTCCTGCTTCGTGGATAATGTTTTTGTCTTTTTGTTAATTTGAAATAAGGAAAGATTTGATTCGAAGAACCTCCCTTCTCATTTCAGGAGAAGGGGTGGGGA
>CAIUKU010000195.1 GCA_903899825.1 uncultured Bacteroidales bacterium | reverse complement strand
TGCTGCAAGTGTTTATGCACAAACATCAGAAAATGCTCCATTTAATGGTAGTTTTTCAGGTTCACCATTAAAATCAACTGCAACGATGTGGACATTGCAATTTGGTTCGGATATTTCAACTCAGTTTTGGGGACCAGGTACTTATGGCATTGAAACTGATGGTACACATTTGTTTATTACTAAATGGGGAAGTAATAAGTTCTATAAACTTACAACTGCCGGTGCTCTTGTTGACAGTTTTTCTGTAACAGGTACAATTACTGGTGGTATCAGGGATTTAGCCTATGATGGCACTTATTTTTATGGTAGTAACAACTCTAATACCATTTATAAAATGGATTTTGTTGCAAAAACCATTGTTTCTACAATAGTATTACCATCAGGGTTTGCAGTTCGTCATATATCTTATGATCCAGCTGCAAATAGTGGTGCGGGTGGTTTATGGGTTGGTCCATGGAATGTTCAAGGTCCAAGACTTTACAGTATGACCGGTGCTTTTCTGGATTCTATTCCTGCTGCTAATTTAGGTACTTATGGTGCTTCAGGTTCTGCTTATGATAATGTTACACCAGGTGGTCCATATTTGTGGTTATATTCACAAACTTCCACAAACAATGGAAACGATTTAGTTCAGGTAAAAATAGCTACAAAGCAATTAACAGGAATTGTACATGATATTACTTTAGAAATCCCAGCTATTTTAGGAGTTTCTTCAAGTGGTGGTTTATTTCAAAAAACTAATTTAATTACCGGAACAACTACTTTAGGTGGTTTGTGCCAAGGTGTAGCAATTTGGGCATATGATTTAGCTTCAACGATTCCTCCTTTAAATGGCATGCTTATAAATTCTTTAAACTTGATGAATTCTGTTCAGGTTAATACACCTCAAACTATAGCAGGTATGTTAACCAATTCAGGTTCTACATCAGTTACAGCTATGAATTTAAACTATTCTGTAAATGGTGGAGCTAACGTAACTCAAGCTCTAACCGGTTTAAATATTGCAGGTTTAGCTACTTATAATTATTCACATACAACAACTTGGACCCCTGCAACAGCAGGTTCTTATACCATTAAATTTTGGGCTTCTAACATTAATGGAAATGCAGCTTTATCAAGCGACACCATTACAAAAACCGTAAATGTAATGACAACATTGGTGTTCAAAAAAGTTGTTCTTGAAGAATATACAGGTATTCATTGTACTTATTGCCCAGACGGTCATAAAATTGCAAATACTTACAAAGCACTTCATCCAAATGATGTTTTCTTAATTAATATACATCAGGGAAGTTTTGCTACTCCTTCTGCAGGTGAACCTGATTTCAGAACTTCTTTTGGTGATGCATTAGCTAACCAAACTGGTTTAACCGGTTATCCATCAGGAACAATTAACAGACATTTATTTCCACCTGCTACAACAACTGCATTAAGCAGATCTGTTTGGGCTGCTAAAGGAGATGAAATGCTTGCCACTCCTACATACGCAACAATGAATATTGACTCTGCTGTTGTTGATGTTCAAACCAGAGTTTTATCTGTTTACGTAAAAGCTAATTATATTGGAAGTGCTTCAGCTGTTAACGTAATGAATGTAGCTTTATTACAAAATAATATCGAAGGTCCACAAACCGGAGGGTCTACTAATCCTGATCAAATGTTACCTAATGGAAAATATAACCACAACCATGCTTTACGTCATTTATTAACAGGTCAATGGGGTGATACTATTGCTGTTACAACTACAGGAACAACTTTCACAAAAGTCTATAACTATACATTGCCTAATTCTATTGTTAATATTGATATAGATTTAGGAAACCTTGAAGTTATTGGTTTTATTGCTGAAGGAAAACAAGAAATAATTACTGGTGCTGAAAAATCAATTACTTTAAATAATTTTTTGTATACAAAAGATATTTCTATTGAAAGTATTACTACTGCTGATGAAATCTGTGCTCCTTTATTAAAACCTGTTTTAAAAGTTAAAAACCTAGGCGCTGATGTTGTTACTTCTATTTCTTTTACTTATAATGTAAACGGAGGAACTGCTGCAACTTATAACTGGACTGGCTCTATTGCTCCTTATACTTCTGCTTTAATTGAAATGACAACAATTACCGGATTTTCAGTTTTAGCTTTAAATTCAATTACTGTTGGCGTTGTAAATGTTAATGGTGTTGCAGATCAAAATGCAGCTAATAATAGCAAAACAAAAACAAATATTTTACAAACCAGCAATACTACAAGTGGTTCAACTGGTCATGTATTTACATTTACCCAAGACATGTATGGTTCTGAATCAACCTGGAAAATCATTGATGATGCAACTGGAACTGCTATTGCTTCTGGAGGTCCTTATACAGATTTAGCTGCTTCTGGTACTTTAGCTCATACTGTTAATGTTACATTTGCTGCTACTGGTTGTTATACTGTAGTTGTAATGGATTCATATGGTGATGGTATCAATGCAGGCTATGGTGCCGGTAGTTACAAATTAGTAAATGCTGCTAACCAAACTGTTATTTCATCAACTGGTCAGTTCCAAACTGAAGAAAGAAAAATTTTCAATTTAACTTCATTAATTGGAATTGAAGAAACTGCTGCTATTTCAGGATTTTCTGTATCTCCCAATCCTGCAAAAGATAATATACAACTTACTTTTAATATAAGTGATAGCAAAGAAGTTAATGTAATTATTTACAATAACCTGGGTGCTGTTGTATACAATCAGAATGAAGGTAGTTTAACTTCTGGAAACCATATAATTAATGTAAAGCTTGATAGATTATCAAGCGGTATATATTACATGAGTGTTAAAGCCGGTGATAATACAATTGCTAAAAAAATAGTTAT
>CAIUKU010000194.1 GCA_903899825.1 uncultured Bacteroidales bacterium | reverse complement strand
AGTTAATTAATCAATTAATTGATACTGTTGTCTCTAATATTCAAATACAGGCCTATTATGATAAAAATACTGATAATTTTTTGCTGAAAGATAATATAATCAAAGTTAATTATGTGAAATTGAATGTGAATTCACCCTATAAAGTAAAAATTAAATCTCTGTTGTTAAACAAAAGTGATAATAAAAATCAATTGATGGAATTATGTAGCAAACAAGCAGTTAATTTTTATCTTGAAGATGACGAATGGCTGCTATTCAACGATTTGCTTAAAGAAATTCCAATTGAAACTTACAATCAGGAAGCTTTTTTGAAAAATAACAGAACGATAGAAACAAAAGATGAAAATTATTACTATTTAATAGTTGTCAAGGATTATAAAATTAAAGAAAGTGCTTCTCCTCTTAGCTTTGAGACAGAAAATATTCGCAATATTATCATCAATAAGCGCAAGCTGGAATTAATTAATAAAATGCACAACGAGCTTTATGATGAATCCTTAAAAAACAATGATTTCAAAATTTATTGAACAAACAATAAAAACTATAAAAAAGAGTTTTTAAACAAATTATAAAAAGCATTATGCAAAAAACTTCAAAAAGTATCATCCTTATTTTTTTCCTCTTATTTTTAACAACATATTCAAATTCGCAAGATATTGTGATTGATCAGGTGATAGCACTTGTTGGAGGTAATATTGTTAAAGTTTCTGATGTTGAACAGCAATATAATCAAATGCGTATGCAAGGGAATCTGAAAGGTGGTGACAATGTGAAATGTGCTATTCTTGAAAATATTTTAGTCAGTAAATTAATGTTGAATCAAGCTAAAGTAGATAGTGTTGTTGTTGGTGATGAACAAGTTGAAAGTGAACTGGAAAGACGATTAAGATATTACATAGCCCAGGTTGGATCCAAAGAAAAATTTGAAGAATACTATAAAAAGTCTGTAAATGAATTTAAAGATGAGTTCAGGGATAACATTCGCAGCCAAATGCTTGTTCAAATGATGGAAGGAATTATTACCGATGCTATAAAAGTAACTCCCAACGAAGTTAAGAAATTTTATGACCAGATTCCAACTGATAGTATTCCATTAATTAATGCTGAATATGAAATAGGACAAATCATACGTCAACCATTAATCAGTAAAGCAGAGAAAGAAGTTGTTAAACAACGATTGAATGAATTGAGAGAAAGAATTATTAAAGGTGAGAAATTTGCTTCTTTGGCTGCATTGTATTCAGAAGATCCAGGCTCAGCCAAAAGAAGTGGAGAATTGGGTTTATTTGGAAGAGGTGAAATGTTTCCTGAATTTGAAGCTGCTGCTTTTAATTTGAAAACAGCTGATGATATATCAAATGTTATTGAAACCAAAGCAGGTTACCATATTTTACAACTGATTGAAAGAAGAGGAGATTTTGTAAATGTTCGTCATATTTTATTAATGCCTAAGGTTTCACCTTATGAACTTCAGAAAGCTAAATATTACCTTGACAGTGTTTATACCATTATCAAAGATAGTGCAATGAATTTTGAAAAAGCTGCATTAAAGTATTCTGACGATCCAAGTAAAAACAATGGAGGAATTATGGTAAATCCTAATGGTGGTAATTCTAAATTTGCGGCTGACGATATTGATCCTACTTTGTTTTTCGTGATTGATAAAATGAAAGTCGGTGATATTTCCAATCCCATGATCATGGCTGATAATGACGGAAAACAAGCCTATCGTATTATATATCTAAAATCACGCTCATCTGCTCACCGTGCCAATTTAAAAGATGATTATGACAAAATTCAGAATGCAACTTTAGAACGTGCAAAAGCTGATGCTGTGAAAAAATGGATCAATACCAAGATTGAAAAAACCTATATTAAATTTTTCGACAGCTATAAAGATTGCAAGTTTGAAAATATCTGGGTGAAGAAATAATAGTTAGCTAAAATTTAAATAGATAAGCATCTAAAAGCTTATTAATGAGCTTATTATTTCCTTCTTTTTTGTTTCAGCATATTTTTTT
>CAIUKU010000193.1 GCA_903899825.1 uncultured Bacteroidales bacterium | reverse complement strand
AAATTCAAAACAAACAACCTTTATGATTAAGGATTGTTTGATTAAAGAGCTATACAATTAAAAGAACAGCTAAATTTATTATATGCAATATAATTATTCAAAAATCAGTTTTTTACATTTTTTTATTTAGATTTGCTAATTAAAATACAAGGTATTTATGTCGACAAATGCAGAAAAGAAAAGATTTATCAATAGTATTGTTTTCCCTCTTGCTTTATTAATAATCATTTGGTTAGTAAAATTTGCAGAATATATGCTCAATCAGCATTTCGGTTTTCTGGGCATTTACCCTTTGAAAGTTGAAGGTTTAAGCGGAATATTATTTGCTCCCTTTATTCATGCAGACATCAAACATCTGTATGCCAATTCACTGCCGTTGTTTATTTTAAGTACAGCTCTTTTTTATTTTTACAGAGAAATAGGATTTAAAATATTTATTTACATCTATCTGACTACAAATACCTGGGTTTGGATAATTGCACGTCCTGCCTGGCACATAGGCGCAAGCGGGATTATCTATGGATTGGCTGCATTTATTTTTGTTAGTGGCATCATTCGCAAACACAATCGTTTAATGGCACTTTCCATGTTTGTTCTTTTCATTTACGGAGGTTTAATCTGGGGCATTTTTCCCAACAATTTCCAACAGGAAATATCATGGGAATCACATTTAATGGGACTGATAGCAGGTATCGTCTATGCCTTTTATTTCAGAAAAGAAGGTCCTCAAAAAAAAGAATATCACTGGGACGAAGAAGATGATGATGATGATGAATACTATATGGTAGATGACACACCTGATGATGAAAACAAAATGAATGTACCAAAGGAATAAATCACTTAATGTGAAACAATTTAAATTTTAAGAAATTACAAGGTATGAAGATATTACCCATCGCATCAATCAGAGAAGCTGATGCTTATACAATAAAAAATGAACCTGTAGCTTCCATTGATTTAATGGAAAGGGCAGCGGCAGCCTGTATGCATTGGCTGAATTATAACCATGACCTTTCCAAAGGAATCAGCATTATATGTGGTAAAGGAAATAATGGCGGTGATGGACTTGCAATTGCAAGAATGTGTTCTATATTGGGGAATCCGGTTCAGGTGATTATTATTCATCATTCAGAAAATCAATCCATGGATTTTGAAGTGAATCTGCAACGATTAACAGCTTTACAAATTCCGGTTTTTGAAATCTATTCAATAAATGAATTTCCTACCATCCCAAATGAGCACATTGTGATTGATGCCATCTTAGGTTCAGGATTAAATAAAGCTACCGAAGGTATTATCAGTCATGTAATTACTCATATTAACAGCATTGAAAATGAAGTAGTTGCCATTGATGTTCCCTCTGGATTGTTTTGTGATAAGAGCAATACTAAGGATGATATTATAATAAAAGCAAATACGACCCTGAGTTTTCAACTTCCCAAACTGGCTTTTATGTTTCCTCAGAATTTTCAGTATGTAGGCGAATGGAAAGTATTACCCATCAGGTTATCTTCTGAATTTATAAATAAAGCATCTACCAATAACTATCTTATGGATGATAGTATTATCAAAAAGATATATCATCCAAGAACAAAAATTGCACATAAGGGTATATACGGACATGCATTATTGATTTCAGGAAGTATGGGTAAAATGGGTGCTGCTGTGCTTTCTGCAAAAGCCTGTTTACGAAGTGGAGTAGGGTTACTGACAATTCATTGTCCTGTTTCCGGTCTGTCGATACTGCAAACAGCAGTCCCTGAAGCCATGTGTGAAACAGATATCAATGATAAAATCTTCACTCACATTCATATTACCGAAACTTACGACGTTATTGGAATCGGTCCGGGTATTGGAACTGATATACAAACTCAATTTGGGCTGAAAGAATTGCTTCAGCAAAATAAAAAGGCCATGCTTATTGATGCAGATGCTATTAATATATTGGGAGAACACAAAGAATGGCTGGAACTTATACCTAAAAACAGTATACTCACTCCTCATTTCAAAGAGTTTGAGCGGATTACAAAAAAAGCATCCGATGATTTTGAACGCAATCAGTTGCAACGTGAATTATCTGTCAAGCATCAGATTTATATTGTCTTAAAAGGTGCGCATACTGCAATAACTACACCGGATGGGGACTGCTATTTTAACAATACCGGCAATCCTGGAATGGCCACAGCAGGAAGCGGTGATGTGTTGACAGGTATCATTACCGGCTTATTGGCTCAAAACTATCATCCACAGAAAGCCGCATTACTGGGAGTTTATCTTCATGGTAAAGCCGGTGATATCTACGCAGACGAATATTCACAGGAATCATTAATTGCCGGAGATATCATAACTAACTTAGCGATGGCATTTAAAAAAATCTGTCAATAAACTACATCATACAATTGATATGTCAGCAGAAAAGTGCATAAAATAATAAATACAATACAGGACTATTTAGAAACCATTTTAAGTTTTTGACAATAAAAGGATGAAGCTTGAGATTCATAAAAATTTAATGCTTATTTTTGCAATTCAATCCTATTATTTATGGAACATATCATTCTCTACTTTTTTTTATTTACAACTGCAATTATCAGTGGTGCCAGCCTTTTTCTCTTTAAAACAGAGAACCCTAAAGTATTGAAGTTACTACTTGCTTTTAGCGGTGCTTTTTTACTGGCTATCAGCTTTTTAAATTTAGTACCTGAAATTTTCGCCAAGGGAACTGCCAATATTGGTGCTTTTATACTGATAGGTTTTGTTTTGCAACTCCTTCTTGAACTACTTACCAAAGGGATAGAACACGGTCACGGACATGCTCATGAATGTAATGAAAAACACGACCATAAGGATCACCTACCTAAAGTTGCACCAATAGGTTTAATGATAGGAATTTGCATACATGCATTCTTAGAAGGAATGCCAATTGTGACAAGTTTTAACGAACATGTTCAGCATTCGCTCACGGTAGGCATTATTATACATAATATTCCAATTTCCATCGTATTGATGAGTATTTTCCTTCAAAGAGGCCTAAGCAGAAAAAGAGCTTTATTGTATTTGTCATTTTTTGCTTTGATGACACCAGCCGGTTCCATGGTGAGTAATCTGATAAGTTCGGAAATAACAGGAAATCTGAACAATTATTTCGATATGATATTAGGCGTAGTGGTAGGTATTTTTTTGCATGTTTCTACCTCCATATTATTTGAAACCAGCGAAAATCATCAGTATAATATACAGAAATTTATTACAGTACTGCTTGGAATCGGGATTGCATTCCTGATACCGATGCATTAAGGTTAAAGGTTAAAGGATAAAGGTTAAGTGTTAAGTTATTGATTTTCATTAAGTATTCTAAGTACTTTAAGTACTTTAAGTACTCTAAGTACTCCAAAAACTTCAAGTACTTCTCACTTATAAATTATCTTGCAAAAAATGATAAACAAGAGATGAAACTATCAATAGTTATTGTTAATTACAATGTAGCCTATTTTTTAGAGCAATGTTTGCATTCAGTTCAGATTGCATGTAAAAACATTGACAGCGAAATATTTGTGGTTGATAATAATTCTGTGGATATTTCTGTGAAAATGCTTAAAGAAAAGTTTCCCTTTGTTAAGTTAATTGAAAACAAAGACAATAGAGGCTTCTCCAAAGCCAACAACCAGGCCATCGTTCAGTCGAAAGGAGAATATGTATTATTGCTCAACCCTGATACTGTTGTTGAAAGCGATACTTTTGAAAAGGCCCTCGGATATATGGATTTACATCCTACTACTGGTGGATTAGGGGTTAAAATGATAGACGGTCAGGGTAATTTTCTACCTGAATCCAAACGTGGATTGCCAACTCCTGAAGTAGCTTTTTACAAAATATCCGGTTTATCAAAACTATTTCCAACTTCTCATAAATTCGGGAAATATCATTTAAGTTATTTAGACAAAAACCTGATACATGAAATAGAAATACTGGCAGGCGCTTTCATGTTGATGCGTAAAAGTGTATTGGATGAAATCGGCTTGCTGGACGAAGCTTTTTTTATGTATGGCGAAGACATTGATCTTTCCTACCGCATTATCAAGGCCGGTTATAAGAATATTTATTTCCCTGAAACTTGCATTATCCATTACAAAGGCGAAAGTACCAAGAAAAGCAGTATCAACTATGTTTTTGTTTTTTACAATGCCATGATCATTTTCGCGCAAAAACATTTTTCACAAAAAAACGCACGCATCTTTTCCTTTCTCATCAATTCAGCCATATATCTCAGGGCCACATTGTCAATTATCAGGCGTTTTTTCAGCAAGCTTTTTTTGCCGCTGTTGGATTTTCTTTTGATATGGGGAGGTATCTATCTGCTCAAAAACTATTGGTCGCATTACTTCTTTTCAACCGATTACGAATACTATCCTGTAGAATATATTCTTTTAGTGGTTCCGGCTTACATATTGATTTGGTTATTTAGCTTTTTCTTTGCCGGAGGCTATGAGAAACCTCACAAATTAAACAAAGTTTTTCAGGGAATTGCAATCGGGACAATTATTATACTGGTCATTTATGCCTTACTCAATACCTCATTAAGATTTTCGAGAGCCATGATCTTGTTGGGAGCCGGCTGGAGTATGCTCTCTATGCTCAGCATTAGATTAATTTTACATCTAAGCAAAATCAAAGCCTATCGCATAGGCGAAAACATCAACAAAAGATTTGCCATTGTTGGAGATGCAGCAGAAGCCGAAAGAGTTGCCGATCTGTTGAGAAAAACCAATATCAATCCCGGTTTTATCGGATTGGTAAATACCAGCGGAGAAAGCAATCATCAAAATTTCATTGGGAACTTATCACAAATCAACGATATCATTGAAATTTACAAAATAGATGAAGTAATTTTCTGTGCAAAAAGTTTATCGGCATCCGCTATCATCAGTAATATGTCGGAGCTCAAAAACAAAACGGTAGCATACAAAATAGCACCTCCCGAAAGTTTATTCCTGATTGGAAGCAATTCTATCAATACTTCCGGCGATTTGTATATTATTGATATCAATGCCATTAACAAGCCCCACAACCAAAGAAATAAAAGATTGCTGGATACTGCTTTTGCACTGTTTTTTCTTGTCTTCTCCCCTATTCTGATCTTTTTCCAAAAACATCCAATTGGGTTTTTATCCAATATCCTTAACGTAATATTTGCTCAAAAAACCTGGGTAGGCTATTTTATTTCAGAACATACAGCACTGAACATGCTTCCTTCTATCAAAAAAGGGGTATTAAGTCCATGTGATGTATTACCGGATAAAATACTGAATGAAGACACCACAGATAAGCTCAACATCCTCTATTCACGCGATTATAAGACGATGAATGACATTAACATCGTTGTAAAAAATATCAGGAATCTTGGAAGGTAATTGTTAATGGTTATTGAGTTATTAAGTTATTACGCAATTGGAAAATTGATTTATAATGTCACGAGTCGGAAGAATTAAGAAAAAAATTCAAACCACTTTACGAAGTCGAAGTGTTTTAATTATTCTAATTTTTTCAGACACTGATAACGTTTGATTTATAGAAACAACGACATAGGATATGCATCGTTTTATCAGTACCACGGTTTGAAACATTGGAAGGGCAGTGAAAATATATCAATCTATAACAATAAGTATTCTTTTTACAACCAGTAATGCCATTAACAATCAAAACTTTCTATTCATTTATAAATAGTTTTTACAATTTTGCTTTCAATAAAAAATCATGCAATTATGAATACAAGGTTAGATCTATCAAACAAAATATAACGTAAGACTATATAAAAAACAATAAGATAAAAGCATTACTATGAATTGTTTATACAAATTAAATTTTTGTAACCGTTAACTGAATTGATACTACCGAAAACTTTTTTTAAACAAAAATTAAAATTTGTAAGTTTAATTTTGATGGATGAAATCCTATTCATTGTTTATTTTTATCCTGCTTTTTACTAGCATTCATTCTTTTGCACAATTATCAGATTGGGCCTGGGCAAAGAAAGTTACGGCAAATAACCATATACATGCGAATGGAATTACATGCGATAACAAGGGAAATGTTTATACATTAGGAGCCAGTTCATTGTCCAGTATTTCATTCGGAAACATTACACTGAACAATACAGGCTGTTATATCGCCAAATACAATACACAGGGAAATGTAGTATGGGCAAAAAACATCAATCTTACCTCTAATTCATACATTCATTCACTGGCATCAGATAATTCAGGCAATATTTATGTAACGGGGCATTTTGATTCTCCGACTTTCAGTTTTGGCAATACCACTTTATTTAACATGGGGAGTGAAGATGTTGTTATTGCCAAATATGACTCATCAGGAAATGAATTATGGGCAAAAAGTGCAGGAGGAAACGGCTTTGAAAAAAGCTGCAGTATTGCCTGCGATACTTCAGGAAATGTATATATAACAGGAGCTTATAGTAGTGCAGCCATCAGTTTTGGCAGCTTTACACTGAACAATGCAGGTTTCATGCTGGAAGATATTTTTATTGCAAAGTATGATACCCAGGGTAATGTATTATGGGCAAAAAGCATAGGAGGATATTTACCGGATATTGGGTCAAGTATTACAACGGACCGGTTTAACAATGTATTTGTTTCGGGAGGATTCAACAGTCCTTCAGTTAGTTTTGGATCCATTAACTTAACCAATACAAGTCCCAATCCGCTGCCAAATGATTTCGATATTTTTATTGCAAAATATGATGCTACTGGAAATGCTTTATGGGCAAAAAGCATAAATATGTCCTATTTTTGGGCGGGTTATAATTCAATTGCAAGCGACCCTACGGGAAACCTATATATTACCGGAAACTTTGATGAGTCTGCCATTACAATAGGTAACATTACATTAAACAAAACAGGTATTATGGGAACTGATTTTTACCTTGCTAAATATGATGCCATGGGAAATGTAGTTTGGGCAAAGAACGGGGCTGGAAACAGCTGGGATTATTCTCACGGAATAACTACAGACCTTATCGGGAATATATATATTACAGGTGAATTCAGAAGTTCTGTTTTTACTATCGGAAGTGATACCTTGAGCAATTCCGGCAGCTATGATGTTTATGTTACCGGATACGATGCTTCAGGAAATACCTTGTGGGCAAAAAAAGCAGGAGGGAGTTCGGATGACAACAGTATAGACATATCAGGTGATAATAACGGGAATTTATTTATTACTGGTGAATTTGACAGCCCAGCCCTAAGTTTTGGCAATACTACTTTAATCAATAACGGATTTGATGATATATTTGTTGCTAAACTCACACTTTGCAAACTTCCGCCTCCAACAATTACAGCCAGCAGTCCGACAACTTTTTGCAATGGCGATTCCGTCATACTCACATCCTCTGTTGCTGTTTCTTATTTATGGTCCAACGCCGCAACTTCTCAATCCATAACTGTTGAGACTGGTGGAATATATTGGGTGCAGATAAGCGATAGCAATGGATGTAAAGCTAAAGACAGCATAAACGTTTATACCTTAGCCACTCCTGAAATAAATCTGGGTAATGATACCAGTATCTGTAATGACCAACAACTTCCTTTTACCTTAAATGCAGGAAACAATGGAATAGCCTATCTCTGGAACAACGGAGCCGTAACTCAGAGCATTACTGTCACTGTTTCGGGGATTTACAGCGTAATCGTTTCGGATGCAAATAACTGTACGGCAACTGATACTATAGAAGTTTCATTTAAACCTGCATTACATATCAGCCTGGGCAACGATAGCATAATGTGTCCGGGAGATATGGTAAGATTATCTCCGGGTAATGAATTTGATACTTATTTATGGTCCGATGGCAGTACAACACCAGGTTTAAACATTAATAAACCAGGTAGTTATTCCATAATCGTGCATAAAGACGGTTGCAATGCCAGTGATGAAATTCACATGGCCGAATGCAATTCTGAGATCATGCTTCCGAATGTATTCACACCCAACGAGGATGGTTTCAACGATTATTTTTATCCTGTCTATAAAAATATTGACAAAATAAATCTGATCATAATGAACCGCTGGGGCAAAAAGATATATGAAGGATCAGGAAAAGCAGCCCTATGGGATGGCAAACAGTCCGGGATCTTATGTCCTGCAGGCGTATATTACTATCTGCTCGATTACGAAGAAAAAGGAGAAAACATAAGAAACATCAAACAATTGCATGGTTCTGTTACACTGTTGAGATAATTTTGATGAACAATAAATCTTAAAAAGGATGAGTTTAACACTCTAAAATTGAATGCAAGCTATTTTAGTTCAAAACAGATTTGTTTCTTACAAAAGCATCCCATTCATTTCTAACTATTTCATTCGAAATTAAAGCTTTAGTGTATATATTGAATACATCTGCATCAATTTCGGGAGTTTAAATAAATTCTTGTATTCACTATCATTATTAATTAAGTCTATACTTTATAACAGAATGATTTATAAATTAGTTCAATAGTAAATGGTATAATGCCGATCAGAAATATGTTACCTGATTGCCGTTAGGCAAGTAGTTACAAGAACGATAGTGAATTGGACTACTGCATATTTCATTTCGGTATTATCTATAGAAAATCCAAAAGCCATATTGATAGGGATGTCAAGGCATAATTATCCACTCATTTTATTATTGCTTTGGATAGCAACAGAACTGATAAGGAATTAGCTATTTTTAAGGCAATATATTAGATAAGTATTTTATTAAATATACTTACATCCAACACTAATGATAGCGCCATTTTAAACCAAAAAATCTTATAATACTTTTGCTACTTATTATTCAGTTAATTGATTTTCTGATAAATCAAATAATTGTACTAATCCTATAGTCCTTTTATTTTTTGTAAGAATAGTAAATTCATAATTATCAAAGCATATTTTTTCTTTTACATTTGGTATTCTTTCGAATTTTAAAATAAGGTAGCCGGCCAGTGTTTCATATTGGTCATTTTTCTGAATTTCATGAGGTAATAACTCATTAATATCGTCAAGAGTAGAAGATGCTAAGACATTGTATGTTTTATCCCCGACTTTTTCAACAAATGGGGTTTCATTATCATACTCATCCTGAATTTCGCCAACCAGTTCCTCAAGTATATCTTCCATTGTAATGATACCTTCAGTACCACCATATTCATCAACAACCAAAGCCATTTGCTGGTGTTTAAGCTGAAACTCATTTAAAAGTTGACCAATGCTTTTTGAATTGGGTACAATAAGAACTTTGCGCAATATACTACGAATATTGACAGTCTCTTTTTTTTGCATTGAAATTAAAATATCTTTTATATTAACAATTCCAACTACATTGTCTAAATTATCTTCAAAACAAGGGATCCTGGTATAGTTTTCTTCTAATATTTTATCAAGCTTTGATTCGTCAAAATCATTAATATCTATAGCAAAAACCTGAGTTCTTGGAACCATAATTTGTTTGGCATTTTGCTCCGAAAATTGAAACGCATTTTTAATAATTTTATACTCTGCTGCATCAATTTCGCCACTTTTTTGCCCCTGTTTAACCAAATATTGTAATTCCTCGCTGCTATGGACATCAGCACCATGCACAGTTGTAACGCCAATTAATTTGAGTATAAAATTTGCGATGCCATTTAACATCCAGATAACCGGCTTAAATATAAGAAAAAAGAACTGCAGAGGATAGGCAATCAGCAATGTAGTTTTTTCAGTGCGTTGAAGTGCTATCGATTTTGGAGCAAGTTCACCAAATACAATGTGTAATATTGTAATTATACCAAAAGCAACTGGTAATGCAATATTATGGGCTAATTCTGCATTTTCTGCAAACCCAAAGAAATACATTATTTTTATAATAATTTTTGATACAACAGGCTCACCAATCCATCCTAAACCTAAACTTGCCAATGTTATGCCCAGCTGGGTAGCTGCCAAATAACCATCAAGGTGCATAACAATGTGCTTTGAAAGAATTGCAATTCTATTGCCTTCTTTAATCTTTATTTCTAATTGTGAAGATCTGACTTTAACAATTGCAAATTCTGCTGCAACAAAAAAACCATTTAAAAAAACAAGTAAAAAAGTTATAAAAATATTTAATGCCATTTTAATAATAAATAGTTGAATGCAAAAGTACTAAAAAATGTGTAAAATATAATATTTTGTTTACTGATATGACTTAAGTAAAAAGCGTATAATCAGTTCTTCTTATAGTTAAAATCAATAAGTTCTTTACCTGAACCCTTTATTAACTCAAATGACCACTTTGTTATTACTAATGAACTTATGATTCCACTTATACTATCCAATGAGTATAGATTGTAAAACATTCCCGCAGTTAAGGCGATAATGGCTGTTACACTCGTTAAGCCATCTGCCAGCACATGCAGATATGCAGATCGTATATTATGATCATGATGCTCATGCCCCTGATGAAGAAATAATGCACTTAATATGTTTACTGCAAGCCCGATTACAGCAACTATAATTGCTTCACTGAATTTAATTGTCAATGGATGCATTAATCTGTCAAATGCTTGAACAGCCATAACAATAGCAATAACTTGTAAAATGATAGCACTAGTAAACCCTGATAGAGCAAGAAGTTTGTTTTTACTAAAAGCGTATGAATTTGTTTGTGAAAATTTACGTGAAACGACATAAGCAACCCAAGCCAGACTTAAAGCAAAAACATGTGAAGCCATGTGATAACCATCTGCCAGCAGTGCCATTGAATTTGTCCAGTAACCATAAACAATTTCAACAACCATAGTTATTGCTGTAAGGTAAACAACCCATCTTGTATGTTGTTCATGCTTTTTGCTATGATCAGGTTCATGATTGTGATCGTGCTGATAATGCTTTTCATTAATTGTCATCATTTTAAAGAGTAGTTTTTGTTAAAAGAAATATCTGATTTCTAATGTCATTTCCAGATAGAAAGTAAAAAGCACACACTATTAAAACTAAGAATTATTAAATAACATTGTTAGAATTTTAAAAGTGTGTGCTTTTATAACAAATTAATTACATGAATTGATTTAACTCAGCAAATGTTTTATTCAAATCTTTTTCTAATTCAAGCAATTTGCTTACATTCCCGTAATAAATTGATAGCTCAAAAATGTAATCAATCAGCGAAATTTCACCTTTATTTAATGCCTTATATAAGAACACCGAATTATCAAATTTATTCAAACTCAAACGATATTCATTAATATTCTTTTGCAATCCGGTAGCTTTAGCATGTAATGATTTTAGCTGATTGTAGAACTGCTGCTTGTTGTCATCTACAACACTTTGAATTGCAACTGATTTAGCTTTGGCAGATTTTACGGTATTTTTATTTTCCCATAAAGGTAAACTTAAACCTAATGTAATTCCCTGAAAATTTTGTCCGATAACTTTTTCACTCATAAAACCGGTTTGAAATTTTGGCATACTCATGGCTTTATTCAAACTTATCTGTTTATTGCTGATTTCAATCTCTTTTTTCAGCCAATTCAGTACAGGGTTTTTAAATTCAGCCTGTAAATACCATTGTTCAAAATCAGATTGTATTACTGGTACTAAAAATTGGCTTTCATTAAATTCGACAAAAACACCTCCATTCATACGAATAAGTTCCGATAATAATGTATTTTTTTCAATCACTTTTAATTCCAGCTCATTCGATAAACTCAATAAACTCATTTCTGATTTATTATAATCCAGAATGTTTGATTCTCCGGCTTCAAATTTTGATTGATAAGATTTAGCAATACTTTGAGCATTTTTAATCCTTTTTTGAAGTTCGGTAATTATAGCATTTGAATATAACAGATCAATGCAAATTAATCGGGTTTGAAAAAAAACTGCTTTCTTTTGCTTAATATATTCAAGTTCTACCTGCTCATTCTTGAAGTTAGAAATCTCACTTTTATAACTGTAAGCAAGGGGGAAATCAAACGATTGCCTTATACTTATATCGGTACGATTACCAATTACAGTAGGATTTCCCCACAAATAGTTAAATTCTACTTCAGGATTTTTCAGGTAAATGCCTGTTTTATTAGCTAACTTTTCAGCATCAGCACTATTTCGCAATGCTGCAAGCGTTTTATTATTCTTTTCTACTTCCGCCAGAACCTTATCTATTATGTTTTGCGAAAAAAGATTGGAAGAAAAAAACAGCATACTGATATATATTATGATTCTTTTCATTGATTTTTTATATTAATGATATTACGTTTATATAAAATACTGTAAACAATTGGTACAATATAAATATTGAGCAATGTTGAAGTAAGCAAACCACCTAAAATTACTTTTGCCATTGGGCTTTGAATTTCATTCCCTGACAAATCGCCTCTTAAAGCAAGGGGTATAAGTGCAAGCGCCGCTGTTAAAGCCGTCATCAAAATTGCATTCAATCGATCTGATGAACCTTTTGTAACTGTTTCGTGTAATGATATTCCCTGATGTTGCAGTCTTTGGTAATTTGTAATTAGAAGAATACCATTTCGTGTAGCAATACCAAAAAGTGTTATAAAACCTATAATTGCGGGAATACTTAAAACACCTGAAGTAAAATAAATAGAAAATACACCACCTATCAAAGCTAAAGGTAAATTAAGTAATACTACACCTGCTAATTTGAAATCTTTAAACTCCTGAAATAGCAATGCGAAGATTATCAGAATTGCTAAAATGGATGTCAGAAGTAAAGTTTTTGATGCTTTTTCTTCACTTTCAAACTGACCACCATATTCAACACGATACCCTTCTGGTAATAATATTTTAGCATTCACATTGGTTTGAATGTCTTTCACTACACTTTTAATATCTCGTCCTGAAACATTGGCAGATACAACAACTTTACGTTGAACATTCTCTCTGCTGATACCACTTGGCCCTGTCACAGAAACAACATCTGCAACTTGTTCTAATGGTACTTTTTTGCCGTCGTAGGTATCTATTAAAGCAGAACGGATTCCTTCTATATTCTCAGTAAAATCTTTATTCAAACGCAAAACAAGGTCAAACCTTCGTTGACCTTCGTATATATCTGATAATTTTTCACCACCAAAAGAAATATCAACAAATTCATTGAATTGTTCTATAGTTATTCCATATTTTGCCAACATTTCACGGTTTGCACGTATCTGAATCTGCGGTATTTCAACTTGTTGATCTACATTCACATCTACCAGTCCTTCAATACTTGAAATTTCAGCTTTAATCTGATTTCCGATGGCAAACATTTTATTCAGGTCAGTGCCAAATACTTTAATCGCTATATTAGCCCTTGTACCCGAAATCATGTGATCTATTCTGTGTCCGAGTGGTTGCCCTACTGTAGCAGCTATACCAGGAATACCAGCAATTTTTTTCCGTACATCAGCCATAAACTCATCACGTTTGCGGTCTTTCAGTGTAAAATTCACATCAACTTCTGCACTGTTTACAGTTTGAGAATGCTCATCCAGTTCACCACGTCCTGTTCTTCTGGATGTACTTTTTACTTCAGGTATTGAAAGCAATTCAGTTTCTACCAGATTTCCCAAACGGTTACTTTCTTCTAATGAACTACCTGGTTTGCAAACCACAGACAACGTAAGTGAGCCTTCATTAAATTCAGGAAGAAAACTTCTTCCCATTGATGAAAATAAGATTAGCGAAATAAAAAATAACCCCAGTGACGAAAAAACCACTATCCTTTTATGTTTCAATGTCCATTCAAGCGATTTCTGATAATAAAAAGTAAGTTTACTGGTTAGCCATTTATCCTTTTCATTTTTTGCCAGATATTTTTCATCCGAAAGTAACATTCTGCATAACAGAGGTGTAAGTGTCATAGCAACAACCAGCGAGATAAATAATGAAACAATAAATGCAATTCCCAATGGTATTAACATTCGACCTTCCATTCCCGAAAGAAAAAACAAAGGAATAAATGCAACGATGATTATTAATGTAGCATTAAGTATAGATGCCTGCATTTCTTTTGAAGCTTCAAATACTACATTAAATGATGTTTTACGGTGTTCTTTTGAAAGTAGTCGGTTTTGCCGTAGCCGCTTATAGGCATTCTCCACATTTATAATTGCATCATCAACCAGTACACCAATAGCAATAGCCATTCCTCCCAAACTCATTGTATTTATATTCAATCCTAAGAGATTCATTACAATAATAGCTCCCAGCAAAGAAATTGGTATTGCAAGTAATGAAATAATTGTGGTACGAAAACTTCCAAGAAATAAGAAAAGAATAATAATAACAAATATTGCACCTTCAAGCAATGCTTTTTGCACATTACTTACAGAAGTTTCTATAAAATCAGCTTGTCTGAATATTTTAGTATCTAATTTTACATCAGGAGGTAGTGTTTTTTTAAGTGTAGCAAGATTGGTTTCAATTCGGTTTGTTAAATCTACTGTATTTGAATTAGGTTGTTTCGATATTGAAAGAATTACTGCAGGTTTAGCATTTTCAGATGCATAACCCATTTTAACTGCACTTCCTATCTTTACTTCTGCAATATCATTAACTCTGATAGGTTTACCATTTAGAAATTTGATAAAAGAATTGCCTAATGATAAAACATCAGATGTTCTGGCCATACCTCTTACTACATATTCATTGCCATATTGTCTAACGGCACCACCTGACGAATTTTGACTGATTCCTTTACATACATCAGCCAGTTCAATCATTGAAACATTATAATATTTCATTTTCATTGGATTGGCCAGTATTTGATATTGTTTATATTCGCCACCGATAATTGTAACCTGTGAAACGCCACCTGTTGCTAAAAGCATCGGTTTAACATTCCAGTCGGCAATTGTTCGTAAATCCATCAAACTGGTACTATCAGCCTGTATGCCTATAAAAAACATCTCTCCCATTATACTCGACTGTGGCGCAAGTGTTGGCTGTCCGACACCCAAAGGCATTACACTATTAACAGTGATTAGTTTCTCACTTACAATCTGACGGGCTTTAAAAATATCAGTTCCCCAGTCAAATTCAACCCAAACAAATGAAAAACCCTGTGATGATGCTGAACGGACTCTTCTAACATCCGTTGCACCATTCATTGCTGTTTCTATAGGAAAAGTTACCAATCGTTCCACTTCTTCCGAAGCCATTCCATGAGCATCAGTCATTACAACAACAGTAGGAGCAGTAAGGTCAGGAAAAACATCAACATCCATATTGTTTGCCGTTCGTATTCCTATAACCATCAATGCAACTGCACACAACAATATAAAAAACTTGTTGTTAAGCGAAAACTTTATAATATTGTTTAACATAGTTTCTTTTTTTTAATGATTGTGTCCAGAATGAGCATCTAAAGTACCTGTGGCTTGTGCAAGCTTGATAAGTATTGCACCTTTTGAAACTATACGATCTGTTTTTGATATACCATTTATTATTTCGGTTTTCAAACCATCAGTTGCTCCAATTTTCACTTCTTTCTTTTCAAAAAGTTCAGGATTAATTTGTACAAATACAAAATAAATCCCTTGTTCTTCTATTAATGCAAAATTGGGAACAGTTAAAGCCTGAGTATTGGTAATAGTTTTCAGATACAACTCAATAAAACTACCTGGTATAAAACTACCTTTATTGTCAATTTGAATATTTAATGGAATCAGATAATTATCATTGTTAGATGATTGACCGAAAGATAAAACTTTACCATTTAATTGTTCAAGTGAATATGCTTGATTATCCTGCAAATTTCTGATAGTAGCCGAATTAATTGTGCCCAAAATCGGAGCATATTTTTGTTGAACTTCTGCTCGAAGCATAAGTGTTTTGTTTTGTGAAATAGTAGCAATTGGTTGACCAATTTCAACATATTGACCATTCTTAACGTGAATTTGTTTCACAAAACCATTTATTGGACTTACTATGTTTTGTCCGTTTATATTAAAATTATTACTTAAATTATCATAAATTGCTTTAGTATTTTCATACTGATTTTTAGCAATTAACAATTCTTTATCTGAAACAATTTTGTCTTTTACCAGTTCTTTTACCCTGTCATAGTCTGCTTTTGCTTTGGTATAATTGTTACTCGCCTCAGAGAACCTAACAGATAAATTGTTTTCAGCAATTCCACTGCTTGAAATACTAAATAGTTTTTGACCTTTTGTAACATTCTGACCTTCCAGTATATTAGGACCTGAATATAAAACAATCCCACTGGCTTTTGAAATAACAATTTGTTCATCTCCAATTGTTGATTGAACCTGAGCTGTTGTTTTTATTACCTGTCCAAATGATTCAACATCAGGGTATGCTGTAGCAAATTCTATTTTCCATGATTGCTCCTTTGTAAATACAGTTGTGTTTGTTTTTGAAACAACAATACTTTTGGCACTATCATCAGCTGTTTCTTTATTTGAATAAACAGTTACGTTTGGTATTTCTAATTTATATTCTTTGTTGTTAATATTTATATCATAAACTATTTTCCCTGAACCAGCTGTTTCAGGTTTTAATTCAAATTTATAAATACCTTTACGCGTAGGTTTTTCTAATTTTTGAAAAACATCTTTATCACCTATAATTAAATGTATAGTAACACTGCCTGTTTCCAGAGCTTTAAAACTTGGCAGATGTGAAAAATGAGATAGAATACCTGAAGGTTTGCCTGCAACAAAAGGATCTGCTTCTGCAAAAAGCTCAAAATCTTCACTATATCCTGTTAACTGAATTTTAGCTTCTTCGGTATGTTCGTTTTGTTTTTTTTCATCTTTGTTTTTGCAACTTACAAATATAGTAATAAGTAATGCAAAAAGGAATAATTTCTTTTTCATTGAAAATAGTATTAAATTTAAAAAATGGTATTGTAAGGTGAAAAATGCTATTCTAAAAAGCTGACGAGCCTTAGAAAAGCATAAATGAAAAAAGTATTAAGTTAAAGGCGGAGCACGTAAACCATTACCTCGTTTAAATTGTATTAAATAAATATATTTAATCTCTGGAGGTGGTTTAAATAAAGTAAGAAGTGGAGTTTTAAATTTTGATAAATTTGCACTAAAAAATACATCCTGAAAAAGATGCTGCTTTTTAAAATTATCTTTAGATTTAAAATCAGTTCTTTTGGTTTTTGATTCAGAATAAAATGTGATTTTTAAAACACAAGATGCATATTCATGATTAGCATCCTGATTTTTATCATGATTATCACATTCGCAATAATTTTCATCGATTTGCCTGTGCTTTTCATGATTTGAAATTACAGGTATACCATCACTGTGATGATGTGGAATAACAGCGTGTGCCAGCAAAATAATTGTAGCAAATGATATTGAAAATATAGCCGTTATCCTTTTAATCAATTTCCTTTTTTCTGCAAAGATATATTTTAAATTTTAAATTTTTACAAAGAAATTATATTTCCTGCAAATACTATAACCCTATTTGTATTAACTACTCCCCCAGCATCTCCGACCTTCTTTCTCTTGTTCGCAACACAGACTGTTCGTGTTTCCATTGATTAATGAGTTTTTCGTTGCCGCTTAAGAGAACTTCTGTTACTTTCCAGTCTTTGAATTCATCAGATTGCTTATTCAGTTTTTTCAATTAAAATAGATTGAAAAAAAGATTGAATTTGTAAAATAAAATTTACTTTTGTAGTATAAAAATAAATACAAAAATGAACGGAAATCTCAGCATAAACAATATTATTGTATCCTATCTGATGAATTTCAATCCAGAAATGATTGCTTTGTTTGGATCTTATTCCCGTAATGAAAATACCTTGCAAAGCGACATAGATATTTTGGTAAAATTTAAGGAGACACTTTCATTGCTTCAACTTATTCGAATTGAAAACGAACTTTCCCAACAACTCGGAATAAAAGTTGATTTGATTACAACAGCATCCATTAAGAATGAGAGAATTAAATTAAATATTGAAAAAGATTTACAAATAATATATCAGGCTTGAAATGGCCAATTTCAGTAAATAAACATTATATATAAATGAAAGATGATTTAGTATACGTTGATCATATACTCGATAGTATCAGGAGGATAAAAGAATATACCTATTGTTTATCCAAAGACGATTTTGCTCAAAATGAACTGATACAAGATGCAGTAATAAGAAACATTGAAATTATTGGAGAAGCAACAAAAAAATTTCAGATAATTTGAAGCAATCATATTTTGAAATCCCCTGGAAAGAAATGGCAGGAATGAGAGATAAGCTGATACATGATTATATGGGTGTTGATATTGATGTCGTATGGAAAACTATTGAATCCGATATTCCTATCGTTCATGAAATGATAAAGAAAATTGAGTTATAATCAAATTTTTTCGAAATAATACTTTTGACAAATAACCCAATAACTTAATAACCATTAACTCATTATCCACTAACTACTCCCCCAGCATCTCCGGCCTTCTTTCTCTTGTTCGCAATACAGACTGTTCGTGTTTCCATTGATTAATGAGTTTTTCGTTGCCGCTCAATAGGATATCGGGTACTTTCCAACCATTGAATTCGGCAGGGCGGGTATACACAGGTGGTGAAACCAAATCATCCTGAAAAGAATCGGACAAGGCAGATGTTTCATCATTTAATACTCCGGGAATTAAACGAATAACTGCATCTGTGATTACAGCTGCTGCCAGTTCACCTCCTGACAAAACATAATTACCAATGGATATTTCAGAAGTTATATAATGTTCTCGTATTCTTTCGTCTATACCCTTATAGTGTCCGCATAAAATAATGATATTCTTCAGCATAGAAATATTATTGGCCACTTTCTGGTTCAGTAATACACCATCTGGACTGGTATATATGACCTCGTCATATTCGCGTTCTGATTTTAATTTTTCAATACAAAGTGCTACAGGTTCTATCATCATTACCATACCTGCACCACCGGCAAAGGGAGCGTCATCGATGTTGTTGTGCTTATTGGTAGAATAATCGCGCAACTGATGCAGATGGATTTCTACATGTCCCTTTTGCTGTGCCCTTTTTACGATTGAATGATTGAAAGCACCGTCAAACATTTCGGGAAATATGGTGATGATGTCTATGCGCATTGGATTTGGTGATTGGTTAATTTGAAATTTTTTGAATTTGAAAATTTGAAAATTAATTGGCTAAACCCATCAGGTTAACTTTGAAATTATCTGAGTGCTAAATTAGTGAAAATTGGTGATTTTGACTCATACCGACGGGTTTTCCATGAATATTTATTAAATTTTCCTATAAAGAAATTCTCCCTTTAAGCCATCAGTAAATAATTAATCATATACAAAATCTATCTTTCCTTTGAAAATAACAGTTTCGGGAAGTCCTTTCAACTGAAATCCTTCATAGATATTGCTGTCGCAATGCTGAAACTGGTTTTCAATACTTATCACCTTTTCTTTATCCGGGTTCCAGATAACAATATCTGCATCTTTTCCAACTTCAATACTTCCTTTGGTGTTTGAAATTCCGAATATTCCGGCTGCATTGCCGGAAGTAAGTGCAACCCATTGGCAGAGGCTGATTTTACCGCTTAAAACGCCATAAGTAAATAATAATGAAGTTCTGTATTCTATACTTCCGGCACCATTAGGTATTCTGATAAAATTATGTCTGCCGGCATCTTTTTGTCCGATCAGATTAAACGGACAATGATCAGTGGCAACAGTATCAATATGATTTGCTGCCAATTGCTGCCAGAGGACTTCATTGTCTTTTTCGGAACGCAAAGGTGGACTCATCACATATTTAGCCGTTTCAAAATTATCACTATCATACACTTTTTCATTTAAAACCAGGTAGTGAGGGCAGGTTTCCACCCTTAGCTTTTTATTATTGTATCGATGAATAATATCCATAGATTTTGCAGCAGAAATGTGAACCAGATAGACTTTACATTCTGTTGCAGCTGCCATCTGCAATACTTTTTCCACGGCATCGGCTTCTACTTCGGCTGGTCTAGAAAGTGCATGAAAACGGACGCTTGTTTTCCCTTCTCTGAAAAATTGCTGCTGATTGGCAGCTACTTTATCCCCGTCTTCACAATGAACTGTCACTGTTGCATTGAATCTGGCTACTACTTTCATCACATCATACAATTCATCGTAAGTTATGCCGATACTTCCCTTGTAAGCCAGATAGGTTTTAAAGGAAGTAATTCCTTTGTGTTTAATGCAATATTCAATTTCAGCAGCCAGAGAGGCATCCCACCAGCATATCCCTACATGCAATGCATAATCAATGCAAGATGTGGCAGCAACTTCTTTTCTTTTGTGCAATGCTTTTATCAGAGATTCTCCGTGAGAAGGTGTAACAAAATCAATAATTGTTGTGGTACCTCCAGCCAAAGCAGCTCTGCTGCCTGAATAGAAATCATCGCTTGAATTTCCGGCAGGAGTGGGTAAATCGAGATGTACATGAGGATCAATGCCACCCGGAATAATATATTTGCCCATTGCATCTATTACTTTCACCGAAACTTCGGATAAAACAATGCTTTTCTCAATACGAATAATTTTGTCATCTTCAAGCAGCACATCCGCCTCAAATTTATCGTTTGCATTAACGACAGTTCCGTTTTTTATCAGTAATAAAGACATGTTTGAGTTGTAAAGTTTTTAAAGTAAAAAAAGTTTTGTGTAATTATCAATTTGCTAATTGTCTACCAATTATATTATATCTACCGTTTGATTAATGATAAGAATAAGTGTTCTTTTTTCAATCAATTTTCAAATTTTCAAATTACCTAATTTTCAAATTATCTTACATCCACTTTCAGCAAAAATTCTTCTCCTATAAAAGCCCGTAATTGATCATTGATTTTGACGGGACCGACACCAGCCGGAGTTCCGGTAAAAATTAAATCGCCGATTTTAAGGGTAATAAACTGTGAAACATAAGCAATGATGGTATCAAAACTAAAAATCATATCTTTAGAATTTCCTTGTTGAACGGTTTTTCCATTGATTTCAAGATGAAAATCAATATTTTGCATATCGCTAAAAATATTTTTATCGACAAATTTACCCAAAGGAGCAGCATTATCAAATGCTTTACAGATTTCCCATGGTAAACCCTTTTCTTTACATTTTTGCTGTAAATCGCGGGCTGTAAAGTCGATACCAATCCCGATTTCATCGTAATAAGTATGGGCAAATTTTGGCTGGATGTGCTTTCCGACTTTGTTTATTTTAATAACCAGTTCGGTTTCATACTGAATATCCTTAGAAAATTCAGGATAAAAGAATGCCTGGTTTCTTGGCAGCAGGCAAGTATCGGGTTTTAAAAAGAAAACAGGCTCGGCTGGCAAGGGACTGTTGAGTTCTTTGGCATGTTCGGCATAGTTTCGTCCTATACAAATTATCTTCATTTTCTTATTCTTTAAATTAAACTGCTATAAGGCTTATTGTTCTATAGACTAATGTTGACTGCGTTATTATTAAACCCTCTTAATTTGATGGCTGTAATTACTTTTTTGGTCATCAGTGGAAACTGGCTTTTCATCATCCAGTCATAATAGGAAGGTTCTGTTTTGAATACGGCTTCTACTGATCTCCCTTTATTTTTACCAAAATTAAAAACTTCTACATTCTTATCGTCGAAAACTATATGGCCTGCCAAATCGGCATTTTTATTGTGATAGGAAAAATCGTGCAAAGCCTTGACATCATTTATGACAGGCACCAACTTATTACCTTTAAAATCCTTATATTCTACATTTTCGTATCTGTCGAGCTGTGCTTTTAGGATTTCGTAAGTTGCAACGGTATCAGCTTCGGCACTGTGCGCATTTTCGAGGCTGGCATTGCAATAAAATTTGTAGGCAGCCGATAAATTGCGGGGTTCCATTTTATGAAAAATATTCATTACATCTACAAATCTGCGATGTTTTAATTCAAAATCAACATCTGCACGTAGGAATTCTTCTACCAGCAAAGGAATATCAAATTTATTGGAATTAAAGCCTGCCAGATCACAATTCTGCAGAAAATGATTCAATTCACCGGCAACCTGAGCAAAAGTTGGCTTGTCCTTAACATCGTCATCTGTAATATGATGTATGGCTGTTGCTTCTGCAGGAATAGGAATGGTCGGATTGATAAGCATTGTCTTAATATCTTTGGTCCCATTTACATTGGCTCTCAAAATGCAGATTTCTACAATTCTGTCGGTTCCAACATTTACACCAGTAGTTTCCAAATCAAATATTGCCAAAGGGCGGCTCAGGTTTAATTCCATTTATAGTTTATTTTGTGTTAATAATATGTCTTTGTATAATTCTTTTTCAGTACTTTCTCTGTCAGGAATGTTTAATTCAAATTCAAGATCATTTATATTTTTCCCTTCAAATTTAAAAATATATTCACCCGGAAGCAAAATTACAAGATATTTAGCCGAAATTTTATTGGGAAGAAATTTACCTATAGGCAATTTTGTCTTTTTGTCAATTACAGTAATCTTAATATTTTCTGAGATTAAGGAAGTGTCAATCGTAGATATTTCGGACAGAGTAGTATCCCCAAGGCTTATTTTTCCTGAAACAATAGTATAAGCAGGAGGTATGTCATTAAAAGTAATTTTGTAAATATCGCTTTCACCCATTCCATCTTTTTTAATCGCATCCATATAAGCATATCTTCCCGATTTGGTAAATGAAATGGTTCTTTCGTCGTCAGAAGTATTAAGAGGAAACCCTAAATTTTCAGGTTTGGAGAATGTATAAGCATCTTTATCCCATTTTGCTTTGAAAATATCATAGCCTCCCATACTGTTATGACCAACAGAACAAAAGTAAAGGGTTTCTCCATCCGTTGAGATATAAGGAAAATTCTCATCGTATAGCGTATTGATATTAGATCCTAAATTTATTGCTTCCGACCAATCACCCGAAGGCAATTTTCGTGAATAATACAAATCTTTGGCTCCTTCCCCTCCTTCGCGATTACTGGCAAAAAACATGGTTTGTTTATCTGGAGTAAGGCAGGCTGCAGACTCCACTTTATCAGAATTAATAACAGGACTAGCATTTAAGGGTCGTAAAAAACTTTTCCCCTTCAAATCAGATACCATAATATCACCCATAAATTTTTCATTATCGTAATGTATAACCAAGGTATTCCCATCCGCTGTTAAACCGGTACAATCCTCAGAAAGTGGTGAATTAATAATTGTAGGTAAGCGTTTAGGTTTCCCCCATCTATTCTCGTAATTACAGGAAAAAATATCAGCGGTATTAAAACCATCAAATTCTATTAAACTACCAATATTTCCGGGTCTTTTAGATGTAAAAACCAAAAAATTTTCATCACTTGAAATAAAAGGTCTGAAATCGGGACCCATAGTATTAATTTCATTCCCTAAACTTTCAAAACTAATATTAATTGGCTTTTCAATCAGGATTTTTGCATTTTCGCACATTTCGATTTGTCGGGTAGCAGGAATATAGTTTTTGTCCTTATTATTTATCAATGCAATAAATATGCGGTAGTACTTAATTGCATCCTCAAAACGGTTCATTCTATGATAAACCAATGCTAAATCGTAACAGGCATTCGGATCGTATTTTGGTTGTCTGATAATACTTTCGAGTAATTTTATTGCTTGGAGTTTTTCGATATTCAGGTTTATATAACACAAGGCGATATTGTGTTTATACGTTAAATTTGTACTGTCTGTTTTCAATAAGAGGATGTATTCATTGAGGGCTTTTTTATAATTCTGATTAACGAATAACTCTTTTGCATACACTTTATCTGCTTCGCTTTTATCTTTTTTTTGTGCATAGCTTAGGGTTGTATATACCAGTATTGATAGGAAAATGAAATACTTTTTAAACATAAAGTACTGTTTAATTGTTTATTGTTATATAAAAATATAAATATGTATAGATGAACAAAATTAATCAAATTACTGAAGTTTGATTATAAAATATTTTTTT